>NZ_POHV01000032.1:0-78643 GCF_002884345.1 Pseudomonas sp. GW456-12-10-14-LB2
GGTGAAGCTCGCGGGTGGGCTGAATCAGTACCGGTACGTGCCGAATCCGACGGGGTGGGTGGATCCGTTGGGGTTGACGTCCAACTGTCCGCCGCCGAATAAGCCGGGTTGTTCGGTGCCGGCTGGGGTGGGTGGCTCGGTTGTTGACGAAGGTGAGCCGCTGATTCCAAAGCCAAAATCTCGACCCGAAAATTTTGGGAGTGATGAAAAGCTTACCGGGCATTTTGAAAAGCATGGCGCCGAATTCAAAGCGATGAGCAACGAAGAGTACTTACTCACCGCGCGAGGCGTTGTGAATCAAGGCACGCGTGTGGAGTACTTATACAAGGGAGAGCTGCGAGCAGGGTATATCCAGTTGATGGGGACTAACCGAAAAGGTGAAGCGAAATTCGCTTTCGTTGGCACCAACACCAATGATGAAATTACGACTCTACACACCAAAAGTGGGAAAGAGTTTTGGCGGACAATCAATGGTAATGCACGAGATAAAACAGTGAGACCCGCTCATGACTAAGACGTACAAAGCACTGGTTGTCGAAATAGACCCGTATGTAGAAGAAGCTATTTTGCTGGTCGTGGAGGGCACAGCGGTCAGATGTTTCGTAAGCTACAGCCCTTCAGAAATTGAGGTGGGAAAAACTTACGAAGTTGAGTTCGAAATGGTGTTATCTGATGAAGAATGTGTATCACCTTCAGAATGCGAAAAAACGCAGATCAAGATGCTCGGTAGCGGATTCCCCTGTGAGATTTATGGCTACCTGGATGGCGAAGTTTTCCGGTCTTTAGTTGATTTTACTGATCAGGATATCCACTACGAATTTCCACATCTAAATGGGCAATTTGTCAAAATTAACGCGGACAGGATTGATGTTTCGTTTGTTCGATAGCGAATGGCAGGGATTAGACCGCTGCTCCACAAGCATTGGTGCGGACAGGGAAGTCAGCGTTGACCAATTGGCCGCGGCGCATTGAGGTCCGGGAGGATAAGGCTGTCGAGTAGGCGCACACCAAGTTCAACAAGGCGAGTACCCTATCACTCATCATCATCAAAATCCTCATACTCAAGCTCGTCCTCACCCTCCAAAAGCGGAACCGTCGCATCATCCATCAACGACCCCGGATCTTCATTCCCCGGATCATTGATAAACGGCAATCCGCTCTGTCCTTTCTCTTCCTTGCCTTCGGTTTCCGGAGTCATGGCGCACCTCGTCAATCGCGTTCGTATAGGACGTTCGAAAAGTATGGTCGCCATTCGTTCCTGCGCATGACGCGCAGGCACAAAAAACCCGGCATAAAGCCGGGTTTCCGTAGAACCGGTCACTCAACGATGACGGTTCTTGTGTTTGTTCTTGTGCTTGTGGCCGCCCCCAGAGTGCGACTTGCCACCATCGTCACCCAGGTTGTTGCCGACCGCACCACCCGCTGCGCCGCCCAACCCTGCGCCAATGGTCGAACCGGTGGAGCCGCCGAGGCTGTTGCCGACCACTGAACCGCCTGCGGCGCCGAGGCCACCGCCAATGGCGGCTTCCGTGCGATTGCGTTTGTTCGCTCCGACGGCACTACCGGCCGCACCGCCAACGCCGGCACCCACCGCAGCACCGGTGCTGCCGCCGAGCTGTCCGCCGACCACATTGCCCAGTACACCGCCCAGCCCACCACCGACAGCCGCGGAACCATCGCCGGCAGCCATGGCGCCTTGAGCCACGAGCAGTCCTATAACCAACGCAGTTGCAGTTAAAGTCGAGCGCATACAGACCTCACAGGTCCCGGATCGGGACGGTTCGCCCGCGGAGGGGGCTATGTGGCATTGGAGGCGAATTCGAGAAAAACGTTCAGCAACGAAAAGGCCCGGCATAAAGCCGGGCCTTTTCAGTCACGCGTTGGCAATCAGTGACGCTTGTGACCCTTGGACAGATTGCTGCCCACTGCGCCACCGGCTGCGCCGCCCAGGCCAGCACCGATAGTCGCGCCGTTCTTGCCACCCAGGCTGTTACCGATAATCGAACCACCCGCCGCACCGACACCCCCGCCAATGGCCGCCTTTGTGCGGGCACCCTTCTTCGCTGCCAACGCACCGCCAGCTGCGCCGGCCAGGCCAGCGCCAATCGCCGCGCCGTTGCTGCCACCCATTTTTTGGCCAACCACGTTACCCAGCGCGCCGCCCAGGCCGCCACCCAGTGCGGCGGTACCGTCGCCAGCCATTGCACCTTGAGCAACCAGAAGCCCCAGAACCAGAGCAGGCAGAGTTAAACGCATGACGAAAAACCTCAACAGAAGGAATAAAAAAGGGCGCAGATTGAATGCTGTTGCCGCGGCAATGTCCAGCGTTGCAGCGCACTTGGCGCCGATCGGACAGCGAATACGGAAAAGGTTTTATGACGGGCAAAAAAAAGCCCGCTGGGGAGACGGGCTGGAGACTTGCTTTCTAACGGATGGCTTCACCCTACCCAGCCGGGTGTGAAAAGTTTGTGAAAGAATCCGGACGAATCTGCAATTTCTGTAGGACGCTTATCAAAAAACAGAAACAAAAAACCCCGCTCAATGGCGGGGCTGTGTGGCATCCGGATTACTTCCTGGAACGCGCCGTCACCTTGGGCAGAAATTTTGCTTTAGGCCCCTTGGGTGCAGCCGACTTGATCTTGCCGGTCTGCACCGGGTCCTCGCCAAACCCGGCCTGGTACTCCGTCTGGCCGCAGCGCACGCAATTGTTGAATGGAAATTCAGCCCCGTCGTCTTCGATGTACGGATCAGTCATCTCTTCACCCCTTTCCAAATGCGGGCCGACACCGGCAAACCCTTTTGCCTGAAAAAATATCGACCTCCAAGGCTTTTGAGACTAGTCGGTCATTCCTGGACTTGTGGTTCAGATCACCCGAAGCCCGACGAATGGCCCACGGAAATTAAACACAATGACGAACCGTTGGTCCCCCGCCGCTAAAGATTCCCGGCGACCGGCCGCTGCCCTTTTTCCTACGCAATCAATCTCAAGGAGAGAACATGGAAATCAAAGGATTCCCGACACTGCCTGTTGTAAAGCTCACGGACGAACAGATCGCCGCCGGCAAAGCCGGGGCAGAGAAATTCAAGGAAAAAGTCGCTTCGGGCGAAATCGTCATCAAGCAACCGACTGGACCGAGCCCGTTGCAGCCTGGCGTCATCTACCACCCGGACCCGGCCCAACCAGCTCAGCCGGGCGATACCCCGCCTCTCGTTGCGATCGATACACCGCTGACCTATGACTCGAAAGGCACTATCCTGCTCAAACCACAGGGCTGATTGTCAGCAAAGAGCCCATTCCGTTGAATGGGCTCACAAGCGGAAACCAATGCTCAGCGCAACTTGACCGCTGTACCGGTCGCAAACACCACTACCATGCCGCCCTTCCCTGCCGGCATGCTGATCTCGAAATCCACCCCGACCACCGCATCCGCCTGCAAGGCCCGCGCGCGCTCCTTGATCTCGTCAGTCGCCTGAACACGCGCCTCCTTCAACGCCCGCTCCAGCGTCTGCGAACGCCCGCCGAAAAAGTCCCGCATGCCCGCGAACATATCGCGAATCACATTCACGCCCTGCACCGACTCGGCACTGACGATGTCCAGATATGCCGTAATCTGCCGGCCTTCGATGGAGTGGGTGGTGGAAATGATCATGGAGGTCGTCCTTTTACTTGCCGGATAAAGCCGCGATTGTAATGCCCTGGCAAAGGGAAGCCGAACCGATCTCTGTGACCAAAAAAATCCGGACGCCAGAATGCACAAAACCCCTGGCTTCTTTCGAAACCAGGGGTTTTGTTTACATCGAATTTGGCGGTGAAGGAGAGATTCGAACTCTCGATACAGTTTCCTGTATACACACTTTCCAGGCGTGCTCCTTAAGCCACTCGGACACTTCACCGTATCTCTTCAAACATGTTCTGTCTGTCGAGGCGCGCTAATGTAGTCGAAAGCTTTTCTGATGGCAAACTTTTTTTCAGAATTTTCATGCGGTTAAGAGAAAAAGTCGCTTCCACCTTCTAGGGGCCATGGCAATCCGGCCAATCTCGGGTGGGCGCAGCCCTTCTATATAGGTGCGCAGGCGTCAGGCGCGGGGCGTGTTGCAGCGCATCGGCCGGTAAACGGTGACTGGCGGGTCAGTCACAGTGCTTTACCTGACCGGCGACGGTGGGTAACGTCTGCCCATCTTTCTTATAAGGAATTGCGCCATGAGCGACCTGATTGCCTACCACCTCGAAGACGGTATCGCGACCCTGACCCTGAGCAACGGCAAGGTCAACGCCATTTCCCCGGACGTGATCGCGGCCTTCAACGCGGCGCTGGATCAGGCGGTGGCGGATCGTGCCATTGTGATCATCACCGGTCAGCCGGGCATTCTCTCTGGCGGCTACGACCTGAAAGTGATGACTGCCGGCCCTAAAGAAGCCGTGTCGCTGGTGACCGCCGGCTCGACCCTGGCCCGCCGCCTGTTGTCGCACCCGTTCCCGGTGATTGTTGCTTGCCCGGGGCATGCCGTAGCCAAAGGCGCATTCATTCTGTTGTCCGCCGATTACCGGATCGGTGTCGACGGCCCGTTCAGCATTGGTCTGAACGAAGTGCAGATCGGCATGACCATGCACCACGCCGGCATCGAGCTGGCCCGTGATCGCCTGCGTCGCTCGGCCTTCCACCGCTCGGTCATCAATGGCGAGATGTTCGATCCGCAAAGCGCAGTGGATGCCGGCTTCCTCGACAAAGTGGTCGCGGCCGAAGAACTGCAAGGCGCCGCCCTCGCCGCCGCGCGTCAGTTGAAAAAGATCAACATGACCGCACACAAGAACACCAAGTTGAAAGTGCGCAAGGCGCTGCTGGAAACCCTGGACAACGCGATCATCCAGGATCAGGAGCATCTGGGCTGACACCCGGCTCATACCGATTCAGAAAAGCCCCACCGTCGTGTCGGGCTTTTTCTTACGCGGCTTGTTGAAAACTCCGCGGCAGCTCTAGGACGCCTCTGACCAACAAGTCGGAAACATGCGCTTAAACATCGCCCATCTCCGGACTCTATAGCGGCAATTGCCGAAAACAGTGCACATCCGTACACTGCGCCACCTTTTGTCCCGATGGGCCTGAAAATGCTGTTTGTGTTTCGTATGTTATTGATGGGCCTGCACTTTATTCTGGCGGGGATACTCGGAGTGATCCTCGGGCTGTGCCGGCCATTCAATCCGGACAACAGTCGCCTGTGCGCCCGCCTCTATGCACTGCCGGCCATGTGCATTTTGCGTCTGCGAGTGAAGGCCGAAGTCGGCCCGTTGATGAACAAACCCGACAGCTGCGTGATCATCGCCAATCATCAGTCCAACTATGACCTGTTCGTGTTCGGCAACGTGGTGCCGCGTCGGACGGTGTGCATCGGCAAAAAGAGCCTGAAGTGGGTGCCGCTGTTCGGGCAGCTGTTCTGGCTGGCGGGCAATGTGTTGATCGATCGTGGGAACGCGCACAAGGCGCGCCAGTCGATGCTGACCACCACCGACACCTTGCAGCACAAAGACACCTCGATCTGGGTGTTCCCGGAAGGCACGCGCAACCTGGGTGAGGAACTGCTGCCATTCAAGAAAGGCGCGTTCCAGATGGCCATCGCCGCCGGGGTGCCGATCGTTCCGGTGTGTGTCAGCAGCTACATCAAGCACATGCGTCTGAACCGCTGGCACAGCGGGAAAGTTCTCATACGCTCGCTGCCGGCAATTCCTACCGTCGGCCTGACCATGGATGACATGCCCATGCTGATCAACCAGTGCCGCGAACAGATGCGCGAATGCATCGATGCGATGGACCGGCAGCTGCAAGCTGCGTGAAAAAGAAGCCCGCCCTGTGCGGGTTTTCTTTTGCCCGGTGAACTGTGCAGATTTCACTGACTCTCAAGCAGCGACACGGCTAAGCTGAAGCCATGTCTCCCCTGCCATCTGCCAAGAAGAAGTGAATCACCACCATGGGTCGAGTTGTTGCTGCTGCGGTTTACAGCGCCGGTAAGAAAGTCACCAATATTTCCCTCGACGAAGGCGCGGCCTGGGCCGCCAAGACCGGCCACTTCGTCTGGATCGGCCTCGAAGAGCCGAGCGCCCAGGAACTGTCCAACCTGCAACGTCAGTTCAACCTGCACGAACTGGCCATCGAAGACGCCCTGGAAAAGCACAGCCGGCCGAAGCTGGAAACCTTTGGCGACGCGCTGTTCATCGTCACCTACTCGCCGGTGCGCGAACACGGGATTCTGCAGTTCATCGAAACCCACATCTTCGCCGGCAAGGGCTACATCATCACTGCCCGCAATGGCCACTCGGCGTCCTACGCCCACGTCCGCCAACGCTGTGAGGCGCGGCCGCTGTTGTTGGAGCACGGGGAAGATTTCGTACTGTATGCGCTGCTGGATTTCGTGATCGAAAACTATCAGCCAGTGGGCGAAGCGATCCACGCCGAGATCGATGAACTGGAACGCAACGTGTTGTGCAGCGCATTGAATGAATACGACATCCAGAAGCTGCACGGCCTGCGTCGCGACGTCCTGCGCCTGCGCCGTTACGCCGCGCCAATGGTGGAAATCGGCGAAGAACTGCAGAAGCTGAGCTTTCCCTTCATCGACAAGAACATGCGCCCTTACTTTCGCGACGTGCAGATCCACGTGAATCGGCAGATGGAAGATCTGACCACCCTGGCCGATATCGCCAGCCAGACCATCGAAATCGGCGTGTTGCTAGAGGCGTCACGCCAGAGCGTGGTGCAACGCAAATTCGCTGCATGGGCGGCGATTCTGGCGTTCCCGACAGCGGTGGCGGGGATCTACGGGATGAACTTCCAGAACATGCCGGAGCTGAGCTGGCACTACGGCTATTTCGGCGTGCTGGGCTTTATCACGGTCGGCTGCGTGAGCCTGTGGGCGAGCTTCAAGAAATCCGGCTGGCTATAAGAAAAAACGCCCCCGTGTAAAACACGGGGGCGTCTGGATTCAAGCAGCGGTCGGCTTGTGCGCCACGAAACGCATCATCCATTCCGCGACGGTGGTGCCGTGGTGCTGATGCTCCAGACTGGCCACACCCTTACTGTAAACCTGCTCGCCCAGCGCTTCCTGACGCAGATCCAGCAGCGCTCGCGAGTAGTCGTGAATGAATTCCGGATGACCCTGGAAGCACAGCACCTGATCGTTGATGTGGTACGCGGCAAACGGGCAGAAATCGCTCGACGCAATCACCGTTGCATTCTCCGGCAGCGCCGTCACCTGGTCCTGGTGACTGATCAACAGCGTCAGCTCTTCACGCACCGGGCTCATCCACGGCGCCTTGGCCGCCAGTTTGTAGTTGTGGATGCCGACACCCCAGCCTTGCGTGGCGCGCTCGCTCTTGCCGCCCAGCAGCAGCGCCAGCAGTTGATGGCCGAAGCACACGCCGAGCAGTTTGTCGCCGCGCTCATAGCGGGTCAGCAGGTATTGCTTGAGGGTCTGGATCCACGGGGCGGTACCGAACGAGTCGGCCTTGCTGCCGGTGACCAGATACGCATCGAAGATCAGGTCATCACTCGGATAATCGCCCTGCATCACGTTGTACACCGTGAACTCGGCGGCGATCGGCTGTTGCGAGAACAGGCGCTGGAACATCTGCCCGTAACCCTGATATTCATCGACCAGTTCCGGACGCAGGATGTCGGTTTCCAGAATGCAGATGCGTAGCGACATAAAAAATACCTGACACGTGATGGGAATAATGCACACCCCAGAGCCTGCCTTGAAACCACCCGGCAAGGCAAGCCCCGAAATGCGTCCCCTCCCCGTTAGAACAACTCGCCCTTGGCAGCTTTTTCCAGCAGCAGCGCAGGCGGTGCGAAACGCTCACCGTACTGCTCCGCCAGATACTGCGCCCGGGCGACAAAGTCCTTCACGCCATATTGGTTGATGAACTGCAGCGCACCGCCCGTCCATGCCGCGAAACCGATGCCGAAGATCGAGCCGACGTTGGCGTCCGCCGTCGACGTCAGCACGCCCTCCTCCAAGCAACGCACGGTTTCGATGGCCTGCACGAACAGCAGTCGATCACGCACATCCTTCGGCGATATCTGCCCGTCGGCTTTCTCGAACCGGGTTTTCAGCTCGGGCCACAGATGTTTCTGCCCACCCGCCGGGTACTCATAAAAACCGCCTCCCGCTGCCTTGCCCGGCCGCTTGTATTCGTTGAGCAGCAAGTCAATCACGGCGAACGCCGGGTGCTCAATCAGCGGTTTCCCTTCTGCTTGAAGGTCTTTGGCCGTTTGCTGACGGATATGGCTCATCAGGCTGAGGGAAACTTCGTCAGAGATCGCCAACGGCCCGACAGGCATGCCGGCCTTGCGCGCTTCGGTCTCGATCATCGGCGCGCTGACGCCCTCACCCAGCATCGCAATGCCTTCATTGGTGAAGGTGCCGAATACTCGCGACGTGAAGAATCCGCGACTGTCGTTGACCACAATCGGGGTTTTCTTGATTTGCAGTACGAAATCGAACCCGCGTGCAAGGGTTTCGTCGCTGGTTTGCGCGCCCTTGATGATTTCCACCAGCGGCATCTTTTCCACCGGGCTGAAGAAGTGCAGGCCGATAAACTTGCTTTGATCCGGTACTGCGGTCGCCAAGCCAGTGATGGGCAAGGTCGATGTGTTGGAAGCAATCACAGCGTCGGCGCCAACCACCTGTTGCGCTGCTGCCGAGACCTTGGCCTTGAGTTGACGATCCTCGAACACCGCCTCGATGATCAGATCGCAACCCGCCAGATCGGCATCGCTTTCGGTCGGGTGAATACGCGCCAGCACCGCTTCACGCTGCTGCGCAGACATTTGCCCGCGAGCGACTTTCTTGTCCAGCAACGCCGCCGAATGCGCCTTGCCCTTTTCCGCAGCCGCGAGGTTGATGTCCTTGAGCACCACGTCGATCCCGGCCGATGCGCTGACATAGGCGATCCCGGCGCCCATCATGCCTGCGCCGAGCACGCCCACTCGCTTCGTCACATAAGGTGCCAAACCCTGCGGCCGTGAACCGCCGGCATTGATTTCATTGAGTTGGAACCAGAACGTGCCGATCAGGTTTTTCGAGATCTGGCCGGTGGTCAGTTCGGTGAAGTAGCGGGTTTCGATCAGGTGCGCCGTGTCGAAATCCACCTGCGCGCCTTCCACAGCCGCGCACAGAATCTTCTCCGGCGCCGGCAACGTGCCCTGGGTTTTGGTGCGCAGGATCGACGGCGCAATCGCCAGCATCTGCGCGACTTTCGGATTGGATGGCGTGCCGCCGGGAATCTGATAACCCTTAACATCCCAACGCTGCACGGCCGCAGGATTGGCCAGAATCCAGGCCCGGGCCTTGGCCAGCAGCTCATCGCGATCCGCCGCCAGCTCATCGATCAATCCGGCCTGCAACGCCTGCTGCGGACGGACTTTCTTGCCTTCAAGGAGGTACGGCAACGCCTTTTCGATGCCAAGCATGCGCACCATCCGCACCACGCCACCGCCGCCCGGCAACAGGCCGAGGGTCACCTCCGGCAGACCGAGCTGAACCGACGCATCGTCCAGCGCCACGCGGTGGTGGCAGGCCAGGCAGATTTCCCAGCCACCGCCGAGCGCCGCGCCGTTGATCGCCGCGACCACCGGTTTGCCGAGGGTTTCCAGGGTGCGCAACTGACCCTTGAGGGTCAGCACCATGTCGTAGAAAGCCTTGGCTTCGGGCTTGCCGACCTTGATCAGTTCATTCAGGTCGCCACCGGCGAAGAAGGTTTTCTTGGCCGAAGTGATGATCACCCCGGCGATGTCATCTTTTTCCGCCTGCAAACGGGCGACGCTTTCGGCCATGGCCTCGCGGTACGCCGCGTTCATGGTGTTGGCGCTCTGGCCCGGCATGTCGATGGTCAGGACAACGATGCCGTCCTGGCCTTTTTCGTAACGAATGGCTTGGGTCATGACAGGATTCCTTGGGGTCAGAGGCGTTCGATGATGGTGGCGATGCCCATGCCGCCGCCGACGCACAGCGTCGCGAGGCCGTAGCGCAGGCGCCGGGCTTCCAGTTCATCGAGCAAGGTGCCGAGGATCGCGCAACCGGTGGCGCCCAGCGGATGGCCCATGGCGATCGAGCCGCCATTGACGTTGACCTTGTCCGGGTCGACAGCCATGTCCTTGATGAATTTGAGCACCACCGAGGCGAACGCCTCGTTGACTTCAAACAGGTCGATGTCCTCCACCCGCAGCCCGGCCTTGGCCAGCGCCTTGCGAGTGGCCGGCGCCGGGCCGGTGAGCATGATGGTCGGGTCGGTGCTGGTGACCGCCGTGGCGACAATCCGCGCCCGAGGTTGCAGACCCAACGCACGCCCCTTCGCTTCGGAGCCAATCAGCATCAGCGCCGCGCCGTCGACGATCCCCGAGCTGTTGCCCGGCGTGTGCACATGATTGATTCGCTCGACATGGCTGTAGACCCGCAATGCCGTGGCGTCGAAGCCCATCTGACCGATCATTTCGAAACTCGGCTTGAGCTTGCCCAGGCCTTCAAGGGTCGACTCGGCGCGAATGAATTCATCGTGATCGAGCAGGATGATGCCGTTCTGGTCCTGCACCGGCACCAGCGACTTGCTGAACGAACCGTCGGCCCGGGCGCGGGCAGCTTTCTGCTGCGAGTGCAGCGCGTAGGCATCGACGTCCTGCCGGCTGAAGCCTTCAAGGGTGGCGATCAGATCGGCGCCGACGCCTTGTGGTGTGAAGTGGCTGTGCAGGTTGGTTTGCGGGTCCAGCGCCCAGGCTCCACCGTCGCTGCCCATCGGCACTCGGGACATGGATTCGACGCCACCAACTACCACCAGGTCTTCGAACCCGGAGCGCACTTTCATCGCCCCCAGGTTCACCGCTTCCAGCCCCGAGGCGCAGAAGCGGTTGATCTGCACGCCCGCGACGCTGACGTCCCAATCAGCCACCTGCACGGCGGTCTTGGCGATGTCCGAGCCCTGATCGCCAATCGGCGTGACGCAACCGAGCACCACGTCATCGATCTGGCTGGTGTCCAGCGCCGTACGTGCCTCCAAAGCGGTCAGCAGCCCGGCCACCAGGTTCACCGGTTTGACGCTGTGCAGCGATCCGTCGGCCTTGCCCTTGCCACGGGGCGTGCGTAACGCGTCGAAAATCAAAGCTTGGGTCATGACGTCCTCGAACCTGTGCGGTGAATGAAATTCGTGCTGTCACTGTTGTCTTCGCAGGCCATCGATTCAATGACCACAGCGCTCAATGACGTTGACGCGCACGCTCAGACGGACGGTCATCCGTGGCTTGATTAACCGGTTCAGGTGCGCGAGCTGTCTAGCAAACGGGCGGCAAAGAAGCTGGCAATGGGCCTCATGCCTTTTTAATCGCGACAGGTAGCAAATACATACGAAATGGATCTAAGCGAAGCGTGACGCGGGCCCTAAGGTGAAGATGTACGTCGTTGTCGTCGGGTTTTGCCGAGACAGGCGTTCGCTACAGGAAGTGCAGCGCTTGCCGTCATGGATATGCAGGCAAGCATCAGGAAATAACAAAAAAGGCGGTCAAGCCATGTTCAAACAACCAAAAGTACGGCAAGCAGGGCTCATTCTTTTCGCCACGACGCTGTTGTTGATTCTGCCGAACCTGACCAAGGTCATCGGCTGATTCAAGCGGCAGGTATTGTTTATCGCCACTGAAAATGTGACTGGCCCGCTACCCGGGCCAGCGTGGCTGTGCCAACCTTTGCGCACTTCCACGACACGGACGGCGATCACTTGAAAACGCTCATTCTATTCGGGGCCATGCTGCTGAGCATGCCCCTGTCTGCCGCGCAGCTGAACCTGGAGCTGGGCGCGAACAGCCGCACCTGGCAGACCGAGGAATTGCTCAAGCATCCTCAGGTACAAACCCTCACGGTCAAGAATGATGTGTCCTACAAGAAGGACATGACTTATCGCGCCGTGCCGATCGCCGCGCTGCTGACCGGCATCAAACCGGACGATCACCTGCAAGCCGTGGCACTGGATGGTTTTGCCGCAGAGCTGTCCGCCGCACCGCTACTGAACGACAAAGGCTCACGCGCCTGGCTCGCCATCGAAGATCCGGCGCAACCCTGGCCGCCGCTGTCGGAAGGCAAGCACAGCGCCGGGCCGTTCTATCTGGTGTGGACCGATCCGCAGGCCGGCAATATCAGCCCGGAACAATGGCCGTTCGAAGTGGCGAGCATCAAGCGCATGGCGCCGGTGGCCGAGCGCTTCCCTGCCCTGCTGCCGGATCCTGCGTTGAAGGCCGATGACCCGGTGAATCAGGGTTTTGCGCTGTTCCAGAAGAACTGCCTGGCCTGCCATCGCCTGAATGGCGCGGGCGATGCGCAGTTCGGGCCGGACCTGAATATTCCGTACAACCCGACCGAGTACTTCGGCGCGGACTTCCTCAAGCGCTACATTCGCGACCCACAGAGTCTGCGTCAGTGGCCGCAAGCGAAGATGCCAGGGTTTTCTGCCGAGGTGTTGCCGGATGCGGATCTGCAGAAGCTGATCGGGTATTTGCGGCACATGGCCGGGCGCAAGGTTGAGCCGGCCAAGTAATCCAATTACGCCGCTTACTGCTGCTGCACCGAGATGATTGGCGCTGGTGTCGGCGACACCAGCACTTTCGCGTGCATCTGCTCTGAGCCGCCGCCCCGGCGCATGCCGCGCACCGGGCAGGCATCCAGATAATCCAGACCCACCGCCAGTTTCAGGTGCCGCTCCGGCCGCGCCAGTTCATTGGTCACGTCAAAGCTGTACCAGGCGTCATCGATCCAGGCTTCGGCCCAGGCGTGACTGGCCAGATGCTCGCAATCCTCGCTGTACAGATAGCCCGACACATAACGTGACGGCACTCCGAGGCTGCGCGCGCAGGCGAGAAACGCGTGGGCGTGATCCTGGCAAACACCCGCCCGGCCGGCAAACGCCTCGGCGGCACTGGTATCGACTTCGGTGGCGCCCGGCTTGTAGGTCATGTGCTGGTTCAGGCCATGCATCAGGTCGATCAGTGCATTGCGGTCACGTCGTTGCTTGCAGGATTTTTCGGCAAACGCGCGCAGCGCCTCATCAGCCTCGGTCAGCCGGGTGAAACGCAGGAACGGCAGCGCCGACTGACTCTCGTGCTCGGCTTCTCGCAACTCGTCGATATCGACCTGCCCCCGGGCGCCGATGATGATCGCTTCGTGAGGCTCGTCCATGGTCAGGACGTGCAGAATGTTGCCGAACGGATCGAGCTGGGCGCGCACCGGGCGCGGCAGGTCGAGCTGCCAGCTCAGCACGTGCTGACGCTCGCTGTCGTGGGGCGTCAGGCGCAGGTACTGGATGCTCGCGCGTACCTGATCTTCGTAGTGATAGGTGGTCTCGTGGCTGATGGAAAGTCTCATGCGGCCTCCAGGTAGGAACTGTGAATGGCGTTGCCCAACTGGCGCACCAGCGGGATGAATTCGGTGAGCCAGGCGTGCAGCCCTTCCTCAAGGATTTCTTGAATACCGGTGTAGCGCAGACGCGCGTCCATTTCCGCCGCCAGCCGTTGCGCGGGACGACCGTTGGCCCCCGGCAGTTGCGCGAGAATCTGGTCGATCTCTTCCGTGCAGGCCCGCAGCGAACGCGGCACGTCGGCGCGCAACAACAGCAGCTCGGCCACATGCCGGGCGCCGGGCGCATCGCGATAGATCTCGGTGTACGCCTCGAACGACGACAGCGCCCGCAACAGCGCACTCCACTGGTAATAGGCGTGGGCCGTGCCGTCGCTGACCGCTTCGGCCTGATCGCCGGCCATTTCGTAGCGGGCATCGAGCAGGCGCAACGTGTTGTCCGCCCGCTCGATGAACGTACCCAGGCGAATGAAACGAAACGCGTCGTTGCGCATGATGGTGCCGTAGGACGCGCCCCGAAACAGGTGCGAACGTTCCTTGATCCACTCGCAGAAACGGCTCATGCCGTAGCGGCTGAGGCCCTGATTGGCGATCCCACGGATCTCCAGCCAGGTGGCGTTGATGTTCTCCCACATGTCGGCAGTGATTCGCCCGCGCACCGCATGGGCGCTGGCTCGCGCCGCGCCGAGGCAGCTGTAGATGCTCGCCGGATTCGCCGCGTCGAGGGCGAAGAAGTGCAGCAAGCGCTCGGCATGCAGCTCTCCGTGACGTTCCAGGTAATCGTCCAGCGTGCCGGTGATCAGCAGAGGCATCGCCAGTTCGTGCAGGCCGTCGCCACGGCCGTCCTGCGGCATCAGCGACAGCGAATAGCTGACATCGAGCATCCGTGCGAGGTTTTCCGCCCGCTCCAGGTAACGCGACATCCAGTACAGATCCGAGGCAGTTCTACTTAACATGGCAGGCTTCCTTCAATCCTCGACCACCCAGGTGTCCTTGGTTCCGCCGCCCTGGGATGAGTTCACCACCAGAGAGCCTTCACGCAGGGCGACACGGGTCAAACCGCCGGGCACGACCCGGGTTTCGCGGCCGGACAATACGAACGGACGCAGGTCGATATGGCGCGGCGCAATGCCGTTTTCGACAAAGGTCGGACAGGTCGACAGCGACAGCGTCGGTTGCGCGATGTACGCGTGGGGCTTGGCCTTGATCCGCTCGCGGAACGCATCGATTTCCGCGGTCGTCGCCGCCGGCCCCACAAGCATTCCGTAACCGCCGGAGCCCTGGGTTTCCTTGACCACCAGTTCCGGAAGATTGGCCAGTACATGGGAAAGTTCAGACGGATTGCGGCATTGCCAGGTCGGCACATTCTTCAGGATCGGTTCTTCGTCGAGGTAGAAACGGATCATCTCGGTGACAAACGGGTACACCGATTTGTCGTCCGCCACGCCGGTGCCGATGGCATTGGCCAGCACCACGTTGCCCGAGCGATAGGACGACAGCAGCCCCGGCACGCCGAGCATCGAATCCGGGCGGAACGCCAGCGGATCGAGGAACGCGTCGTCGAGCCGGCGGTAGATCACGTCCACGGCTTTCGGGCCGTCGGTGGTGCGCATGAAGACTTTGTCGTCGCGCACGAACAAGTCCGCACCCTCCACCAGCTCCACGCCCATTTCCCGGGCCAGGAACGCATGCTCGAAAAACGCGCTGTTGAAGCGTCCCGGTGTCAGCACCACCACACTCGGGTCGTCGATCGGGCTTGAGCTTTTCAGGGTGTCGAGCAGCAGATTCGGGTAATGGTCGATCGGGGCGATGCGCTGGGCCGCGAACAGTTCCGGGAACAGGCGCATCATCATCTTGCGGTCTTCGAGCATGTAGCTCACGCCGCTCGGCGTGCGCAGGTTGTCCTCGAGCACGTAGTACGTGCCGTCGCCGTCGCGCACCAGATCGACGCCGGAGATGTGCGAATAGATATCGCGGTGCAGATCCAGTCCCTGCATCGCCAACTGATATTGCTCGTTGGCCAGCACCTGTTCGGCGGGAATGATCCCGGCCTTGATGATGCGCTGCTCGTGGTAAAGGTCGGCGAGGAACATGTTCAATGCCTTGACCCGCTGAATGCAGCCGCGCTCGACGATCCGCCACTCGCTGGCGGGAATGCTGCGCGGAATGGTGTCGAAGGGAATCAGGCGTTCTGTCCCTTGCTCGTCCCCGTAGAGCGTGAAAGTGATCCCGGCACGATGGAACAGCAGATCGGCCTCGCGCCGCCGCTGGGCCAGCAGTTCGTCAGGCGTTTCGGCCAGCCAGCGGGCAAACTCCCGGTAATGCGGACGGATCTGGCCGCCGGCATCGTACATTTCATCAAAATAGGTGCGGATCATGCCGTACTCCTTGTCACCCCGGACATACAGGCCTTCGCAAGGCCCGTGCCATCGGCATAAACGCTTTGATTTCAATCGGTTGGATATTCACGCCACACGCACCGCACCATTCCTGTGCGGCAAATGCCCCAACCTGATCGCCCCCGCTTCATTGCGACGCAGTCCCGTCGCCTATCACCAGCATAGTCAGAGTTGATTTCACTGCTCGGTGCCGGCTGCGGATAATCCGCGCATCCGCTGCAAAAACGTCGCTGACGAAGTACGCAGCCCCACTGATCCGGCTTGCCTCGGCAGCCATCCCGGCCGTAACCCTGAGCGGTTTCCTCTCCTTCCGGTCTTCCCTTTCAGCCACCTTTTCAGGTGGCTTTTTTTTGCGCCGGTTTCTTGTTTCAGGGTTTTGCCATGGGGTGTTCAGGGGGGCAGAAACGACAACGGCCGACCCGAAGGTCAGCCGTAGCTCGACGTGTTGCGAGAGTGATCAGTTCAAACGGTGCCGGTTGCGGATCTCCTGTTTCACGCCCCAGCCTTCGATGATGCCGCCCAAGGGCTCGACCACCGCCGAAAAGCCCTGCTCGAAATCGCCAATGTCGTCGTAGGTTGCGTACATCACCTTGCTCAATTCCAGAGACCATGCGCCGTCGTCGCGCGCACTGACCTGGGCATTGATGGATTCACCGCGAAATTTGCCTGCCGCCCTGCGCGCCCGCTCCTCGTCCGGGAAAATGGCGTAGAACTCGATGGGATGGAATCGGGAAAAATCGAAACCGCCTTCTTTCATGCGGCGCAGCACACTGCTGCTGATGTCTTCTTGATAGGCTGTGCTCATGAATCGTCCCCCTCGCATAGATGGATAGACTTTCCGTATTCCCTGCACTGGCCCAACGGGCCCGGGTGCTTACGGCAACCGCGTTGCCGGCGGGAAACAAGCATGTAGCTGACAAGACCAGACCTTAGCGATCCGTTCGCTGATCTCGCTTGCAGAGTAGCCCCAAGATAGAGCCGCTGCCAAGGCCTGGTACATGAAGAAAATGAAGATTCAGATTGGGGTGATGCTGCGGATTTCGATGCTGTTCTGGGTTTTCAGGCTTTTCACGCCGGCATCGGCGGTGCGCCCTTCCAGATCGTTCAGGTCAAGCTCGGCGGCGACCGGCAACAACCGCTCCTTGATGAGGCGAGCTGCCCGTTCATGGCTGGGGCATTCCTCGCACTCGAAGACTTCGTCGATCGTTTCACCATGATCGTCCACAAAGGTGACTTTCCACTTTGACATCGGAGCCTCCTCGATCAAACCCGCAAATGGGCTTACACCTATCTCGACTTTTGTCAGGATTGATCGTTCAAAAGGTTTACACCGATGCAACATGAAAAAAGCCGAGGCCGGCGTGTTTTCGCACACCGGCCTCGGCTTTTTCTGACCCGTGATCGATCAGTCGTTGCTTGGCTTGTTCACTGCCTGCAGCACGTATTGCGGCAAGGCGAAGGCGCCGATGTGGATTTCCGGGTTGTAGTAGCGGGTGACGATGCCGCTGCCGATGAAACGCTGTTGCAGCACTTCGCGGCTCAGCTTGCGGTACGCAGGGTTGGTCGAACCCCAGGCGAAGGTCATCGAACCGCCGATATAGGTCGGCACGGCCGCCTGATAGAAGTGCCAGTCCGGGAACAGGCTGCGCAGGCGGCCGGCGGTGGTTTTCACTTCTTCGATCTGCATGAACGGCGTGCCGTTCTGGGTCACGAGGATGCCGCCCTCGTTCAGGCAGCGGTGGCAGGCCTGGTAGAAGTTTTCCGAGAACAGCACTTCGCCCGGGCCGATCGGGTCGGTGGAGTCGGAAATGATCACGTCGAACTTTTCGGTGGTGGTGGCGACGAAACGCATGCCGTCGTCGATTACCAGGTTCAGGCGTGGATCGTCGTAGGCGCCCTTGGAGTGGTTCGGCAGGAATTCCTTGCACATGTCGACCACGGTGCCGTCGATCTCGACCATGGTGATGTGCTCGACGCTGGCGTGTTTGGTCACTTCGCGCAGCATGCCGCCGTCGCCGCCGCCGATGATCAGCACGCGCTTGGCGGTGCCGTGGGCGAGGATCGGCACGTGGGTGAGCATTTCGTGGTAGATGAATTCATCGGCTTCGGTGGTCTGGATCACGCCGTCCAGCGCCATCACCCGGCCCATGCGCGGGTTCTGGAAGATCACCAGGTGCTGGTGTTCGGTGCGCACTTCGTGCAGCAGTTTTTCCATGCGAAAACGCTGGCCGTAGCCTTCGTAGAGGGTTTCCAGGTATTCGCTGGTCTTGGTGACGGTCATGGTGAGTGCTCCGATGAATGCGCGGGCGCCAATCGTCAGGTTCGATTGCCCGGGAAAGGCGCGCATTCTACGTTGCCGAAGATGACAGGTCGAACCTCAGTTCATCGGTCCGACCCAATCACGGTGCGAACGGTCAGATCCGCACATTGCCCCGCGGCCCGGCAATCGCCCAGATGATCAGGCCCAGCACCGGCAGGAGGATGATCAACAGCACCCAGAGGATTTTCATCCCGGTCTCGGCGCCGCTTTTCAGCACATTGATGATCGCCCAGATGTCGAGCGCAAGAATGATCAGGCCGACCAGGCCGTTGAACGTGGAACCCATGGTGTCGCTCCAGAATAGTGGCATGCACTTTTAGGATAGACGGTCGCGCTCAGGGTTCCCTTTTATTGCGTTCAGACGTGAACGGCGACCTTCAGGGCTTCCAGCGACGGCGCGGCGGCAATGCCGACTTCGGCGCACAGTTCCAGTACGCGCGGCACGTCGTTGCCGTAGACCAGCACCACTTGCAGCTCGTCGTCGAGCAGCTGGCTGAAGTTCATCAGCGTGTAACCACCGTTTTCCTTGTTCAGGCTGCTCATCTGCACCTGGATGCGGTTGAGCGCGGTCAGCGCCTCGGTCTTGGCCAGTTGCTTGGGCTTGAGGTTGAACTCGACGCCCGGGCCGAACGAAGCCACGATCTGTGCGAACAGGTCAACGTAGGTGTCCGCCTGAAACAGTACGGTCTCCGGCAGGCTGCCGACCACCACCCATTCGCCCAGCGGAATCGGGAAAGTATCGTCGTAGTTGATGTCCGGGTTGGCGGTCAGAAATGCGTCGGCATCGGCGTAAGCCTGCGCCGCTTCATCCGCGACTTTCAGGATCTCGTCTTCGCCCATGCAGCCGGAGCTGATTTTGCTGATGAGTTCGGCGAGTGCGGCTTTCATGGGGGCGGATCCTGTGGCGAAGGGAATTTTGAGGGCGCGAAGGATAGCGCATTCTCGCCTTCGCCACAGATCGGGTTCCGGCCAGCGGCCTCAGCCCAGCAGTTTTTCCAGCTGCGCGGTGGTGTCCACGGCGCCCATGGTGCGGGCCGCGTCCAGCGCGGTGATGCCATTGGCATCCTTGGCTTTCGGATCGGCGCCCTGGTCGATCAGGTAATCGACGATTTCAACCCGGTTGAACATCGCCGCCATCATCAGCGCCGTGCGGCCATCGAAGGATGCGCCCTCAATCTGCGCACCGCCCTCGACCAAAGCCTTGACTACGGCCAGATCACCCTTGAACGCCGCGCCGGCAATCGGGCTCTGGCCGTTGCCGTTGCGTTGTTCCGGGTCGGCCTTGTGCTTGAGCAACACTTGCACCGCATCCACATGCCCGTAGTAGCTGGCAAGCATTAGCAGGGTGTCGCCCTTGCTGTTGGTCAGGTTCACCGGCAGACCGGCAGTGATCAGGCGATCGAGCATCACCGCGTCGCCCTCGCGCGCCTTGTTGAACACCTGTTCAGTGAATTCGGCTGCTTCCTCGGGGGTCATCTGGCGGCTTTGGTCGGACATGGGGCAACTCCACTTTCGGTCGTTCGGAAAGCCGACAGTTTCCCGAGCGCGGCGATAGCTGTCATCCCCTTTTTTCCAAGATGACCGATAGCCAATATCAATAGCGATACTTGCCTGCCCGGATGTCGACAAGGATTTCATTCGTCACCTGCACGTAGGTTTCGGTTCCCGGCAGCCAGGCATAAATCGGGTCATCCCCCGTCTGGCCGGGGTCGAAACCTTCGTTTTTCAGGCGGGTCTTCTGGTATTTGAAGGTGCCGGTGGTTTCCATTTTCACCTTGACCCGCAGGAACAGCGGCACCGCGTAGGCCGGCAGGCGTTCGCGGGTGAAGGCCAGCAGTTCGGCGAAATCCAGGGTCGCCAAAGACTCGGCCGGGGTGATCGCCGCCATCCCGGCGCGACCGTTGGTGTTGGGGATTTCCACGCCATAGGCCACGGCTTCGGAAATGTGCGGATGTTGGAGCAGCAGGTTCTCGACCTCGGTGGTCGAGACGTTTTCGCCCTTCCAGCGGTAGGTGTCGCCGAGGCGGTCGACAAACTGTGCGTGGCCGAAACCGATGTTGCGCAGCAGATCGCCGGTGTTGAAGAAGCGGTCGCCCTTGGTGAACACGTCCTGCAGAACGACCTTGGCGGTTTTCTGCGGATCGGTGTAGCCGTCCAGCGGCGCCTTATCGTCGATCCGCGCCAGCAACAGCCCCCGCTCACCCCGGTCGACCTTGCGCATGAACCCGTCGTCACCGCGAATCGGCTCGCCGCTGCCCTGGTCGTAGGCCACCAACTCCCAGGCCATCAGCGAGAAACCGATGGTGTTGTCGAAATTGAGGATGTTGGTGAAGCCGATATTGCCGTCGCTGGCGGCGTACAGCTCGCAGATGTGATCCACGCCGAAGCGGGTCTTGAACTCGGCCCACGCACCGGGCCGCAGGCCGTTGCCGATCATCTTTCGCACATCATGACGACTGTCGTCGGCACTGAGCGGCTGATCCACCAGATACCGGCACAACTCGCCGACGTAACCGATGGTGGTTGCGCGATAGCGACGCACATCGCTCCAGAACTGCCGGGCGCTGAACTTGCGGCGAATCGCGAAACCCGACGCGCCATTGACCGCCGAACCCCAGCACACGCAAAGCCCGGTGGCGTGGTACAGCGGCAAGGTGCAATAGACGATGTCGTCCGGGCGCATGTCGAGGGCGATCATGCCGAAGCTCGCCGAACTGCGCATCCAGCGGCCGTGCTTGAACACCCCGGCCTTGGGCAAACCGGTGGTGCCGGAGGTGTAGATGTAGAAGCACGGGTCGTCGAAGAAAATCTGCCGGCTGCTGGCCGGGTTGTCGCCCGAGGCGTCGGCACTGGCGCTGATCAGGTTGATGTAGCCCTCGGGCGCGATGCCCGGATGGCTGAAGGTATCCTGATCGGCGACGAACCAGGCGCGCGCTGCCGGGATCGCTACTTGCTCGCGTACCGCCGCAAATGCCGGCAGCAACTCATCACCGACAACAATCGCCGCCGGGGTCACCAGATTGATGCTGTGGATCAGCGTATCGCGGGTCTGCGAGGTATTGAGCAGCGCGCTGACGGCGCCGACTTTGGCCAGCGCCAGAATCGTCACCAGCAGTTCCGGACGGTTCTCGATGAACACCGCCACCACATCGCCCTTGCCGATGCCCTGCCCGATCAGATAGTGGGCGATGCGGTTGGCCCACTGGTTGACCTGTGAATAACTCAGCACCACCTCGCCCGACAGCAGCGCGGGGCCCTCGGGATTGCGCAGGGTCGCTTGCTCGAATGTCCAGCCCAGGCCACAGGTTTGGGTCGGATCCGTGACGTTGGCCACCTTCATGCCTTTCACCACCCGTGGAATGGCTTTGGCAATCATCGGCAGTTTGCGGAGCATCATGCCCCAGGTAATCGTGTCGCTCGGCGCTTGGTGCATGGCAGCTCCCGTTCGACCTTGACGTGCAGGCCGGATTTTTATTGTCGGGCAATCGGGTGAGACAACCGGCGCTTCTCGAGCGAGGGTCGAGGCCGAAAATACGTCAGGGCTTCGCGGGCTGTACACGCGGTTTTTGCAATGTTTTGTATCCGTCCCGGCACTACTAAACGCCACATGATTACAGCCAAGGGTATTGGTTCAATCGAATCGACAATGATCCCGCAAAATGCAGGATGCACGATGGCCATTCATGCAGATTGCACGACAGCCAAAACCATCAGATTTTATAAATTACTGATTTATAAGGATTTTTAAAAACTCAAATACTGGCACAATCGCTGCAACTCCCTATACATGCTTGCCATTCAAGTGCATACGGAGCTGAAAGACATGAACCTGATCCAAGAAAAATTTACCTCCCTGTTTTCCAACTTCGCCGTCACCACCCAGCCCCGTCCCGATGGCGGGATCCTGCTGACGCTGAAGAGTGCCGACGGCAAAGTGTTCAAGCGTGCGCTCACGTATCAGCAACTGCATACCGGTGATCAACTGTCGTGGGCGATCAGCGCGATCCGTCGTGATCTGGCGGAACAGGCCAGCGAGCTGCCACAGATCGGCATGCTGCAAAGCCAGCAGCGTTTTGCCCTGCCGACCTATCACTCGATGTAATTCGAACACCGTATAAACAGACAGGCCGTGGAGCTTTCGCTTCACGGCCTGTTTTTTTTGCGCGTCGATTGTGTGAACTCAGAACGCTTCCGGCTCAATCCCGGTGAAGCTGTCGACGGTCACATGCCCTGCCAGTTCCCCGCCTTCACGGGCCAGGCCGCAGGTTTGCAAGCCGGCTGACTGGGCGGCGTCGAGCTCCTGGACGATGTCCGAGAGGAACAGGATTTCCTGCGGTTCGACACCGATGGCCTGCTGGATATTGCTGTACGACTGCGCCTCGCGCTTGGGGCCCGACGTCGTGTCGAAGTAGCCACTGAACAGCGGCGTCAGATCCCCTGCTTCCGAGCAGCCGAAAATCAGCTTTTGCGCCTGAATCGAACCGGACGAATACACAAACAGTTGATGACCGGCCTGATGCCAGCGCTGGAGCGCTTCAACGGCGTCCGGGTAAACATGGCCTTTCAACTGCCCGGCCTGATAACCCTGCTCCCAGACCATGCCCTGCAACGCTTTCAGCGGCGTGGCCTTGCGGTCTTCGGCGATCCAGGCCAGCAGAATTTCCACGACTCGCTCGACATCAGCCTGCGGTTCGTTGCTGTCGCGGCGCACGGCGTCCAGTTGCTCGGCAACGTCGGCACGCTGGGCGTTCTGGCGAACGAAGTCTGGCAGGTGCTTCGCCGCATACGGGAACAGCACGTCGAACACAAAACTCACTGCGCTGGTGGTGCCTTCGATGTCGGTGAGAATGACCTTGATCGACATCGGCTCAGTCCTCCAGACGCGGGAAGCGGCCGGCGATGTCTTCGCCGGTGAAGTTGGCGACCCAGCCTTCAGGGTTGTTGAACAGGCGGATCGCCACAAAGTGCGGATTCTCGCCCATGTCGAACCAGTGTTTGGTGCCGGCCGGCACCGAAATCAGGTCGTTCTTCTCGCACAGTACGGCGTAGACGTAATCGTCGATGTGCAAGGTAAACAGGCCACGACCGGCGACGAAGAAACGCACTTCGTCTTCACCATGGCGATGTTCTTCGAGGAACTTGGCGCGCAATTCGGCTTTTTGCGGATGGTCACTGTTGAGGCTGATCACATCGACCGTAATGTAACCGCGCTCGGTCATCAGTTTGTCGATCTGCTCTTTATAGGCACCGATCACTTCTTCCTGGCTCGCGCCGGGCTGGATCTTTGCGGCGGCTTGCCAGCGGTCGAAGCGCACGCCCTGCTCGGCCAGGGTCGAAGCGATGTCTTCGAAATGGGTCAGCACCTTGTTCGGAATCTCGGGGCTGGAAACGTGATAGACGGACAGGCTGCTCATGGGGCATTCCTCGGTATCGGCCTTGCCGTCCGGTTCTTCGAGACCGGTCGGGCACTGCATTCATCAGGCAAAGGGGCTGGTTCTGGTGAAGTCAGCCTTGGCGGTTCATGACGCTGCGGGTCTTCAACTCGCATTCAAACAGGAATTCAAAGGCCTCGATCTGACGCAACGCGTCGCTCATCTGCGCGCCCCAGGTGTAGAGGCCGTGGCCGCGAATCAGATAACCGACGCAATCGGGATGGGCGTCGAGCCAAGGCTGCACCTTGGCGGCGAGGCGCGCAATGTCCTGATCGTTGTCGAAGATCGGCACGCGCACCCGGGATTCGTGGGTCGAGATGCCGCTGAAAGCTTTTTGCAGTTCGTAGTCTTCGAACTCGATGAAGTCTTGCGGCGTCAGTCGCGACAGCACCGTGGCGTTCACCGAGTGAGTGTGCAACACCGCGCCGATCTCCGGGCGCCAGCTGTAGAGCTGGGTATGCAACAAGGTTTCGGCGGACGGCTTTTTGCCGGGCTCAAGACTGTTGCCGGACAGGTCGGTGGCGAGCACGTCGTCCAGGCCCAACTGGCCCTTGTGCTTGCCGGACACGGTCAGCAGCGCTTCGCTCGGCGACAGACGCGTCGAGTAATTGCTGCTGGTGGCCGGCGACCAGCCGCGACCATAAAGAAAACGCCCGGCGTCGACAATTTGCTGGGCAAGCTGTTCACGGGTAAGGCTCATGGCCTGTCCTCTTGCATTCGAATGGCAATGATAACGGCAGCGGCGAGCGCTGCGAGACTGGCAATACTAAAGGTCAATGTCGCGCCGAGGGCATTCCAGCTGTAACCGGAATACAAGGCGCCGAGCGCACCGCCGGTGCCGGCCAGCGCTGCATACAGCGCCTGGCCCTGTCCCTGCTGGCGCGCGCCGAAGCTACGTTGCACGAACGCGATGGCAGCCGCATGAAAGCTGCCGAAGGTCGCCGCGTGCAGCACCTGGGCAAACAGCAAGACCCAGAGGAACTCGGCGAACGAACCTAGCAGCAACCAGCGCAACGCCGCCAGCAGAAAACTCGCCATCAGCACCCGCCGCAGGGAAAAACGCGCGAGGATCCGGCTCATGGCCATGAACATCAGCACTTCCGCCACCACGCCGACCGCCCAGAGCATGCCGATCACGCCACGGCTGTAGCCCAGTCGTTCGAGGTGCAGGGTCAAAAACGTGTAATACGGCCCGTGGCTCATCTGCATCAGCGCCACGCAACCGTAAAACGCCAGCACCCCGGGATTGCGCAATTGCTTGAGAAAGCCCTCGCCTGTCGGCCGGTTGCCCTGAGGCGGCTGAGCGTTCGGCACCCACAGACTGCTGAGCACGATGCCGGCCATGATCAACACCAGCGCCGCCGGGTAGATGTCGAGGCTGAGCCATTCGAACAGGCGACCGAGGGCGACCACGGTGATGATGAAACCGATCGAGCCCCAGAGGCGGATCTGACTGTAGCGGGAGGTCTGGCCCTGCAAATGCGCGAGGGTGATGACTTCGAACTGCGGCAGCACCGCGTGCCAGAAGAAGGCGTGCAAGGCCATGACCATCGCCAGCCAGGCGTAGGTCTTGCTGACGAAAATCAATGAGAACGTCAGCAGCGTACACACCGCGCCGAAGCGCACGATGGCCAGGCGCCTGCCGGTGTAATCGCCGAGCCAGCCCCAGATGTTCGGCGCCACGCAGCGCATCAGCATCGGGATCGCCACCAGCTCGCCGATGCGCGCGGCGCTGAATCCGAGGTGATCGAAGTACAGCGCCAGAAACGGCGCCGTCGAACCGAGCAAGGCGAAATAGAACAGATAGAAACTGGACAGCCGCCAGTACGGGAGCGCCGCCACGGTCAGACCGCGGCGGCTTTGAGATCACCCATCAAAGCTGACCCAGCACCGGGGTGCTCACGCGCACATCGGCGTTCTGGCCACGGTGACGCAGCAGGTGATCCATCAGCACGATGGCCATCATCGCCTCGGCAATCGGCGTGGCGCGGATACCGACGCATGGGTCGTGACGGCCCTTGGTGATCACTTCGACCGGGTTGCCGTCGATGTCGATCGAACGGCCCGGGGTGGTGATGCTCGAGGTCGGCTTCAACGCCAGGTGCGCGACGATCGGCTGACCCGAAGAGATCCCGCCGAGAATGCCGCCGGCGTTGTTGCTGAGGAAACCTTCCGGCGTCAACTCGTCACGGTGTTCGGTGCCGCGCTGGGCAACGCAGGCGAAACCGGCGCCGATTTCCACGCCTTTGACCGCGTTGATGCTCATCAGCGCGTGGGCCAGTTCGGCGTCGAGACGGTCGAAGATCGGCTCGCCCAGGCCCGGCATCACGCCTTCGGCAACCACGGTGATCTTCGCCCCGACGGAATCCTGATCGCGACGCAGCTGGTCCATATAGGCTTCCAGCTCCGGCACCTTGTCCGGGTCCGGGCTGAAGAAGGCGTTCTGCTCGACCGATTCCCAGGTCTTGAACGGGATTTCGATCGGGCCGAGCTGGCTCATGTAGCCGCGAATGACGATGCCCTGGCTGGCCAGGTATTTCTTGGCGATGGCGCCGGCCGCGACGCGCATGGCGGTTTCCCGCGCCGAGCTGCGACCGCCGCCGCGATAATCGCGCTCGCCGTATTTGTGGTGGTAGGTGTAGTCGGCGTGGGCCGGGCGAAACAGATCCTTGATCGCCGAGTAGTCCTTGGACTTCTGGTCGGTGTTGCGGATCAGCAGGCCGATGGAGCAGCCGGTGGTGCGGCCCTCGAACACGCCGGAAAGGATTTCGACTTCGTCGGCTTCCTGGCGCTGGGTGGTGTGGCGGCTGGTGCCCGGCTTGCGACGATCGAGGTCGCGTTGCAGGTCCTCAAGGGAAATCTCCAGGCCCGGCGGGCAGCCGTCGACAATGGCGACCAACGCCGGACCATGGCTTTCGCCCGCGGTGGTGACAGTGAACAGCTTGCCGTAGGTATTGCCGGACATGCAGGACGCTCCGTGAAATCGAACCCAAATTCGTGATGCGCGCCAGTATACGCAGGCTAACCGAGTAGTTCATCCTCGAACCTTAGCGGTGTGGGTGAGTCCAACCGGCACCTTGGCAAATGATGGCGTGATGATGCTGCGAGTTTTGATCTTGAGCCTTTCCCTGTTTACCGGCTTCGTCCAGGCAACTGTCCTGCAACGACCGGTCACGTTGACTACCGACAATGGCGAACTTTTCGGCTCGCTGTTGCTGCCGAAATCCGACAGCCCCGTGCCGGTTGTCCTGATCCTTTCCGGCTCGGGTCCTACCGATCGTGACGGAAACAACCCCGATGGCGGGCGCAATGACAGCCTAAAGCGACTGGCCTGGGTGCTGGCCAAACACAACGTCGCCAGTGTGCGTTTCGACAAGCGCGGGGTGGCGGCCAGCCTGGCGGCAACTCCGGACGAGCGAAACCTGTCGGTGGAAGCCTACGTGGCGGACGCCGTGGCCTGGGGCCAGAAGCTGAAAGCCGATCCGCGCTTCGGCCCGTTGATCCTGCTCGGCCACAGCGAAGGCGCGCTGATTGCCAGCCTGGCGGCGCCAAAGGTCGACGCGGCGGCGGTCATCTCGCTCTCCGGCACGGCCCGACCGATCGATCAGGTGCTGCGTCGGCAACTGGCCCGCAGCCTCCCTCCCCCGCTGATGCTGCGCAGCAACGAACTGCTCGACAGCCTCAAGGCCGGGCGCACCGACGACAATGTGCCGGCGCCGTTGCAGGTGATCTTCCGTCCGAGTGTGCAGCCGTACCTGATTTCGCTGTTCCGTCAGGATCCGGCGGCGGCCTTCGCCCAGCTGAAAATGCCGGCGCTGATCGTGCAAGGCAGCAACGACATTCAGGTTCAGGTCGATGATGCGAAATTGCTCAAGGCCGCCAAACCGGACGCGCAACTGGCGCTGATCGAAGGCATGAACCACGTGTTGCGCATCGTGCCCAACGACGTGAAGCGGCAACTGGCCTCCTACAAGGACCCGAATTTGCCCCTGGCGGCTGAACTGGGGACACGCGTTCTTGAATTTATTGACGGACTTCGCACCCGTTAAGCTCTTTTACCCTCTAGGACTTTGAAAAACGGCCGATAAGCCTTTGTCGCCAGCGTACTGGCTGGCGGCAAGCAGCTTGGACAGGATCTCGCCGTTATGACTGATACCCAGACTTCACCCGACACCACCGCTGAAAAAGACGCACCGCCAGCGGTCGAGCTGCCATGGGCGGATGTCCACGTCGAGCACCACAAGATGCTCCGCCTGGCGCCGTTGCAGACCGACCGCAACACCGGCGGGCGGCCGCTGCGCTTCGTTGAATTCGGTTACGCCGAGCGCAACGGCAAAGAACACAGCCTGATGCGCATGGCGATCAAGTTGCCCGCTCAGCGCGTGCGTAAAGAACAGAATCATCTGGACGTGTGGGTCGATCACACGACCAAACGCGTGCACTTCGGTCCGGACAGCGGTTTGCAGATCGAACCGATGAACCGTGGCATCGGCCGTTTCATGGCTGCCCAGGGCATCAACTGGGCGAAAAAGCGCTGGCCCACCTACACCGTCGACGGCATGGACTTGAACAACAAGGACGCGCTGAACGAAGACACTCGCCTGCGCCGCGATCACTTTCTGCGAGTGCACGGCTTTGATGTGGTTTACGCCGACGCCCAGCATTTGAAGGGCAGCGTCAAGGAAGTGCAGGTCGGCGATTTGCTGGGCGACTGGAACAGCGAAAAGCTGCAGATCGTCGAAATTCTTGAAGCCGCGCAGATGTTGCAGCAGGCTGAGCAGAATCTGGCCGAGCAGGAAGTGAAGCTGAAGAAGCAGGAAGACAAGGTCAGCAAGTTCAAGCGTGAAGACGCCGGTTTGCGTTTCACCATTACTTGCCTGGTGGCGTTTGCGGTGTTTCAGGCCGGGTTGCTGATCTGGATTGCAACGCACCGCTGACTGATCTTTCCCACACTCCGCGTTTGACTCGGATGGGACGCGGAGCGTCCCGGGCTGCATTCCCACGCAGACGGTTCGACGCCTCGACGTGGGAACGATCGACGTCAGTCAGACGCGGGAGGCGAACAGTGCCTGATGGGCGCGGCACTGTTCGGCGGTCAGCATGAACACGCCATGCCCGCCGCGCTCGAACTCCAGCCAGGCAAAATCGACTTCCGGGTACAGCGCCTCGACGTGGACCTGGCTGTTGCCCACCTCGACAATCAGCAAACCCTTCTCTGTCAGATGATCCGCCGCTTCGGCGAGCATCCGGCGCACCAGATTCAAACCGTCATCGCCGCAGGCCAGGCCCAGTTCCGGCTCGTGCTGGTATTCGTCCGGCATGTCGGCGAAATCTTCCGCATCGACGTAGGGCGGGTTCGACACGATCAGGTCGAAACGTTGACCCGGCAGACCATCAAAACCATCGCCCTGCACAGTGAACACACGCTCATCGACGCCATGACGCTCGATGTTCTGGTTCGCCACTTCCAGCGCTTCGAACGACAGATCCGCCAGCACCACTTCGGCGTTCTGGAACTCGTAGGCGCAGGCGATGCCGATGCAGCCGGAGCCGGTGCACAGGTCGAGAATGCGCGCAGGTTCGTCACCGATCCATGGGGCAAAACGGTTTTCGATCAGCTCGCCAATCGGCGAACGCGGGATCAGCACGCGCTCATCGACGATGAACGACATGCCGCAGAACCAGGCTTCGCCCAGCAGGTAAGCGGTCGGAATGCGTTCTTCGATGCGGCGCTTGAGCAGGCGTTGAAGATTGACCAGTTCGTCGTCTTCCAGCGCGCAATCCAGATAGCTGTCAGCGATTTCCCATGGCAGGTGCAAGGCACCGAGCACTAGCTGCCGGGCTTCGTCCCAGGCATTGTCGGTGCCATGGCCGAAAAACAGATCCTCCCCATGGAAGCGGCTGACGGCCCAACGGATGTGGTCGCGCAGGGTACGAAGTCGGGAAGTGATCACGGGGCAGAACTCCAGAAAAAACGACTGGCGATTCTAGCAGCCAAAACGCGCCGCGACGACGCAGGAAAGATTCCGGGGCGACGGTAGGACGCTTCCGATTTTCCCCTCGGCTATTGAACAGATCGTGTAACTTGACAAGGCTGCAGGCCAGCAACGACGGTGTCTACGATGGTAGCGATTCACAGAACCGCTCAGCCAGAGGACAATGTCGCAAAAGCCCCACCCGAAGGAGCCCCAGAATGTCCGTTCCAAAAACGATGTTTCAACTCAGCGGTCGCGGTTACGCAGCGGCCACGTTGAGCCATGCCACCGTGGTCATCATCGATGCCCAGAAAGAGTACCTCAGCGGCCCGCTGGCCCTGAGCGGTATGGACGCGGCTGTCGCGAACATCAAACAACTGGTTGCCGCCGCCCGCGCAGCCGGCCGACCGATCGTGCATGTGCGCCACCTCGGCACCGTCGGCGGTCTGTTCGACCCGCAGGGCGAACGCGGCGAGTTCATCCCCGGCCTGGAACCCCAGGGCGATGAAACCATCATCGGCAAACTGCTGCCGAGCGCCTTTCACGGCACCGAACTCTACGATCGTCTGCAAACCATCGGTTCGCTGGACCTGATCGTCTGCGGTTTCATGAGCCACTCCAGCGTCAGCACCACCGTGCGTGCAGCGAAGAACCTGGGTTTCCGCTGCACCCTGGTCGAAGACGCCTGCGCCACCCGCGATCTGCCGTTCAAGGGCCGCGTACTCAGCGCCGAACAGGTGCAGGAAGCGGAAATGGCGATCATGGCCGACAACTTCGCCACCCTCGCGCTGACTCAGGACCTGATCTGATCGACCGTAAATGAGCGGTTCAGCCCGCCGCTCATCTGCAAAAACCTCGCATTTGCTTCAATTACCCTAGCCTCAGGAACAACCCGGTCAACTCCCGGTCGAAGGGCCGATACCCATTGAGGAAGGTCGGAATGAAGTTATCCGATGGATTTGACGCACGCCGCTTGCGGCCCAAAGGCCAAAGCAACTGGCGATTTCGATTCGGCGCGGCGATCGCGGCCATTCTGGCCACGTTCGGCGTGCTGCTGGCGATGGCCGGGGCCGCCAGCCTGCTGGGGCGCCCGCCGGCGCTCGGCGATCTGAATGCAACACCGCTCGGCTCGGCGATCATTCTCGCGGTCGGCCTGCTGTTCCTGTATTTCGGTGTGGCCCTGTGGCGTCGTTGCCGGCGTCGCGCACGGCAATCGCGGGAATTGAACATGTCCCCGCATCTGATGAAAAAACACGATTGATCGATGGCCTGGCTTTTTGCCGGGCCGTTTTGTGTCTGTTTGGGTAAACTGGCCGCCCTTCGCGGAGGCTGACATGCAAGACGACGATTTTTCCCTGTTCAAAAGTGCGATCCAAGGCGTCAAGCCGATCAAGCACGACCGCGCCGACACCGGCAAACCCAAGGCTGACCGTGACCGAATCGCCAAGCTGCGCCATTCCGCCACCGTGCGCACCGACACCACTACCGTTGACGGCCTGTCCGATCAGTTCGTGATCGACGTCGGTCCTGAAGACGAGCTGATGTGGGCTCGCGACGGGGTGCAGGAAAGCCAGATGCGCAAGCTCAAGATCGGGCAGATTCCGTTCGAAGGCAGCCTCGACCTGCACGGCATGAGCGTGGAAAAAGCCCGCGAAACCCTTTGGGCCTTTCTCGCCGAAGCGACCAGATTCGAAATCCGCTGCGTGCGCGTCACCCACGGCAAGGCCGTGCGTCTGGACGGCAAGCGGCCGATGATCAAAAGCCACGTCAACACCTGGCTGCGCCAGCATGCGCAAGTACTCGGTTTCTGCTCGTGCCAGGCGAAACATGGCGGTGCCGGCGCCGTGTATGTGATGCTCAAACGCACCATGATGGAAGGCCGCGACGAATAATCCCGTCACACCGAACTTGCAGGGTCGTGTCCGCCACCGTACCCTTGCCCTTTGCGAAAATCCCCACAGGTAGTTTCATGTCCCTGGAACAGAATTACACCGCGATTCTCGGCCAATTGGGCGAGGACGTCTCCCGCGAGGGCCTGCTCGACACGCCAAAGCGTGCCGCCAAAGCCATGCAGTACCTCTGCCGCGGTTATGAACAGACGCTCGAAGAGGTCACCAACGGTGCCCTGTTCAGCTCCGACAACAGCGAAATGGTGCTGGTCAAGGACATCGAGCTCTACTCGTTGTGCGAACACCACCTGCTGCCGTTCATCGGCAAGGCCCACGTCGCGTACATCCCGAGCGGCAAAGTGCTGGGCCTGTCGAAGGTCGCGCGGATCGTCGACATGTACGCCCGCCGCCTGCAGATCCAGGAAAACCTCAGCCGCCAGATCGCCGATGCGGTCCAGCAGGTCACCGGCGCGCTGGGCGTGGCCGTGGTGATCGAGGCCAAGCACATGTGCATGATGATGCGCGGTGTCGAGAAACAGAATTCGTCGATGATCACCTCGGTGATGCTCGGTGAGTTCCGTGAAAACGCGGCGACCCGCAGCGAGTTTCTCAGCCTGATCAAGTAATGCGTGACACAAAAAAACCGGCGTTGATCGCCGGTTTTTTTTCGTCCGTGAAAAATCGGGTAAGCTGCGCGCCTTCTTCAATGTCCCTGTGAGGCTTGTAACGTGTTCGTCAAAGCGCTTCGTGTCGGCCTCGGCCAACTGATCATCTTCGTTGATTTCCTCACCCGCCCGGGCAAGAAGCAGCGCCCCGCCGCTGCCCAGGCTCAGGTTGATGCCGCCGCAAAGGACCTGACCCTGTATCAGTTCCACGCCTGCCCGTTCTGCGTGAAGACCCGCCGCAGCCTGCGCCGCCTGAACGTTCCGGTGGCCCTGAAGGATGCGAAAAACAACGAGCAGGATCGCCAGACCCTGCTGGAACAGGGCGGCAGGATCAAGGTGCCGTGCTTGCGCATCGAAGAGAACGGCCAGACCACCTGGATGTATGAGTCCAACACGATCATCGAATATCTGAACAAGCGGTTCGCCGCGGTCTGAATCAAAAAAACCGGCCTGAAGGCCGGTTTTTTCATGCTGCCTGCGCGGCCTGTGCCTGGCGCACCACCGCCGCCAGACGCTTGAGCCCTTCATCGAGTCGTGCCGGATCGATGTGGCTGAAGTTCAGGCGAAGATGACCGGGATTGCGATCCGGCTCGGGGAAGAATGGTTCGCCCGGCATGAACGCCACATCGTTGTCCAGCGCGGTGTTCAGCAACGTGCGGGTGTCCAGCGGTTGCTTCAGGGTCAGCCAGAAAAACAGCCCGCCCTGGGGTGTGTTCCAGTCCGCCAGATCGCCGAAGTGAGTTTCCAGCGCTGATTGAAATGCATCGCGACGCTGACGGTAGAAGCCACGCAATTCACTCAAGTGCTGCTGATATTTCTCACTGCCGATCCACTGCAACGCCTGCCACTGACCAATGCGGTTGGTGTGCAGATCCGCCGATTGTTTGAGCTTGAGCAGATGCGGAAACAGATCCGGGCTGGCGATCAGATAGCCGACGCGCAGACCTGGCAGCAGGGTTTTCGACACGGTGCCGGTGTAGATCCAGCTGGACTTCTTCAGGCGTCCGGCAATCGGCTGGGCACTGCCGCCGTCGAAGGTCAGTTCGCGATAGGGCTCGTCTTCGATCAGGGTCACGCCGAATTCGTCGAGCAATGCAGCAACGGCTTCGCGCTTGGCTTCGCTGTAGCGCACGGCGGACGGGTTCTGGAAGGTCGGAATCAAATAGATGAACGCCGGACGATGCTGCTCCAGGCGCTGACGCAATTGCGCAAGGTTCGGACCGTCAGCCTCCAGCGGCACGGTCAGGCAATCGGCGCCGAACAGTTGGAAAATCTGCAAGGCCGCCAGATAGGTCGGCGCTTCGAGCAGGATTTCGGTGCCCTTGTCGATGTAAAGCTTGGCCGCCAGATCGAGGGTTTGCTGGGAGCCACTGACCACCAGCACCTGACTCGCCTCACACGGCAAACCCAACGCCCTCGCCTCTGCCGCCAGCGCTTCGCGCAGTGCTGGCTCGCCTTCACTCATGCCGTACTGGCCGAGAGACAGCGGCATCTCAGCCCATTCAACTTTCGGCAGCATCGCTTCGGCCGGTAAACCACCGGCGAATGACATGACCTCCGGGCGCTGGGCCGCGGCAAGGATTTCACGGATCAGAGAACTTTTGAGGCGCGAGACACGTTCGGAAAAAGCCATGGAAGTCACCGCTAGCGAGGCATGGGAAAAATGAGTCAAACTTGTTGACTGAAATTACGACACCCTCTCTGGAAACGTCAATATGCTTGACCTTAAAAACTGCGCCAGCCAGCAACAAGCCATGGAAGCGTTTTTCTTCGGTTACCAGGCGTTCACCGCCAAGGCCGATGAAATGCTCGAGCGTCGCGGCTTGTCCCGCGTGCATCAACGCATCGTGTTTTTCATCGCCCGTTACCCGAACCTGAGCGTCAAGGAATTGCTCGCGCTGCTCGGTGTCAGCAAGCAGGCGCTGAACATGCCGCTGCGGCAATTGCAGGAAATGCATCTGGTGAACAGCGTGGCGTCCGAGACCGACAAGCGTAAACGCCTGCTGGAGCTGACTGCTGAAGGCGCGAAATTTGAACAGGCTCTGCGTCGGGAACAGGTGAAATTGCTTGAACGCGTCTTTGCCGAAGCCGGCGAAACGGCGGTCAACGGCTGGCTGGCGGTGAATCTGGCGCTGGGAGCCAATCGCCCGAACGAGTGATATAGCTTGATCGCCAGTATTTTCGTCTACAAAACCAAAAACAATATTTGCTTTATTTGTACACAAAAGCATAATCCACAGCGTGCGAGTTCCTGACCGCATGGTCAACAAATTCGCGTATGCCTCAAAGGGCCGCTGCCACCCCTCATGGGTCCGGTCCTGGAAATAACAATAAAACTCTTGAGGAGTACTCGCTGTGGAAAGCCGCAAATCCGAAGCATCGACGCTGGAACTCTCGCCGCCGTTACGCAATGGCCTGCTGGAGCGCATCTTCAAACTCAGCTTGCATGGCACCACGGTGAAGACCGAGCTGATTGCCGGTCTGACAACCTTCATCACCATGGCTTACATCATTTTCGTCAACCCGAACATCATGGCCGATGCCGGGATCGATCACGGTGCAGCCTTCGTTGCCACCTGTATCGCCGCCGCGCTGGGCTGCCTGCTGATGGGCCTCTACGCCAACTGGCCGGTAGGCCTGGCGCCGGGCATGGGCCTCAACGCGTTTTTCACCTACACCGTGGTCGGCACCATGGGCTACAACTGGGAAACCGCGCTCGGTGCGGTGTTCGTCTCGGGCGTGCTGTTCATGATCCTGACCTTTTCGCGGATTCGCGAATGGCTGCTCAACAGCATTCCGGTCAGCCTGCGCTATGCGATGGGCGCCGGTGTGGGTCTGTTCCTCGGGCTGATCGGCCTCAAAACCGCCGGCATCGTCGTCGATAGCCCGGCCACCCTGATCAAACTTGGCTCGCTGCGTGAACCCGGTCCGCTGCTTGCCGCCATCTGCTTCCTGATGATCGCGATCCTCAGCTATCACAAAGTGTTCGGCGCGATCCTCATCAGCATCATCACCGTGACCCTGGCTGGCTGGGGGATTGGTCTGGTGCACTACGAGGGCATCATGTCCGCCCCGCCAAGCCTGGCGCCGACCTTCATGGCCATGAACGTCGCCGGCGTTTTCAACGTCAGCATGATCAGCGTGGTCCTGGCCTTCCTCTTCGTGCACATGTTCGACACCGCCGGCACCCTGATGGGCGTCGCCCAGCGCGCCAACCTGGTGAACGCTGACGGCCGCATCGAAAACCTGTCCCGCGCCATGAAAGCCGACTCCGCCTCCAGCGTTTTCGGCGCAGTGGTCGGCGTTCCGCCGGTCACCAGTTACGTGGAAAGTGCCGCCGGTGTAGCGGCTGGTGGTCGGACTGGTCTTACCGCAGTCACCGTGGGTGTGCTATTTATAGCCGCGATGTTCTTTGCACCGCTGGCCGGCATGATTCCCGCCTATGCCACCGCCGGCGCGCTGATTTACGTAGCGATGCTGATGATGGGCGGCATGGCGCACATCGAATGGGACGAAGCGACCGACAGCATTCCGGCGATCGTCACCGCGATCATGATGCCGCTGACCTTCTCGGTCGCCGACGGTATCGCGCTGGGCTTCATTACCTATGTCGCGCTGAAGGCCGGCACCGGTAAATACAAAGAGATCTCCGTCAGCCTGTGGGTGCTCTGCGCGATCTTCATCGCCAAGTTCATCTTCCTGTAAGCGCTACGCGGTTCAAGCTTCAAAACAGCCTCACCCCACCGGGTGGGGCTTTTGCACATTCTTGATAACGATAAAAAGGAGCAAGTGATGAGTCTGGAAACCTGGCTGCTGTTCAGCGGCGCTGCGCTGGTGGTGATCCTGATTCCGGGGCCGCTGTCGTTGCTGATGATCAGCAACAGTCTGAATTACGGTCTGCGTCGATCGTACCCGGCGTTTCTCGGTGGCGTGTTCGCCTCGATCTGCCTGCTCAGTGCCTCGGCGCTGGGGCTGGGCGCCCTGCTGCTGGCGTCCGAAAAACTGTTCAGCGCCCTGAAGATCGTCGGCGCGATTTACCTGTTCTACCTCGCCTGGCAGAGCTGGCAGCAATCGCGCCAGCCGTCGGTGGGGGCCGAAGTGCCTCAGGCCGCACCGGTTCCTAAGTTCCGCGCATTGTTCAGCCGGGCCTTCGTGCTTGGCGCCAGCAATCCGAAAGACATTTTGTTTTTCGCCGCGTTTCTGCCGCAATTCCTCAGCGCCGAACAACCGTTCCTGCCGCAACTGCTGGTGATGATCGCCACCTGGACGCTGCTCGATCTGCTGTGCAAATTGACCTACGGCCTCGGTGCCCATGGTGCAGCGCGTTACCTGCGCAGTGGCAAGGGCCAGAGCTGGTTCAACCGCATCAGCGCCGGATTGTTCGGCGGTGCCGGTGCCGCATCGCTGCTCAGCGGGCACTGATACTTGCAGACAATGTTCTGAGTCTCAGATGATTTGAATCTGACTGCCAGTTTCGACACTCACGTCCTGCATCGAAACTGGCAGCAACTTCCGCTTCCAAAACGCAACACACCGCAACACCCCGCCGATGTACTTCGTTTGAACCCTTTTCCTAAGATGACGGCGCAGCACAACCTCATCTCAGAACAAGGATGTTCAAATGGCCACGCTTATTCACCCGTCCTCGATCGAATATAACGACGCAGACATTGCCGACATGCAACTTGTCGCCAATGAACGGCAACCTTCAACGATCGACTATGACGACGACAATTCCCGCCCGCTCTCTCCTGCGCTCAAAAACAAAAGAGCGCAGCTTAAAACCGTGGACCAAGTCTTCGGCCCGCTGCTGATAGGCGAATACTCCATTAGCCGCAGAGCGCTGGACACATTGGGCGCAACGGTCGACGGGCAACCCCTGGATGGCAAGAACACGTTTTTCCGTACCCCAGGAAAGCGCTTTATCAACGCCCTGCAATTTGACCCGGTCGCCATTGAAGCGCGGATGAAAACAACGACCGGCGCAGACGACTATTTACTTCCGGCCCTGCTCTTCGAAATGGCCAGCCGACGCCCTCTCACGGCACCTCCCTTGTTGATTGATCCACTCGATACTCAAACCGATCCAGGTGCTTATCAGGCCAAGCTGAAACAACTTCTGAACTCGGCGCAGAGACTCGATATCCGCCATGCCCATATCGAGGAGCCACTTCCCAACTGGGTCAAACGCTCAAGCAGCCGAACCATGGCCAGCACCGGTATCGGACTTCAGGCGTTCGGTATCTACAGTGGTCTTCGCGGTCTGCAGGATGCGATCAGAGACAAGGATTCGTATGGCATTGTGTTCAACAGCTCGGCGTTCACCGCCGATGTCGCTTCGATAGCGATCGATCTGGCCGTCGCCCGCAAAGCCACACAAATGCTCAAAGCCAGCGAGAGTGCCTACAAGGGGTTTGCCAAAACCAGTTTCGCCCTCAAGTTGGGTCGCGGCGGTGGCTTGATCGGCGGTGCCCTGACGCTGCCGTTCGATGTCATTTCTGCGGTGGATGGTTTCAAAGCGGCAGCCAGAACAACCGGGAAAGAGTCGATCAATAACTATGTGAATGCCGGGCTGAGCGTCACCAGCGCGACCATGACCGTGCTGCTCGGCGCCGCGGCCCTGGCCGGATTTTCCTCGGCCGGCCCGATCGGGCTGATCGCGGGTTTGCTGCTGGTCGCGGGATCGCGAGTCTGGGCGGCAATCAATGTAGTCGATGACATTGACGATTACATCACGCTGACCACCGAAGAGCGTCTGCGTACCGGCTGGTTCGCTTTCTGGGGCATCAGCCCGGATGAAAGCATTGAAGATCGCCACCTCATTGCCAGATCGGCTGCCCGACATTCACAACAACTTCAAACCACCGCCCGCAAGTTGCTGGACGAAACACTCAAGGATCAGACCGAAGCCATCATCAATGGCAGTTTCCGGGTGGAAGTCGAATCACTCCAGGTCGCGACTTATGAGTGGACCCCGGAAAACCCGAAGTACAAAACCATCAAGCGTCCACGAATCAGCGATAACAACGACAACATCGACGCACATGCAGGCGTCACCCAAGACACACCCGGGGCAGTGTTTGGAACTTCTGCCTACGACAAAGACATCCTATGGTTTATCGGTGGCGGTAACGACACGATTCTGGGGGTAAAGAAAAAACCGAACAGGCTCTATTACGGTGCCGGCCATAAATCCCTGAACGGTGGCGAGAAAGCCGACGAGTTCATCTTCGAGGGCGCTGCCGACCTGCTGAAAACCGGCACGCAAGAAACACTGATCTCCGAACTGCAAGGTGATGCAGGTAACGACACGCTGAAACTGGCGGGGCACTTTCCGCAAACCAACGACGATCGTTACGGATTCCGAGTTGATTTGCATAAGGGCGAGATGTCGCTGCTGGTCAAGCCGCTCACTCCAAAAGAGCAGGCCTACAGGCTGCACAGTCATCTGCGAAGTATCGAAAACGTCGAGACGCTGGCCGGTGCAACCAATGAAGTCATCGGTAGTGACGGTCCGAACATCATCAAGTCCCGTGGTCGCGACGAGATTGATGCAGGCCCCGGCGAGGACCAGATTTATTTACTCGGCAGTTACGTATCGGCCAATGGCGGCAAAGGCAAGGATGCCTACGCAATCGCTCACGTCCCCGGCATGGTATCGATTATTGAAGACGGCGCAGATGAAAGCATCATTGCGCTGGACTGGCCCTGCGAGCTGATCGAAAGCTGGAAGATTGAAAAACGGGAACTGGTCATCACGTCAGGATTCGAATTCGACGATACCAGCAAGAAAATTGTCCGGATCAAGAATGTCTACCAGCAAACCGGGGACAAACGATTGCTACAGAATGGAAAACTGACCTTCATCAGCAAAGATGGATTTCATCTCGTGCCGGAACTTCCAGCCAGCATAGAAACGCCGCTAGCGGTCGATGTGGAAGTGGTGATCCTGCGACAGGGAACACGCCAGCTTCCGGTCATTGTGTTTGATAAGCAGCTCACCGTCCCCAACGACAGAAGTTCGAGCTACTGGCTGTCACGCAACAATATCCAGACGGTTTTCCAGGTAACAACGCCCGGTAATACAGGGGTCACTACGCTGCACATCGATTGTGCCAGCACAGAACTGACTCACGTCGAGGCTTATTACAACGCCGACCTCATGCGCGGAACTCATTTCAACTACATCATGTACAAGGAATGCGGGCTGACCCTGCATTTCGGCAGCAAACAGCTATCGATCAAAAATCTTGCCTCTTCGACCGTGTCCGGCATGCGCGATCTCAAGCCCCGGTTGAAGGCCCCCGAGCTGGCAACCAACCACTCGTTCATTCTGATCATGAACGACGGCGCGTCTTATCGACTTATCCAACCCCCTGTCACCGACAGTCATTTTTTGAACGACACGTTTGAAATAAGCGGCCCGATGCATTGGACCAGCAACGTGCCTCTGCCACTTTCCCCCAGAGCGGGAACGCATCAATACCTGCAACCGCTCGACAACCAGACACATGCGCTAGGTAGCGGGGAGAAGTGCGTCATGCTCAAACCGGCTGCGCAACAGACTGCCGTGGAAAGCCTCACCGGTGAAGGTTCGAAGTACCTCGTCCACCTCAACCCCGGCATGTCGTTGCGCATTTCCACGCCAGGCGCATTGGCGACCGCGAGCCAGCAACTGGCCTTTTCCTCGACCTGGGAATTCGACGCCTCCAGCCTGGGCGAGGTGGAGATCAGGCTCATCGACAACCAGTTGCAGATCGGCCAGACGATCATCTATCTGCCGCAATACCAGAACACGGGCGACCTGATCGACCAGGTTCGCGTGATAACCGCGCAGGGCATTGTCTGGGCGGTCGATCTGATTTTCGAGGCGGTCTATATCGAAGCGATAGACGCACGGTTCCTGGTACCGGCAACCGACGTTTCGACTCCCTTGCCTGCCGGGCTGAAGCAACATCCGGAAGACCACATACTTGTACGCAACATGGTCATGAAAGATGGCAGCCTCGGTGCACTGCGGTATCACCTGACACAGCGCAAATGGATGCTCGACACAGACAAGTCCCGCACCATTGACCGCCAGGATCTGCAGACAACCAACCACTGCACCCACCAACTGAAACTGTTCGAAGAAGTGGCACAGATCGGTCTCGCTTACTCTCCTCCACTTGGCGAGCAAGCTTTGAGAGCCTTGCGCGATCAATGCGTCAGGCTGATGGGCGATCTCTCGCTGGATTACCCGGCAAAACTGGAACAGGCGAAACACCTCGCCTGGCTTTTATCCGGACAATCGCACTACAACTGACGCCCTCGGGAGTCACGGACTCCGCTGGAAACGCTTTGCATCAGTCGCTTGCGCCAATTGATATATGTACCACACGCCAGAAGCCTGCTTTGACGATCATTCAGCCCCCTTTAGCCAGCACCACTCCATGGCTTTACACCGCTGAATCAGTCGTACACCGGAGCACTTCAAATGGCCAAGCCACCCAAGCAGATTCCTCCCGCGAGTTCGTCGCCTCCCAGGTCCTTGACAGACACGCCTCCTATCAATGTCGATCACGTTTCGAACATTCGCCCCGGCACGCATTTGCCAACCGTCGAGCTGACGTTCGCCGGACATTCATCGCAACACACGGCAGACCATGGCGGGGGCAAACAGCCCTCGGTCGAGGTCAGCGAGATGCTGACCCGCCAGCATCCACACGGGTCAGTCATTGCACCTGACGCCTCGGCGAGGCCGACATCACCCGTGTTCATTCCCGTTCATCTGGCCCTCAGGCTGACCCCGGCAGCAGACTCACCGCAAGGCATTCGCCGTGACGGTCGTGAACGAACCTATGTCGACATGCGCGAAGGTACTGCCATGGTTCATCAACACCCTGACGGCCGCTATCAACTGACCTCGGCCAGCGAGTTGACGCCATCCGGTTTTCAAGTCGAGCGGATCCATGGCACGAATCTGTGGCAAAAACGCCAAGCCATCGCGGCACGTCGCCCGCATGTCGACGAGCCGGACGAGCAAGCCGGTCCGAGCAAGCGCCCGCGACTGAACGAAGATGAGGCGTCGACAACCATCCAGCAACCACTGGATCTGTCCAGCAAGCCATGGCAAAGCTGGGGTCAACCGACAAAACCCACCAGCGGTCAATCGGTTGAAGTAGATGGGCTGCACTACCCGATCGTGTCGCAGATCGTTCGCTCCAATACTCCCATTGTCTGCATCAAGCACCCGCGCTTCAACCCGGAACGCTTCGAAGCTTTCGAACAGATGCTCGTAGACAATCGCACGCTGCAACCGCGCTGGGCAGCCCGTGCCCCGGACAACCGGTGGGTCGTTGCAGACGATCACCTGCCATTCGAAAAACCGCTGACGCAATACGTCGCCGATACCTTCGAGTACTTGTCCGGGCAATCCGCCAGGGCCGTGGCCAAGGCCATGTTCAGCGCGTCACGTGGCGCCGAAGTGATCAATGGTGAGGGATTGCAGGCACTGAGCCAGACGTTCCGTTACTGGGAAAACAGGACCATCCCCGCCCACCGACAGCTCGCAGATCCGCTGATGTTGCTGCCGATCCAGCCCATCATCGATGACGGCACTTTCGGGGGAGGGATCGTACTGCCCCCGACAAGCGGGCCAAGCCTGCAGCGAGTCGATATTGATCCGCAGAAATTTTCGCAGCAATGGAATGAATATACGGCTGAACCGGGGGCTGCGAGCTTGCAAAAGCTCTTCTACAAAATTCTGGTCAAGAGCGGCTACACGGTCAGTCCGCCAGATCCCCTGCTGCTGGAAAACTCGCTGGTTTTCCGTCGGGAAGGACTGGACTCGCTTTTCGTACTGAAGCTCCCGCTCGTCTCCTCCGACTTCATCCCCCGCTACACCCGACCGGGTTCCGAACTGACCAGTTCGGCAGCGCTGATGACACTCGACGAAACCGGACGGCAACGGCTGAACACCCTGCTGGCACAAGACAAAATCAACTATCTGGTGGGCGGCATTCAACGACCGAGTCCGGACCAACCCACCCTCTTCATTCTTCGCGAAGGCTGATCATCAATGAGCCCCAAACGCCCCACCCGACCGAAAACGGATACACCGGACTCCACGCCTGTCGTGCGAGACACCACGCCGGACATTCCAGTCCCCCCACGCCTGACGCCCGACACCTTGATCGACCCAACCCTCACGCATCCGGCCTGGCAATTGCCTGCGCCGCCCGTGACTCGCCGTCAGATGATCGAAATCTACGATCTTCCTGCCGAGACACAGGTCAGGGCCAGCACCGCGCAAAGGCCGATCGGCAGTTATTTTCTTGCACCCGGGCTGGTCAACAGGTTGCCGCCTCCCGACTTGCCGAGCGGCATTCGTTCCGCCGGACGCTATGCCTATGTCGATCTTGTCGAGGGTGGCACCGTGCTGATCGACCCCGATGCACAGGATGGAGTAAGAGCTCGTTTATCGAACGAACTCTTCGCGTCCGGTCCGTTGCTGGAGCGGGTTGAAGGGACGCTGATGTGGCGCCCGGTTCCCGTGGAAACCGCGCCAGATACTTCCAGGCTGACCATCACACGCCACCGATTGCCGGATGATGAACCGTCAGCCGTACCGTCAAAACGCTCTCGCCTGGAAGAGACGCCGTGGAGCGATTGGGGCATCGACCCGCAACATGCCACCCCGGGTGACATTCGCGTCGACGGTATCCAGTACAAAGTCATTCCGCCAGGCGATGCGAGAGATCCGATCGTCTATATCAAGAACCCGAGTCACCTGATCTACGACTTCGACCTGCTGGAGCGCACACTCCGACTGGACCCGCAGCAACAGCCGCGAGGCGCCATTCAGGTTCCGCCTGCCCATCATTGGCAAATCGATCCGACGTTGCCATTCGATCGTCCATTGACGAATTACGTCGCTCGATACTTTCCCGAGTTGTCCGCGAGCTCGCAGGAGAATGTCGCGTTTCACCAGTTTGTGCTGGCAAACGGAACCAATACCGCCACCGGTTCGGGACTGACCTTGCTGCGACAAACCTTCAACGACTGGGAAACCGGAAACGACACTCCACGCCCGCAATTGGCGGATCCGTTGCTGATGTTGCCGATCCTGCCAACGTCGGGCGCTGGAACGATCCGTGTGATCGAACTACCGACGCCGGAATCGGGTGGTCCGCTGCATCGACTGGATTTCGATCCGGCGCTGTTTCGCCAGGAATGGTTGTATTCGACCAATACCCAATCGGCGGTGGATCTCAAACGCTTCATGGCGACGCTGCTGACCCGTAACGGTTACGCCGTGTTCGATCCTAGCCCTTCCAACTCGTATCCGGCATTGGTGTTCAAGCGCACCGGGCATGACTATGTATTCTTCATCAGCCTGCATCGCATCCGGGGCCGCAAGATCAACCAGACTCTGAATGTCGATCAGAACAGCGCCAGCTTGCGCCTGCATATTCAGGTGGGCGCACCGGCGGCGGCAGCGGTGATCGCAGCAAATGCCAGAAACAAAGTCGTCTGGCTCAGGGGCGGCCCGCAGACGCTTGCAAACGCTGACGACACAGTGTTTATCGTGCGCGACGGGCACCCACGGCTGTGATCGCAGATTGCTGAATGACAGACGAAAAAAAGCCCGCAGTGTGAGCGGGCGAAAGACCAAAGAAGCTATATGCGCAGTCGCTTCCCGGCAGGGGCAGCTGCTTGGGGGTCAGCTGCCCCGATAGGTGGAATAGCTGTAAGGCGAGATCAGCAACGGTACGTGGTAGTGATCCTGTTCGGCAGAGATGCCGAACCGCAGCACGACCACGTCCAGGAATGCCGGCTCCGGCAACTGGACGCCACGGGCTCGGTAGTAATCGCCGGCGTGGAACTGAACCTGATAGACACCGGTACGATAGTCATCGCCTTGCAGCAGCGGCGCATCGACCCGGCCATCGCTGTTGGTAAGCGCACTGGCGACCAATTCCAGGTGCGAACCTTCAACGCGGTACAACTCGACCTTGATCGAGCTGCCCGGGCAACCGTGTGCAGCGTCCAAAACGTGTGTTGTCAAACGTCCCATTGATTCTGCGCGCCTGCCTGCGTGGAGCAGTCAGACCTCGCGCCTCCCGAAGTCAGTTGAAAAGGAGACCGCACCGTTTCGGAGCACGAAAAGCTGCGGCGAGCGATTGATTAAGACACTTTTCAAAAAAATTGTACACAATAAAAACGACATTTTTGCTGCTACCCCCGCCATTTTTCGATTTCCCGGTGATTTGCCCCATAACCTCGCATTCATTGAACCCCCAATCCATTAGCTGACTGGTCAGGCAGGTTTCTTGCAGGTTCACGCCATTAACAGCAAAAGATGACAGCCGGTGAAAAATGCGAAAATTCAGGCTTACAAATTGAGAATAAAGTTGTATACAATCAGCCCATCGCTGTGACGCCAGCCTGCCATTCAAACTTCAGGGCGCCACACAATCTGTCAACGAATAAGAAGGAAGACTGCAGTGAGCGCTGACTACCCACGCGACCTGATCGGTTACGGCAGTAACCCTCCTCACCCACACTGGCCGGGCAATGCCCGGATCGCCCTGTCGTTCGTACTCAATTACGAAGAAGGCGGCGAGCGCAACATTCTGCATGGCGACAAAGAATCCGAAGCCTTCCTGTCCGAGATGGTTGCTGCTCAGCCTCTGCAAGGCGCGCGCAACATGAGCATGGAATCGCTTTACGAGTATGGCAGCCGTGCCGGCGTCTGGCGGATCCTGAAACTGTTCAAGGAATTCGACATTCCGCTGACCATCTTCGCCGTGGCCATGGCCGCCCAGCGTCACCCGGACGTGATCCGCGCGATGGTCGAGGCCGGTCACGAGATCTGCAGCCACGGCTACCGCTGGATCGACTACCAGTACATGGACGAAGCGCAGGAACGCGAGCACATGCTCGAAGCGATCCGCATCCTCACCGAACTCACCGGCGAGCGCCCACTGGGCTGGTACACCGGTCGCACTGGCCCGAACACCCGTCGCCTGGTGATGGAAGAAGGCGGTTTCCTCTACGACTGCGACACCTATGACGACGACCTGCCCTACTGGGAACCGAACAACCCGACCGGCAAGCCGCACCTGGTGATCCCGTACACCCTGGACACCAACGACATGCGTTTCACCCAGGTCCAGGGTTTCAACAAGGGCGACGATTTCTTCGAATACCTCAAAGATGCGTTCGACGTGCTTTATGCCGAAGGCGCCGAAGCACCGAAGATGCTGTCGATCGGTCTGCACTGCCGTCTGGTGGGCCGTCCGGCGCGTCTGGCTTCGCTCAAGCGCTTTATCGAATACGCTAAAAGTCATGAACAGGTGTGGTTCAGCCGCCGCGTCGACATCGCGCGTCACTGGCACGAAACCCACCCGTACCAAGGGGCTGCCAAATGAGCACCTTTCAAACCCTGAAACCATCGACCCTGAGCCGCGACGCCTTCGTCAAAGCCTTCGCCGACATCTACGAACATTCGCCATGGGTGGCCGAGAAGGCCTTCGACCTGGGCCAGGACGCATCGATCGACCAGATCGAAACCCTGCACCAGCGCATGAGCGACATCCTGTTGAGCGCCGATCACGCCAGTCAGCTGGCACTGATCAACGCTCACCCGGACCTGGCCGGCAAAGCTGCCGTCCAGGGCGAGTTGACCGAAGCCAGCACCAATGAACAGGCTGGCGCCGGTATTCACCAATGCACGGCCGAAGAGTTCCAGCGCTTCACCGAGCTGAACGACGCCTACAAAGCCAAGTTCAAGTTTCCCTTCATCATGGCGGTAAAAGGCAGCAACCGGCATCAGATCCTCGCGGCGTTCGAAACGCGCATTCACAACCCGGTCGACACCGAGTTCAAATGTGCGCTGGCGGAGATCAACAAGATCGCCCTGTTCCGATTACTGACTCTCTAGCGAGCCTGGCCCGAGAAGCCTCTAGAACGCTTGTGTTTCCCAGGGCCCTGCAAGCATCCCAAGCCACTTATTTAAAGGCAGACAAGAAGAATGAAAGCTTACGCCGTACCTTTCGAGAAGTTCGTCAACCTGGCCGATGCCCGTCTGGGCACCAAAATCATCTCGGTCACCGATGACTGGTTCGCAGACGCCAATCGTCTGTTTCAGCCGACCCCGGCCGTGTGGAAGGAGGGCGTGTTCGATGACAACGGCAAGTGGATGGACGGCTGGGAATCGCGCCGCAAGCGCTTCGAAGGCTACGACAGCGCGGTGATCCGCCTGGGCGTACCGGGTTCGATCAAAGGCGTGGACATCGACACTTCATTCTTCACCGGCAACTTCCCGCCATCGGCCTCGCTGGAAGCCTGCTTCCTGGCGTCGGGCGAGCCGGACGAAAACACCCAGTGGACTGAAGTGCTGTCGGCCGTCGAGCTGCAGGGCAACAGCCACCACTACCACGAAATCAGCAACGACAAGGCGTTCAGCCACCTGCGCTTCAACATCTACCCGGATGGCGGCGTGGCCCGTCTGCGCGTGTACGGCATTCCGTTCCGCGACTGGTCGGCGGTTGGCGACAACGAGCAAGTGGACCTGGCAGCAGCCCTCAACGGTGGCCGCGCCCTCGCCTGCTCCGACGAACACTTCGGCCGCATGAGCAACATTCTCAACCCGGGCCGTGGCATCAACATGGGCGACGGCTGGGAAACCGCACGTCGTCGCACGCCAGGCAATGACTGGGTGATCGTCGCGCTGGGCCACCCGGGCGAGATCGAAAAAATCATCGTCGACACCCTGCACTTCAAGGGCAACTACCCGGACACCTGCTCGATCCAGGGCGCGTTCGTCAAGGGCGGCACCGACAGCCAGATCGAAACCCAGTCGCTGTTCTGGCGCGAACTGCTGCCAAGCCAGAAGCTGGAAATGCACGCCGAACACACCTTCGTCGAGCAGATCAAGGCACTGGGCCCGATCACCCACATCCGTCTGAACGTGTTCCCGGATGGTGGTGTGAGCCGCCTGCGCGTTTTGGGCAAGGTCGCGAAGTAACACCCGATCGTTCCCACGTCGAGGCGTCGAACCGTCTGCGTGGGAATGCATACCGTGACGCTCCGCGTCACAGTGGACGCGGAGCGTCCATGGCAGCGTTCCCACGCAGAGCGTGGGAACGATCAATTTTCAAGAGATTAAGAAGAACAGCATGCGCACACTGACGATTGAACCGCTGACCAAAGAAGCCTTCGCCCCTTTCGGTGACGTGATCGAAACCGACGGCAGCGATCACTTCATGATCAACAACGGTTCGACCATGCGCTTCCATAAACTGGCGACGGTCGAAACCGCAACGCCTGAGGACAACGCGATCATCAGCATCTTCCGCGCCGACGCGCAGGACATGCCGCTGACCGTCAGCATGCTGGAACGCCATCCGCTGGGCAGCCAGGCTTTCATTCCGCTGCTCGGCAACCCCTTTCTGATCGTGGTCGCGCCACTTGGCGATGTACCTGTATCAGGCTTGGTCCGCGCCTTCGTCACCAACGGCAGGCAGGGCATCAATTACCATCGCGGCGTCTGGCACCACCCGGTGCTGACGATCGAAAAGCGGGATGACTTCCTGGTGGTTGATCGCAGTGGCACAGGCAATAACTGCGATGAGCATTTTTTCAAAGAGGATGAGCGTTTGATCCTCGCCCCCCACCAATAAGAGAAGGTCCGATCACTCGACAACAAGAGTGACGGGCGAGAGGTAAAGACTGTGGAAGCACATCTGTTGGAATGGCTGAACCTGAGCGTGCGCTGGGTTCACATGATCACTGGCGTGGCCTGGATCGGCGCGTCGTTCTACTTCGTCTGGCTGGAGAACAACCTCAACCGCGTCAACCCGAAAACCGGTCTTGCCGGTGATCTGTGGGCGATCCACGGCGGCGGCATCTATCACCTGGAAAAATACAAACTGGCCCCTCCGTCGATGCCGGAGAACCTGCACTGGTTCAAATGGGAAGCCTATTTCACCTGGATGTCGGGGATCGCGCTGCTGTGCGTGGTGTTCTACTCCAACCCCGTGCTTTACCTCGTGGCACCCGGCAGCGGCCTGACCGGCCCTGAAGGCGTGGCCATCGGCATCGGTTCGCTGATCGCCGGCTGGTTCATCTACGACTTCCTCTGCGATTCGCCTCTGGGCAAAAAACCTGCCCTGCTCGGCTTCATCCTGTTCGTGCTGATCATCGGCGCGGCGTTTGGCTTCAGCAAGGTGTTCAGCGGTCGTGGTGCGTACCTGCACGTCGGCGCGATCATCGGCACCATCATGGTCGGCAACGTGTTCCGCATCATCATGCCGGCGCAGCGCGCACTGGTGGCCGCGATCGCCGAGAACCGCACGCCGGATCCGGCGCTGCCGGCCAAAGGCCTGCTGCGTTCGCGTCACAACAACTACTTCACCCTGCCGGTGCTGTTCATCATGATCAGCAACCACTTCCCGAGCACTTACGGCAGCCAGTACAACTGGCTGATCCTGGCCGGGATCGCAGTGTTGGCGGTGTTGGTGCGTCACTACTTCAACACCCGTCACGACAGCCACAAGTTTGCCTGGACCCTGCCGGTGGCAGCGGTGGGCATGATCAGTCTGGCGTACGTCACCGGCCCTGCGCCGATGTCGACCGCTCCGGACGTGGCCAAGGCGCCTGCGAAAATCGAGTACCAGCCGCTGCCGGAAACGGCTTTGGGTGGTGGCGCGAAACCGGCTGAAGCGGCACAACCGGCAGCTCCTGCTGCACCGGCCGCTGCTCCGGCTCAGGCGTCCAACGCCGGTCCTGCGTTCGACAAGGTGCACAACGTGATCCAGGAACGCTGCGCGGTCTGCCACTCGGCCAAGCCGACCAGCCCGCTGTTCAGCGCTGCACCGGCCGGTGTGATGTTCGACACCCCCGAGCAGATCCGCCAGAACGCGGCACGGATCCAGGCGCAAGCCATCACCACGCAGATCATGCCACTGGGCAACATCACGCAGATGACCCAGCAGGAACGTGACCTGATCGGTGCATGGATCGCCCAGGGAGCCCAGACCAACTAAGCAGTAAAAGCATCGCTGGCAAGCCAGCTCCCACAGGGTTTTGCACTGCCTGTGTGGGAGCTGGCTTGCCAGCGATTAGCCGCAACGCGGCTTACCTGATGCAAAGAAACAGCTGTGAGCAACCCGGCAGCTGTTAATCACAAGAATAAAAAAGATCCGAGGTGTTGCATGTCCGAGCTGTCCAAAGCGCGCATCCCCGACGCACCCGCCATTCAGCGTTTGCCCCTTTTGCAACTGATCCTGGTCGGTTTGCAACATGTACTGCTGATGTACGGCGGCGCCATCGCGGTACCGCTGATCATTGGACAGGCCGCTGGCCTGAGTCGTGAAGAAATCGCCTTCCTGATCAACGCCGACCTGCTGGTCGCTGGCATCGCCACCATCGTGCAATCTCTGGGCATCGGCCCGATGGGCATTCGCATGCCGGTAATGATGGGCGCCAGTTTCGCCGCCGTCGGCAGCATGGTCGCCATGGCCGGCATGCCCGGCATCGGTCTGCAGGGAATCTTCGGCGCCACCATCGCCGCCGGGTTCTTCGGCATGATCATCGCGCCGTTCATGTCCAAGGTCGTACGCTTCTTCCCGCCTCTGGTGACCGGCACGGTCATCACCTCGATCGGTTTGTCGCTGTTCCCCGTGGCCGTAAACTGGGCCGGTGGCGGCGCTGGCGCCGCACAATTCGGTTCACCGATTTACCTGGCCATCGCCGCACTGGTGCTGGCCACCATTCTGTTGATCCACCGCTTCATGCGCGGTTTCTGGGTCAACATTTCCGTGCTGATCGGCATGTGCCTGGGCTACGTGCTCTGCGGCGCCATCGGCATGGTCGACCTGAGCGGCATGGCCAACGCGCCGTGGGTTCAGTTCGTCACCCCGCTGCATTTCGGCATGCCGAAGTTCGAACTGGCACCGATCCTGTCGATGTGCCTGGTAGTGGTGATCATCTTCGTTGAGTCCACCGGGATGTTCCTCGCACTGGGCAAGATCACCGGCCAGGAAGTCTGCCCGCGCATGCTGCGTCGCGGCCTGTTATGTGATGCCGGCGCGTCGTTCTTCGCCGGTTTCTTCAACACCTTCACCCACTCCTCCTTCGCGCAGAACATCGGCCTGGTGCAGATGACCGGCGTGCGCTGCCGCTCGGTGACCATCGTCGCCGGCGGTCTGCTGATTGTCCTGAGCCTGTTGCCGAAAGCAGCGTTCCTGGTGGCGTCGATTCCACCGGCGGTGCTGGGTGGCGCGGCGATCGCGATGTTCGGCATGGTGGCGGCGACCGGCATCAAGATCCTGCAGGAAGCCGACATCGGCGACCGTCGCAATCAATTGCTGGTGGCCGTGAGCATCGGCATGGGCCTGATCCCGGTGGTGCGCCCGGAGTTCTTCGCCCACCTGCCGTTGTGGATGAGCCCGATCACCCACAGCGGGATCGCCATGGCCACCCTCAGCGCGCTGACGCTGAACCTGTTGTTCAACATCCTCGGCGGCGCCGAACGCGCCGCGATCAACGACTGCCACGCACACCCGCACTGATCCGAAGAGTAAAAAAGGGGGCTCGCCCAAGCCTGCCCCCTCGCGACAGCTTTGCCTCAAACAATAAAAACAAGAGGGAGCAACAGATGATCCGGACTCAAACCAACGTGTTGTTGAGCGGCGGCCTGCTGGCCGCATCGCAAGCCATGGCCGGCGATTTATTGCTGTGGCAGACCAACAGCCTGAGCTACCTGTACGGCAAGAACTTCGCGATCAACCCGTCGATCCAGCAGACGGTGACGTTCGAGCACGCCGACAAGTGGAAGTACGGCGACAACTTCCTGTTCGTCGACAAGATCTTCTACAACGGCCAGGAAGACCGCAACAAAGGCCCCCACGCGTTCTACGGCGAATTCAGCCCGCGCCTGTCGTTCGGCAAGATCTTCGACAGGAAGCTGGAGTTCGGCCCGATCAAGGACGTGCTGCTGGCCATGACCTACGAGTACGGCGAAGGCGACAGCGAGGCCTATCTGATCGGCCCCGGCTTCGACCTCAAGGTGCCGGGCTTCAACTATTTCACCCTGAACTTCTATCGCCGCCAGACCGAAGGCCCGCGCCCCGGCGACGGCGTCTGGCAGATCACGCCCGGCTGGTCCTACAGCATTCCCGTGGGCAATTCCGACCTGCTGATCGACGGCTATCTGGACTGGGTGGTCGACAACGACCAGAACTCGCGCGGCACCTATCACGCCAACCTGCACATCAACCCGCAGATCAAATACGACCTGGGCAAAGCCCTCGGCTGGGGTGAAAAGCAGGTGTACGTCGGCACCGAATACAGCTACTGGAAAAACAAATACGGGGTCGAAAGCACCCACAGTTTCGACACCAACCAGAACACCGCCAGCCTGCTGGTGAAGGTGCACTTCTAAGATGACCCGCAACCGTGCCCCCTACCTGTCGTCGGTGCTCTGTTGCAGGGCACTTGAGGCCTGGCCGTTGAGTCAGTATTCTCCGCGGCCTCCTGAATTCGGTCTAAAAAAAAGCCCGAATTTAATTCCTGACCGAAAAGCCAACTTATCCCGGCCGCGGTCAGTACCGAGGCATCCCGAAAACACGCTCAATCGACTGTTTTTCAGCAGCCGACGGGCGTTTTTTTGCTTTTCGAAAAGCCTTGGCTCAGCTCTTGCTAACAGCACTAAAGCTGACCGAATGGATGAATTTTGCAGCAACGAAAAAAGGCGCCACACCAGAGCGCCGACTCAAAAAAATAAACGTGGAACACCTACTTTGGGAGCAACCGAATGAAACGTATGTGCACCAGCCTGATGCTTGCGGGATCGCTGCTGGCAGGGGGTCAGGCCATGGCCGACGGCCTGCTGCAATGGCAGAACAACAGCCTGACCTACCTCTACGGTAAAGACTTCAAGGTCAACCCGGCGATCCAGCAGACCGTGACCTTCGAACACGCCGATGCGTGGAAGTACGGGGACAACTTCTTCTTCCTCGACAAGATCTTCTACAACGGTGACAAGGACTTCAACAACGGTCCGAACACCTACTACGGCGAGTTCCAGCCACGCATCTCGCTGGGCAAGGTGCTCGACCAGAAGATCGAGTTCGGTCCGATCAAGGATGTCCTGCTGGCGATGACCTACGAGTTCGGCGAGGGTGACACCGAGTCCTACCTGATCGGCCCGGGCTTCGACCTGGCCATTCCGGGCTTCGACTACTTCCAGCTGAACTTCTACCAGCGTCACACCGAAGGCTCGCGTCCGGGTGACAACGTCTGGCAGATCACGCCAGTGTGGTCCTACACCATTCCGGTGGGCGACTCGAACATCCTGATCGACGGCTACATGGACTGGGTGGTCGACAACGACGTCAACAACAAAGGCGAATACCACGCCAACCTGCACTTCAACCCTCAGGTCAAATACGACCTGGGCAAGGCGCTGAATTTCGGCGAGAAGCAGTTGTACGTCGGTGTTGAATACGACTACTGGAAAGACAAGTACGGTATCGACGACACCAAGGCCTTCACCACCAATCAGAACGTGACCAGCTTCCTGGTGAAGTTCCACTTCTGATGAAGGTTCAGATGGCGCCCGCTCGGGCGCCATCGTTCTCAGGCCGGAACCAGCGCCTCGCCAATCCCGAGAAACCGGCACAGCTCATCACGTTTGGCCAAGGCATCGCGCCGCCCGAGGTCGATCAATTCGCTGCAATACCCCGCCTCGAACAGCAAGTAACTCAACACCCCTGCCCCGCTCGTCTTGGTCGCTCCCGGCCCACGCAGAAACAACCGCAACGCCGCCGGCAGTTCCTGGCGATGCCGCGCCGCGATTTCATCGATCGGCTGACTCGGCGAGATCACCAGCACTTCCACCGGCGCCACACCCAGCGCGCGGGTCGGCGTGCCTTCGGGCATCAGATGACTGAACTGGTTCAGGCGCTGAAGCAACTCGATATCGCTTTCCAGGCTATCAATGAACGTACTGTTGAGCATGTGCCCGCCGATCTGCGCCAGCGTCGGCTGCTGCCCGGTGTAGGTGCGTTCCAGCGGTTGCGCCGGATCGAAACCGCGCGGGTTGCCGCTGACGCCCACCACCAGCACCCGACTCGCGCCCAGGTGCAGTGCCGGGCTGATCGGTGCCGACTGCCGCACCGCGCCATCACCGAAATATTCATCGCCGATCTTCACCGGCGCGAACAACAGCGGGATCGCCGAACTGGCCAGCAAGTGCTCCACCGACAACTGCGTCGGCACACCGATGCGCCGATGACGCAGCCAGGAATCGATGGTGCCGCCGCCCTGATAGAAAGTCACGGCTTGCCCCGACTCGTAACCAAACGCCGTCACTGCCACCGCATGCAACTGCTTGCGCGCGATGGACTCGGCGATGCCGGGCAGATGCAGTTTTTCGTTGAGCAGATGACGCAGCGGCGAGCTGTCGAGCAGCGCCACCGGCATTTGCCGGCCCATGCCCAACAGACTGTGACTGACGAAACGACTGGCCTGGCGGATCACCCCCGGCCAGTCGCTGCGCAACACGCGATGGCTGCGAAAGCCTTGCCAGAACAGCGTCAGGCGTTCGACGGCGGCGCGAAAATCCGTCGCACCGCTGGCCAGGCTGACTGCGTTGATCGCCCCGGCCGACGTGCCGACAATCACCGGAAACGGATTGTCCGCCCCCAACGGCAGCAATTCGGCAATCGCCGCCAGAACCCCCACCTGATACGCCGCCCGAGCCCCGCCGCCGGAAAGAATCAAACCTGTGACCGGTTCAGCTGGGCTCATCGCAACGCTCCGTGGTGCTTATGGGGATGGGTCAATCAACCGCGTTTGGCGTACAGCTTCGGCTCACCCGGTGGCCGGCTCTTGAAGCGCCGGTGTGCCCACAGGTATTGCTCGGGGCATTCACGCAACACGCCTTCGACCCACTGATTGATGCGGATGCAATCTTCCTCTTCGGTCTCGCCCGGGAAACCTTCCAGCGGCGGATGAATCACCAGACGATAACCGCTGCCGTCGGCCAGACGCTCTTGGGTGAACGGCACCACCAGTGCCTTGCCCAGACGGGCGAACTTGCTGGTGGCGGTGACGGTTGCGGCCTGAATCCCGAACAGCGGCACGAAGATGCTTTGCTTGGCGCCGTAGTCCTGATCCGGTGCGTACCAGATCGCCCGGCCTGCGCGCAGCAATTTGAGCATGCCGCGCACGTCGTCACGTTCCACCGCCAGCGAATCGAGGTTGTGCCGCTCGCGGCCCTGACGCTGGACGAAGTCGAACAACGGGTTCTTGTGTTCGCGGTACATGCCGTCGATGGTGTGTTGCTGGCCGAGCAGCGCTGCGCCGATTTCCAGGGTGGTGAAATGCACCGCCATCAGAATCACGCCCTTGCCTTCGCGCTGGGCCTTTTGCAGGTGCTCAAGACCTTCGACATGAGCCAGTTTCGCCAGGCGCTGACGCGACCACCACCAGCTCATCGCCATTTCAAAGAAGGCGATGCCGGTGGACGCGAAGTTTTCCTTGAGCAGACGCTTGCGTTCGGCGGCGGACTTTTCCGGGAAACACAGTTCCAGATTGCGCTTGGCGATACGCCGCCGGTCGCCGGCGAAGCGATACATCAGGGCACCAAGAAAACGACCGATGGCCAGCAAGGCTGGATACGGCAGCTGCACGATCAGCCACAACAGCCCGAGGCCGCACCAGAGCGGCCAGAAGCGTGGGGCAAGAAATGCTTTTCGAAAACGCGGGCGATCCATTAAAGCTTCCGTAAATACAGTGGCCGCGCATTCTACATCGTTCGACCCGGCTTGCGGCCTGCGGGCGTTCTCGTTATAAGTCTCGGCACTTTTAGTGACAAGCCGTTGTATGCCGACATGAGCCAAACCGAACCGCTAGACCAAGATCCCGTGTTCCAGCTGAAGGGCAGCATGCTCGCCATTACGGTGCTGGAGCTGTCCCGCAATAACCTGGACAGCCTCGATCGGCAACTGGCCGCCAAAGTCGCCCAGGCACCGAATTTCTTCAGCAACGCGCCGCTGGTTCTGGCGCTGGACAAACTGCCGCCAAGCGAAGGCGCCGTCGACCTGCCGGGCCTGATGCGCGTGTGCCGCCAGCACGGCCTGCGCACCCTGGCGATCCGCGCCAGCCGCATCGAAGACATCGCCGCCGCCATCGCCATCGACATCCCGGTGCTACCGCCGTCCGGCGCCCGCGAACGACCGCTGGAAAGCGCCGAACCCGTCGCACCGAAGAAGCCGGAAAAACCACCGGAGCCAGCCGTCAAACCGACCCGCGTCATCACCACGCCAGTACGTGGTGGCCAACAGATATATGCACAAGGTGGCGATCTGGTCGTGGTTTCCTCGGTCAGCCCGGGGGCGGAACTTCTCGCCGATGGCAACATCCATGTATACGGCCCGATGCGCGGTCGTGCGCTGGCCGGGGTCAAGGGCGACACCAAGGCGCGGATCTTCTGTCAGCAATTGAGCGCTGAACTGATCTCCATCGCAGGCCATTACAAGGTTTCCGAGGACCTGCGTCGCGATCCGATGTGGGGCTCGGGCGTACAGGTCAGCCTGTCGGGCGACGTGTTGAACATCATTCGGCTTTAACGGATACTGCCGCATTTTCCAAGCATCTCTAAAACGTAGCGAAAACGGCTCAAACGAAGTAGGAAAAAGGCCAAAAGCCGAATTCCAGCCAAGGCTGTCCGACTGCAGTAGTTTTCTAGAGATGTTTTTCAGGGGCTGAACAGTCCTTCTTCCTTAGGGGTGAAACACCTTGGCCAAGATTCTCGTGGTTACATCCGGCAAGGGTGGTGTGGGTAAGACCACCACCAGCGCCGCTATCGGTACCGGCCTCGCTCTGCGCGGCCACAAAACAGTGATCGTCGACTTCGACGTGGGCTTGCGTAACCTTGACCTGATCATGGGCTGCGAGCGCCGCGTGGTGTATGACTTCGTCAACGTCGTGAACGGCGAAGCCAACCTGCAACAGGCCCTGATCAAAGACAAGCGCCTGGAAAACCTCTATGTGCTGGCCGCCAGCCAGACCCGCGACAAAGACGCACTGACCGTCGAAGGCGTGGAAAAGGTCCTGATGGAGCTCAAGGAACAATTCGAGTTCGTGGTCTGCGACTCCCCTGCCGGCATCGAGAAAGGCGCCCACCTGGCCATGTACTTCGCTGACGAAGCGATCGTCGTGACCAACCCGGAAGTGTCCTCGGTACGTGACTCGGACCGCATGCTCGGCCTGCTGGCCAGCAAGTCCCGTCGCGCCGAACGTGGCGAAGAGCCGATCCAGGAACACCTGCTGATCACCCGCTACCACCCGGAGCGCGTCGAAAAAGGCGAAATGCTCGGCGTCGAAGACGTCAAGGAAATCCTCGCCGTACGCCTGTTGGGCGTCATCCCGGAATCCCAGGCCGTACTCAAGGCCTCCAACCAGGGCGTACCTGTGATCCTCGATGATCAGAGCGACGCCGGCCAGGCCTACAGCGATACCGTTGATCGCCTGCTGGGCAAGGAAAAAGAACACCGGTTCCTGAATGTCGAGAAGAAGGGATTCTTCGAGCGTCTGTTTGGAGGTAGGTAATGAACCTTTTTGACTTCTTTCGTGCCAACAAAAAGCCAAGTACCGCCTCGGTCGCGAAAGAGCGTCTACAGATCATCGTGGCGCATGAACGCGGCCAGCGCAGCACCCCTGACTACCTGCCATCCTTGCAGAAGGAACTGGTGGAAGTGATCCGCAAATACGTCAACATCGGCAACGACGACGTACATGTGGCACTGGAGAGCCAGGGCAGCTGCTCGATTCTGGAACTCAACATCACCCTGCCAGATCGCTGAGTCGATCCGGCAGGAACGACGGCGGCTCAGGGCCCTTCCGACACCGGAGGGGCCCTGACCCGCCGTTGGCATTTGTTACGAGGCTGTTTTAATGCCGTTGTCCAACGTCCAAATCATTCATCAGGACGCCGCCGTACTGGTGGTGAACAAACCCACCCTGTTGCTCTCGGTACCCGGTCGGGCCGATGACAACAAGGACTGCCTGATCACCCGCCTGCAGGAAAACGGCTACCCGGAAGCGCGTATCGTCCACCGCCTGGACTGGGAAACGTCGGGGATCATTCTGCTCGCCCGCGACGCCGACACCCACCGCGAGTTGTCGCGCCAGTTTCATGATCGCGAAACCGAAAAGGCCTACACCGCTTTGGCCTGGGGTCAGCCGGAACTGGACAGCGGCAGCATCGACCTGCCATTGCGCTACGACCCGCCGACCAAACCGCGCCACGTGGTCGATCACGAACTCGGCAAGCACGCCCTGACCTTCTGGCGCGTGCTGGAGCGTTGTGGCGACTGGTGTCGTGTCGAGCTCACGCCGATCACCGGGCGTTCGCACCAGTTGCGCGTGCACATGCTATCGATCGGTCACCCGTTACTCGGTGACGGCCTCTACGCCCACGAGCAAGCCTTGGCGGCGTGGCCCCGCCTGTGCCTGCACGCGAGCATGCTCAGCTTCACTCATCCGCAAAGCGGCGAGCGTTTGCGCTTCGAATGCCCGGCACCCTTCTGAATCGCGTCTGCCTCTGAAAGCCCTTCCTGATGAAGGGCTTTTTTTTGTCCTGTCAAAATCCCACCGGCAATAGATTGACGTAAAGAACTGTCATAAAATTGTAATCAATTATAAATTTTGGCACCTCGACATCAGGCAGGAGGCCTTTTCCCGTGTTATGCAGTAAAACGCTCCAATCCGAATATCCAATCATCTATGCATTCGGTAACACTACCCTGCACCTGAGCGAACCACCCAGCATCCCGGCGCGCGAGGCCCTCGAGCAGCTGATAAAAAAACGTCGCGCGCGCAAACTGACCCGGGCCAGCGCACCGCTGTCCTCGTGTGAAACACCGCTCTTTGCCAAGGTCCAGCCATTGGACACTTTCAAGGCAAAGGTGCGGGTGAGCCTGAACAAACCGCAACGCAACGGGCGCTTCGACTGGCCGCTCGAAGAGTTGATGAACTCCCTCGAAGCTCAGCGCCGGGGCGTGGATATGCCGCCATTGAAGGGCTATGGCTATACCCGCAGCAGGCTCGGCCTGACCGAGGAATTTTTCCTTCTGACTCACCTGCTCGAAGGCCATATTGATGGCGCTCAGTGCATCAGACGCAATCCCCAGAACATCGAAGCTTTCATCCTCGACGCGTTTCAACTGCTCAGCTCGCTGGCCAGCAAAAACATCACTCACATGGATTTCTGGGTGGGCAACATCATGGTGCCCGAGCAAACACACAGGCCACTGAAAGCCATCGATTTTGAAAACTGCTTCGCCGGCCCGACCGCGCACTTGAGTGAAACGCTCGGTTTTCAATTGGGCTTTTTCTATCGTCGGGAAGTCTACAAATTCATTACCGAAGCCGCCTACGATCAACTGGTCGATCAATACCTCAGTGCGCTGCCCGATTTATCTCGAGACAAGTTCGAAGCGGTCTATCAGTCGAGCAAGCATGAAGACATCGGTCGCAAGCAACGCCGTGAAGTCTTCCTCAATGGCAGACTGATCACCGGTTGAGACCCTGCCAGGCAACACCTTGAAGCAAGTGTGTGACCAGCAAATCGGCCGTCATGAATGGTGGGGCACAAGCGCATCGGTCATCACTCCTGACAATACCCGCGCAACCACGTCCCAATGGGGCGGAGTGATGCGTTAAACTCCCGCCCATTGCTGTCTGGAGCTTCTTATGCGCGAAGAGTTGAACCAAGGCCTGATCGACTTCCTCAAGGCCTCCCCTACCCCGTTCCACGCCACCGCCAGCCTTGTTCAACGCCTGGAGGCCGCCGGTTATGTGCGCCTCGACGAGCGCGAAACCTGGCACACCGAAGCCAATGGTCGTTACTACGTCACCCGTAACGATTCCTCGATTGTCGCGATCAAGATGGGCCGCAACTCGCCGCTGCACGACGGCATCCGTCTGGTCGGCGCCCACACCGATAGCCCGTGCCTGCGGGTCAAGCCACAACCTGAACTGCAACGCCAGGGCTTCTGGCAGCTCGGTGTCGAAGTCTACGGCGGCGCGCTGTTGGCGCCGTGGTTCGACCGCGACCTGTCGCTGGCCGGCCGCGTCACCTTCCGCCGCGACGGCAAAGTCGAGAGCCAGCTGATCGACTTCAAGGCCCCGATCGCGATCATTCCCAACCTGGCCATCCACCTCAATCGTGAAGCCAACCAAGGCTGGGCCATCAACGCCCAGACCGAACTGCCGCCGATTCTCGCGCAGTTCGCCGGTGACGAGCGCGTGGACTTCCGCGCGGTACTCACCGATCAACTGGCTCGCGAACACGGCCTCAACGCCGACGTGGTGCTCGATTACGAGCTGAGTTTCTACGATACCCAGAGCGCTGCGGTCATCGGCCTGCATGGCGACTTCATCGCCGGCGCACGCCTCGATAACCTGCTGTCGTGCTACGCCGGCCTGCAAGCCTTGCTGACCGCCGACACCGAAGAAACCTGCGTGCTGGTGTGCAACGACCACGAAGAAGTCGGCTCCTGCTCGGCGTGTGGCGCCGACGGCCCGATGCTGGAACAGACCCTGCGCCGTCTGCTGCCGGAAGGTGACGAATTCGTACGCACCATCCAGAAATCCCTGCTGGTTTCGGCCGACAACGCCCACGGCGTGCACCCGAACTACGCCGAGAAGCACGACGCCAACCACGGCCCGAAACTCAACGCCGGCCCGGTGATCAAGGTCAACAGCAACCAGCGCTACGCCACCAACAGCGAAACCGCCGGTTTCTTCCGCCATCTGTGCATGGCCGAAGAAGTGCCGGTGCAAAGCTTCGTGGTGCGCAGCGACATGGGCTGCGGCTCGACCATCGGCCCGATCACCGCCAGCCACCTGGGCGTGCGCACCGTCGACATCGGCCTGCCGACCTTCGCCATGCACTCGATCCGCGAACTGTGCGGCAGCCATGACCTGGCCCACCTGGTCAAAGTGCTGAGCGCGTTCTACGCCAGTCGCGAATTGCCGTAGCAAGCAGCCGGGATCGCAGCGTGGAGCTGCGACCCCCCGGCCCGTAAAACCGGCTCATTTCTGATACACCTCAGCACCGTCCATCGAAAACCCACCTAGACTTGAATCATTCCCTTCGACAAGGCAGTCGCCATGATCTCGATGTCTGCGTTCCACTCCATGCTCATTCCCATCCTCGGCGGAATGATTCTGCTGGCCATCGGTTTCAACTTCCGTGACAAGAACGCCGGTGTGTTCGCCATGTGGATCGGCATGCTGATGATCCTGGCCACCGTGGTCTACAAGATCCTCGCCAAACTCAACGAATAAATCCGCGCCCGGCTCGCATTGAATCTGGCGGGCTCGTACACTCGCCCGATCCGCCCATTGCGAGGTTGACCGCCTAGTGTTCGCTCGTCTTTTTGCTCTGCCCTGCCTGTTTCTCGTCTGCCTGATGACCCTGATGTCGCCGGCGCCCGCCGACGCTGCCGGTCTGCCGGGACTGCTCACGGGGTCCGGCAAGGCCCAGCCCGAGGCTCAGGAACCGCTCGGCCAGTCGCTGGACGAAGTCATCAAGTCGCTGGAAAACGACAAGCAACGCGCCCAGTTGCTGACCGACCTGAAAAAACTCCGCGACGCCACGAAAAAAGCCCAGGCCAGCCCCGAAGAAGGTGTGCTGGGACTGATCGGCGGCACCCTCGCCACTTTCGAAAAACAGTTCACCGGCGCCGACAGCCCGCTCAATCGCTGGTCCGCCGAATTCGACATGGCCCAGGACGAGCTCAAAGGCCTGATGCTGCCGGCCAGCGAATGGCTGCCGATCATCTTCGCCTTCGCCGTGATCCTCGCGGTCTGGAGCCTGCTCGCCGCCGCGCTGATCTGGCTCGGCCACCGGGTACGCATGCGCTTCGGCCTGACCGAAGAACTGCCGCAAAACCCCCGGGCCCTCGACATGCTGCGCTTCGCCCTGCGCAAGCTCGGACCCTGGCTGATCGCGTTGGTGATCACGGTCTACATGAGCTACGCACTACCCTCGTCACTGGGCAAAAGCCTGGCGATGGTGCTGGCTTACGCGCTGGTGGTCGGCACCTGCTTCTCGGCCATCTGCGTGATCGCCTTCTCTGTACTCGACGGCCCGCACCGCCATCGCGCGCTGTACATCCTGCGTCACCAGGCCTTCCGCCCGTTGTGGCTGATCGGCAGTTTCGCCGCCTTCGGTGAAGCCCTGAGCGATCCGCGACTGGTGGCCGGCCTCGGCGTGCACCTGGCCCACACCGCCGCCACCGTCGCCAACGTGCTCGCGGCGCTGTCGACCGGCCTGTTCATCCTGCGTTTCCGCCGGCCGATCGCCCACCTGATCCGCAACCAGCCCCTGTCCCGCCGCCTGACCCGCCGCGCCCTCAGTGACACCATCGAAATCCTCGGCACCTTCTGGTACGTCCCGGCACTGGTGCTGGTGGGCATCTCCCTGTTCGCCACCTTCGTCTCCGCCGGCGACACCAGCACCGCCCTGCGCCAGTCGCTGATTTGCACCGTGCTGCTGGTGTTGTGCATGGTCATCAACGGCCTCGTCCGCCGCCACGCCCTCAAACCCCAACGCGGACCGAAACGCCACGCGCTGTATTCCGAACGCCTGAAAAGCTTCTTCTACACCCTCGCCCATTTGCTGGTGTGGCTGGCCTTCATCGAACTCGGCCTGCGGGTGTGGGGCATGTCGCTGATCGGCTTCACCGAAGGCGAAGGCCACGACGTCAGCGTCAAACTGTTCAGTTTGATCGGCACGCTGATCTTCGCCTGGCTGATCTGGATCCTCAGCGACACCGCCGTGCACCACGCCCTCACCCGCTCTCGCAAAGGCCTGGCCAACGCCCGCGCGCAAACCATGATGCCGCTGATCCGCAACGTGCTGTTCGTGGCGATCTTCATCATCGCCCTGATCGTCGCGCTGGCGAACATGGGCATGAACGTCACGCCCCTGCTGGCCGGTGCCGGCGTGATCGGCCTGGCCATCGGCTTCGGCGCCCAGTCGCTCGTAGCCGACCTGATCACCGGCCTGTTCATCATCATCGAAGACTCTCTGGCCATCGATGACTACGTCGACGTCGGCGGCCACCTGGGCACCGTCGAAGGCCTGACCATCCGCACCGTACGCCTGCGGGACATCGACGGCATCGTCCACACCATCCCGTTCAGCGAAATCAAAAGCATCAAAAACTACTCCCGCGAATTCGGCTACGCGATTTTCCGCGTGGCGGTGCCCTTCAACATGAGCATCGACGAAGCCATCAAACTGATGCGCGACGTCGGCCAGAAAATGCGCACCGACCCACTGCAGCGACGCAACATCTGGTCGCCACTGGAATTTCAGGGCGTGGAAAGCTTTGAATCCGGCAACGCGATATTGCGCGCAAGGTTCAAGACCGCACCGATCAAACAGTGGGAGGTTTCACGGGCGTTCAATTTGTCGCTGAAACGGCATCTGGACGAGGCCGGGCTGGACCTGGCGACGCCGAGGATGAATGTGCAGGTGATCACGGCGGGCGGTGGAGTGGAGACTGAAAAATAGTTACCGAATAAACCCCAATCGGAATGCACTTCGATTGGGGTCCTTTGATTTGGGCTTACCCTTTGAATCCGGGCATCCCGTTCTCCGCACGCCAGCTCTTCAGCGTTTGGAGTATTCCTTCAGGGCTATCATCTTCGCCATCCAGCGGATAATAAATAATTCCATTACCCCTTGGGTGATCCACTGCAGCGTCAAACTTTTCAACAAGGACCATGTATTCTCTTTCACTGCAGCTGGTTACATAACAGAGACCTTTCAAAAGCTCAAGAAACTCTGACTCCGTATAGTCTTCGAGTTTACGATGCATTTCTTTCTCCTCCACTAGCAGAATGAACTTCCACGTGCTGCTTAGGTGTCAACAATCTTAAGTTATCCATATCGTAGACCGCACCTCCATTCTTGATGAAATCCAGATGATGAATTTCATAAACTTTATTACCGCCTACCTGCTCACCAGGAATGGTAAATGGAGAATGGCCGCGCATTAACCGCTCTCTATTGGTATTGCCAAATTGTGAAGAGAGCTCGGAGTCTGCCCCTACTGCTTTCCAGAAGGACTCTCTGAACGTCCTGAAATCGCTGAACTGCCGACCTCTCAATTGCTCTGCAATCTGCGCCGGAATCGCCGCACCATTGCCTTGCGAAGCCGCCTCGAGCCACCCCGTCGCCACTGGCTCTCCGTACCCGGAAGCAATCCCGGAATCGTTTCGCGGATCCCGGAACATGATGTATTGCGGGGGGATGCCGGAATCCGGTGGAAAAACCAGAATCCAGTCATTGAAATCAAAATCACCCAGATCAGGATGACGATCAATTCGCCCCTCGACAGGGACGATGTCGCCGCCGGTATATTGCGCAGGATCCGGTTCGGGAACGGGCAATACAGTCGAACTGTCAGCGGGCGTAATTGACGGCGTCCATACCAATGTTTCTGATGGAATGTCGGTAGTCGTCGCGCGATAGGTGTTGTCCTGCGGGTTGTGAACGGCAGCAATCACCGGCACGCCGGTGGGAAACCTGACGCCATCGACTGGAATGACCAGCAGCTCGGTGTGATCGCCCTCGCCAGCTCTGGAATTGACACGCACGGGCAAATCCAGAGAACCACCGGTAGCCGCGAGCTGAACCAAGTCTGGCACGGGACCGGACAGCAAATCGGACAACGGCACGCTGACCAGAAACCGCTTGGGCAGCTCACCGTTTCCCAGCGCGGGCGAGTAAACCAGCGCCGCAACCCCCACCATCAAACCCGACACCGTGCCCGCGGCCAGAGCGGATAATCCGGCCGACGCGGAACGGATGGCCGCCCGCAATCCCGACCTTGCGCTCTCGCGGATGGAAACCGGCCCGGTCGACGTCGAAAATACAAGTTGCGGATTCCAGGCAGCGCCCTGCAAATGGAAGGCTTGCGCCTCCCGGCGCGCCCGATCCGCGTCGCGCAATCGATCCTCAAGCAATTGCCGTGCATGCTCATCGGCTGTACGTCGAGCCTGTTCTTCCGCCTTTCGACGAGCTTCATCAACGGCCGCCAGCCGGGCGATTTCTGCCGCTTGCGCGGCTACACGCGCCTGCTCCTCGGCCACAAGCCGAGCCTGATTCTGCGCAGCGATGCGCGCCTGCTCATGTGCAATTCGATTGGCCTCTTGCACCTGCACAGCCGCGATTACATTCCTGACCGTTGCGGACTGACTGTTCAACTGGCCGATGCCTTCTACCAGCAACTTGGCATTGAACAACTCGCTATAGGCCTGGCGAACGCTGACGTTACCGCCACGCCGATTGACCTGCGGTAACCGACCGCCATTGAAAAACGTTTCGACCTGCGCATGGCCAAACCGCTGAATCGCAATGTCCTTCGCCGCGATCAGCGCACCAAACTTTCTGGCGATCAGCGCATCCCGGAAACGCAGCTCACGCGCCAGCGTGTCCAAGGGAGGCAATAAACTCGAATCACCGCCAGCCCTGACCTGGGCAAGTTCAACTTCAAGGATTTGAGGCAAACTTCCGGAAAATGCCTTATAGGTATTTTCCATATCCAGTATTTCCCCCAAGGGGGCAAAATCAATTGCCGGCCCGGAGCCATCACCGAGACCTAAGTAGTGCACATAAACATCTTGATTGTCCGGCCTCACGATTGAAGCTGGAAGCTCAATTCCACGCCGTGCCATAAATACATTCCTCCTTGAATTAAATGCAGTGCTCGACAACCGGAAACAAATTCAAACATTGCGTCCGGCGCCTGGAGAAATGTATGGAAATAACAACCACGGACTGCGTTATATATGTACCTCGCACAAAAAAATCTGTCGCGTCAGATGCAGCCGAACAACAAGTAGGAAACGTCCAGAAATCCAGGTCCGGATTCGCCCAATTGAAAAATTCAACTCAAACAGCAGAACCAACGCTTAAGAGGCGCACATCCAAAACACGATGAGCGTTAGCTCAAGAAAAGCTTTTGACGTGCCGGCCCCTTCGGCAGGCTGAGTGGAGGGATTTATCCGGGGGAGGGAGCGCAGCGACCGTGCGGCGCAGCCGCATGCATCGAGAGGAGGTGCAGCGAAGCAAACCGTAGGCGATGCCCCCGGATGAATCCCGGAGCGAAGGAACCCCGAGCCTCAGCGAGGGGCCGAACGCAGGGGCCAAGCCTTTTGCTTACTTTTCGGCGTCTGGAAAAGTGAGCCGCTGTAAGAGCGGAACCGCCAGCCGCAGCCCCCCGAAAAAACGGATATTCACCCAAAACAACCCAAAACCTGGCCGGCCCAGAGGCCGCCAAGGTCAAGGTCAAGGTCAAACAACGTCAACCCCAACGTGAATCGCATCATGCCGCCAAAACTCCAGATCACAATCAATCAACCGCCCAGACTGATCATAATTAACCCGAGCAATCCTCAACCCCGGACTCCCCACTGACACCCGCAACGCCGCCGCCGCATCGACCGATAAAGACGTAGGCACAATCTCGAACCGCACCCGCCCATAGTGCAAATCGTAATGCCGCGCATAAAGCTCGGTAATCGACTGATTCAAATCAAACTCCAGAATCCCCGGAAAAAACTGCGGATTCAGATAATGCTCCACATACAACACCAGCCGTCCATCGATCCGTCGCGACCGGCAAATCTGAATCACGCTCGACAACGCCGGCAACTGCAACCACGCACAGACCGCCGCTGACGCTGGCTGCAACCGAGCCGAAATCACCTCGGTCGACGGCACCCGCCCCTGCGCACTGACCATCGCGTGAAAGTGACTGCGCTGCATCAGGTTGTAGGCCAGACGCGGCGGCGACACGAACCAGCCCCGCCGCTCCTCGCGATAAATCTGCCCTTGCGCCTCCAGCTGCAACAAGGCTTCCCGTACCGTAATCCGCGTCGTGCCGAACAACTCACTGAGCTTGCGCTCGGCCGGCAACTTGCTCCCCGCCGCCAGCAACCCATGGTCGAGCTGCTCCTGAAGGATCTGGCCAATCGCTGTCACCGCTTTTGTTGCCTCATCGCGCATCAACGTTACCTATCTGGACTAGACCAGCACTGTTTCGGGGCAAAACCGCACAGCTATTGCGCCGTTTGGTCGTGTTGCAAGCCTAGGCAGTGCAGATGACCGAGAGATGACAAAACTACCGAACGGTCGCCCTGACAACTTGCAATACATCGGCCAAGTCCCTTGCCCACCGGGACTTTGCGGGTGGTCTACGCTTAGCGGGCAGCCGTCGATACAGGAGAAATAAAGCGCGGGTCAGGTATCCGCCGACATCAAAGTGTCATCCAGCCCCCCTACATTGGCTCAGGTATTGCTGACCTAGACCAACACAAACCGCAATCGCAGCGTTGAACACGACCAAGGAGCTTCGGAATGAAACAGCTTTTCCTGGCAACACTGTTAGGCTCGACCATTGCCATGTGCACCGCCGCCATGGCGGCTGATGATCTGAAAACCCTCGAAGCCGCTGCGAAAGCGGAAGGCGCCGTCAACAGCGTCGGCATGCCCGATGACTGGGCCAACTGGAAAGGCACCTGGGAAGACCTGGCCAAGAAATACGGCCTGAAACACATCGACACCGACATGAGCTCGGCCCAGGAAATCGCCAAGTTCGCCGCTGAAAAAGACAATGCCACCGCCGACATCGGCGACGTCGGCGCGGCCTTCGGCCCGATCGCGGTCAAGCAAGGCGTGGTGCAACCGTACAAGCCGACCACCTGGGATCAAGTGCCAGACTGGGCCAAGGACAAGGACGGCAACTGGGCACTGGCCTACACCGGCACCATCGCCTTCATCGTCAACAAGAAGCTGCTGCACGGCTCCGAAGTACCGACCAAATGGGCTGACCTCAAGGGCGGCAAATACAAGGTTTCCATCGGTGACGTGAGCACTGCCGCACAGGCTGCCAACGGCGTACTCGCCGCAGCACTGGCCAACGGCGGCGACGAGAAAAACCTCCAGCCGGCCTTGCTGCTGTTCGCAGACATCGCCAAGCAGGGGCGCCTGTCGATGGCCAACCCGACCATCGCCACCATGGAAAAAGGCGAGATCGAAGTCGGCGTGGTCTGGGACTTCAACGGCCTGAGCTACAAGGCCAAAATGGCCAATCCGGATGACTACGTGGTGCTGATCCCGTCCGACGGTTCGGTGATTTCCGGCTACACCACCATCATCAACAAGTACGCGAAAAACCCGAACGCCGCCAAGCTGACCCGCGAATACATCTTCAGCGACGCCGGCCAGACCAACCTCGCCCGCGGCAACGCCCGCCCGATCCGCGCCGAGCACCTGCAACTGCCGGAAGACGTGAAAGCCAAGCTGCTGCCGAACGATCAGTACAAGAAGGTCACCCCGATCAAGGACGCCGATGCGTGGGAAAAAACCTCCAAGGCCCTGCCGCAGAAGTGGAACGAAGAAGTCATCGTCGAGATGAAGTAAGCCGGCGAATCACCGCTATGTGATTTGTTGGAGATCCAAATGTGGGAGCGAGCCTGCTCGCGAAAGCGGTGGATCAGTCAAAAAATTATTGACTGACACTCCGCATTCGCGAGCAAGCCCGCTCCCACAGGGGGATCCGGGTTGAATCTGAAATTTTCTGTTTCGCGGAGTTTTTGCCCCTATGAAGCACACCGTCATCCTTGTCGTGCTCGACGGCCTCAACTACGAGGTTGCGCGTCACGCCATGGGGCATCTGCAGGCTTACGTTGGCGCAGGACGCGCCGCGCTCTATCAGTTGGAGTGCGAGCTGCCGGCCCTGTCCCGACCGCTTTACGAATGCATCCTCACGGGCGTACCGCCGATCGACAGCGGCATCGTCCACAACAACGTCTCGCGCCTGTCCAACCAGCGCAGCATCTATCACTACGCCCGTGATGCCGGTCTGAAAACCGCCGCCGCGGCGTACCACTGGGTCAGCGAGCTCTACAACCGCTCGCCGTTCGTGGCAGCACGGGATCGGCATACCGATGACCCGACGCTACCGATCCAGCACGGCCACTTCTACTGGAACGATCACTACCCGGATTCGCACCTGTTCGCCGACGCCGAAAACCTGCGCCTGCGCCATGCACCGGACTTTCTGCTGATCCACCCGATGAACATCGACGACGCCGGGCACAAGCACGGCCTCGACACCCCGCAATACCGCAACAGTGCGCGCAGCGCCGACATCATCCTCGCCGACTACCTGCAAGGCTGGCTCGACGCCGGCTGCCAGGTGCTGGTGACCGCCGACCATGGCATGAACAACGACCGCTCGCACAACGGCCTGCTGCCGGAAGAACGCCAGGTGCCGTTGTTCGTATTCGGTGATGCCTTCAGCCTGGACAGCGAAGCTGCACCGAAGCAGACCGACATCTGCGGCACCGTCTGCGAACTGCTCGGCGTGCCCCACGACAAACCTGTATGCCGGGAGTTACTCAAGTGAACTCAATGACTCGCGGTAAATGGCTGGCCGCCCTGTGCCTGGTGCCTTTCGCACTGTTCTTTATCGTGTTCGAAATCGCCCCGCTGATCTGGGTGATGATCAACAGCCTGCAATCGGAAGAATTCGGTTGGGGCTTCGCCAACTTCAGCAAGATCTTCAGTTCGAAGTTCTATTTGCAGGCGATCCAGTACAGCCTCGAAATCAGTTTCTGGTCGAGTGTGTTCGGCATCATCATCGCGGTGCTGGGCGCCTACTCCCTGCGCCGGGTCGATTCGAAGCTGCGCAACTTCGTCAACGCTTTCGCCAACATGACCAGCAACTTCGCCGGCGTGCCGCTGGCGTTTGCGTTCATCATCCTGCTCGGCTTCAACGGCAGCATCACCATCATGTTGAAGCAGGCCGGGATCATCGAGGACTTCAACCTGTACTCGAAAACCGGGTTGATAATCCTCTACACCTACTTCCAGATTCCGCTCGGCGTGTTGCTGTTGTACCCGGCATTCGACGCCCTGCGTGAAGACTGGCGCGAATCCGCCGCACTGCTCGGCGCTGACGGCTGGCAGTTCTGGCGCCACATTGGCCTGCCGGTACTGACTCCGGCCCTGCTCGGCACCTTCGTGATCCTGCTGGCAAACGCCCTTGGCGCCTACGCCACGGTCTACGCGCTGACCACCGGCAACTTCAACGTATTGCCGATCCGGATTGCGGCGATGGTCTCCGGTGACATTTCCCTCGACCCGAACCTGGCCAGCGCCCTGGCCGTGGTGCTGGTGGCGCTGATGACCCTGGTGACCGTCGTGCATCAACTGCTGCTGAAGAGGAGCTACCATGTCTCGCGCTGAATCCGGCCCGGCCGGCGTCTACCACCGCGTCGTGGTCTATCTGTTGTTCGCCATCCTGCTGCTGCCGCTGGTGGGCACGCTGATCTACTCGATCGCCAGCAGTTGGTCGGCCACCATCCTGCCCAGCGGTTTCACCTTCAAGTGGTACATCCAGTTGTGGAGCGATCCGCGTTTTCTGCACGCCTTCGGTCAGTCGCTGCTGGTGTGCGTCGGCGCGCTGATCCTGTCGGTGGTGTTGATCCTGCCGCTGCTGTTCGTGGTGCATTACCACTTCCCGAAACTCGATGCGCTGATGAACATCCTGATCCTGCTGCCCTTCGCCGTACCGCCGGTGGTGTCGTCGGTGGGCCTGTTGCAGCTCTACGGTTCCGGGCCGTTCGCGATGGTCGGCACGCCGTGGATCCTGATCGGTTGCTACTTCACCGTGGCGCTGCCGTTCATGTACCGGGCGATCACCAACAACCTGCAAGCGATCAACCTGCGCGACCTGATGGACGCCGCCCAACTGCTTGGCGCCAGCACTTTTCAGGCAGCTTTCCTGGTGGTGCTGCCGAACCTGCGCAAAGGCCTGATGGTCGCGTTGCTGCTGTCGTTCTCGTTCCTGTTCGGTGAGTTCGTGTTCGCCAACATCCTGGTCGGCACCCGCTACGAAACCCTGCAGGTTTATCTGAACAACATGCGCAACAGCAGCGGCCACTTCACCAGTGCGCTGGTGATCTCCTACTTCTTTTTCGTGCTGGTCCTGACCTGGGTCGCCAACATCTTGAACAAGGACAAAAGCGAATGAGCTATGTCAGCGTCCAACACCTTCAGAAAAACTACGCGGGCACCACGGTGTTCAGCGACATCAACTGCGAAATCAACAAGGGTGAATTCGTCACCCTGCTTGGTCCGTCCGGTTGCGGCAAATCCACCCTGCTGCGTTGCATCGCCGGGCTGACGCCGGTGGATGGCGGCAAGATTCTGCTCGATGGCGTCGACATCGTGCCGCTCACCCCGCAGAAGCGCGGGATCGGCATGGTGTTCCAGAGCTACGCGCTGTTCCCCAACATGACCGTCGAACAGAACGTCGCCTTCGGCCTGCGCATGCAAAAGGTCAACGCCGACGACAGCCACAAGCGGGTTGCCGAAGTGTTGAAACTGGTTGAACTCAACGATTTCGCCAGTCGCTATCCGCATCAGCTGTCCGGCGGCCAGTGTCAGCGTGTCGCCCTCGCCCGTTCGCTGGTGACCCGTCCGCGCCTGTTGCTGCTGGATGAACCGCTGTCGGCCCTCGATGCGCGAATTCGCAAACACCTGCGCGAACAGATCCGTCAGATCCAGCGCGAACTTGGCCTGACCACGATCTTCGTCACACACGATCAGGAAGAAGCCCTGACCATGTCTGACCGGATTTTCCTGATGAATCAGGGAAAAATCGTACAAAGCGGCGATGCCGAAACCCTCTACACCGCACCGGTCGACGTATTCGCCGCCGGCTTCATCGGCAACTACAACCTGCTGGATGCCGAGAGCGCGTCGAAGCTGTTGCAGCGGCCGATCAACCATCGCATCGCGATTCGCCCGGAAGCCATTGAACTCAGCCTCAGCGGTGAACCCGATGCGCAAATCCGCAGCCACAGTCTGCTGGGCAACGTGATCCGCTACCGCGTCGAAGCCCGGGGCGTGGAACTGGTGGTGGATGTGCTCAACCGTTCGGCGGCGGATCTGCATCCCGATGGTCAGCGCCTGTCACTTTCCATCGATCCCACCGCTCTGTGTGAGGTAGCCTGATGACTTTGCTGACACCCAAGAGGGAACTGAACTGATGGCCCTGGCAATTTTTGATCTGGACGAAACCCTGATCCACGGCGACTGCGCCACCCTCTGGAGCGAGCAGATGGGGCGCCTGGGCTGGGTCGATCCCGAGTCGTTCATGCGCCGGAACAACGAGCTGATGGATGCCTACAGCCATGGCAAGTTGCGCATGGAAGACTACATGGACTTCAGCCTCGAGCCGCTGATCGGGCGCACCCCGGAAGAAGTCGAGCATCTGGTCGGACCGTGGGTGGAAGACTTCATCGAGCCGATCATCTTCAGCGATGCGACCAAAACCATTGCTGCCCACCGCAAGGCCGGCGACCGGATTCTGGTGATCTCGGCCTCGGGTACGCACCTGGTCAAACCGATTGCCGATCGACTGGGCATCGACGAGGTGCTGGGGATCGAACTGGAAGTGGCGCATGGCGTTTACAGCGGCCACACCGTGGGCACCCTGACCTACCGCGAAGGCAAAATCACCCGCTTGCTGGAATGGCTGGATGCCGAAGAGGAAAACCTTGAGGGCGCGAGTTTCTATTCCGACTCACGCAATGATCTGCCGCTGCTGCTGAAAGTGGATTTTCCGCATGTGGTCAATCCGGATCCGGTCCTGCTTGCAGAGGCCGAGAAGTCTGGCTGGCCGATCCACCTCTGGAAGTAAGCGGTTGTCTTGTGGGAGCAAGCCTGCTCCCACAAGCATCAACGATCAGCTCAGGCTTTCGTCGATCACCAGCACCAGCTTCCCCGCCACCGTGTTGCTCGCCAGCTCGGCAAACGCAGCCTCGGCATCCTTGATAGGGAAGGTCTTGGCCAGTTGCGGCTTCAGGCGACCTTCGGAAAACAGTGGCCACACGTGCTGGCTCAGATCGCTGAACAGATCGGCCTTGAACTGATCTTCACGGCTGCGCAGGGTCGAGCCCAGCAGTTGCACGCGCTTGGCCAGCACCTGGGCCAGATCCAACTTCGCCTCGCGGCCGCCCATCAGGCCGATCAGCACCCATCGGCCGTCCTGAGCCATCAACTTAAGGTTCAAAGCCGAATAATTGCCGCCCACCGGATCCAGAATCACATCGAACGGCCCGAAATCCCGCAGGCTTTCCAGATCGTCGGTGCGAACCACCCCGCCCTGGGCCCCCAGCGATTCGCAGTAGGCCAGCCGCTCGGCCGAGCCGACGCTGACCCAGCAGGGATTGCCGAAAGCCTTGCACAGTTGAATGGCGGCTGAACCGATACCACTGGCTCCGGCGTGCAGAAGAACTTTCTCACCCGGTTTGAGCGCAGCGAGTTGAAACACATTCAGCCAGACGGTCGCGTACACCTCGGGCAACGCAGCGGCCTCGATCAGCGATACACCTTCCGGAACCGGCAGCACATGCCTTCCGTCGACGACCACCTCTTGCGCCATCCCGCCCCCGGCCAGCAAGGCGCAGACCCGGTCACCGACCTGCCAGGACGAGCCTGCGCCGACCTCGCTGATCACCCCGGAACACTCAAGACCCAGCACCTGGCTGGCACCTGGAGGGGGTGGATAAAGTCCAGCTTTCTGTAATAAATCCGCGCGATTGAGGCCCGCTGCCGCCACCCGGATGCGAACTTGTCCTACATCACATGTAGGACTTGGTTCATCAACCCATGCCACTTGACCTTCAACGCCTTGCAATGCCTTCACAGTGCCTCCATAGTGAGTCTGGACTGAGCCCGAAGCTGTAGCGCCGGGCTTTTTGCATTATGCGACCGGCCCTGGGGTCTGAACGAACGCTGAACAGCAGTTATCGTACAGAGCGTAGAGGTACCGGCGACTTCAAAGACGGCCTAATATGCGTTATCAATTGTCCCCGCGTCGAATCAGCATGAAGCATCTGCTCCCCAGCACCGCCCTCGCTCTTTTCATCGGTATCGGTCTGTTGCCGGTGTCGGGCACCACATTCGCAGCCAACAGCTGGGACAAGTTGCAGCCTGATCGCGACGAAGTGATCGCCAGTCTGAACGTCGTCGAGTTGCTCAAGCGTCACCACTACAGCAAGCCGCCGCTCGACGATGCGCGCTCGGTGATCATCTACGACAGCTACATCAAGCTGCTCGACCCGTCGCGCAGCTACTTCATGGCCAGCGACATCGCCGAATTCGACAAGTGGAAGACCCAGTTCGACGACTTCCTCAAGAGCGGCGACCTCAACGCCGGGTTCACCATCTACAAGCGCTACCTGGACCGCGTGAAGGCGCGTCTGGACTTCGCCCTTGCCGAGCTGAACAAAGGCGTCGACAAGATGGACTTCACCACCAAGGAAACCTTGCTGATCGATCGCAAGGACGCTCCGTGGCTCAAGTCCACCGCCGAACTCGATGACCTGTGGCGCAAACGCGTCAAGGACGAGGTGCTGCGGCAGAAGATCGCCGGCAAAGAGCCGAAGCAGATCCAGGAAACCCTGACCAAGCGCTACAAGAATCAACTGGCGCGTCTGGACCAGACCCGCGCCGAAGACATCTTCCAGGCGTACATCAACACCTTCGCCATGTCTTACGATCCGCACACCAACTATCTGTCGCCGGATAACGCGGAGAACTTCGACATCAACATGAGCCTGTCCCTCGAGGGTATCGGCGCCGTGTTGCAGAGCGACAACGACCAGGTGAAAGTCGTGCGTCTGGTGCCGGCAGGCCCGGCCGACAAGACCAAGCAGGTTGCTCCGGCCGACAAGATCATCGGCGTTGCCCAGGGCAACAAAGAGATGGTCGACGTGGTCGGCTGGCGTCTGGATGAAGTGGTCAAGCTGATCCGTGGCCCGAAAGGCACCGTGGTGCGTCTGGAAGTCATCCCGGCGAGCAATGCGCCGAACGACCAGACCAGCAAGATCGTGCCGATCACCCGTGAAGCGGTGAAGCTCGAAGACCAGGCCGTGAAGAAGTCCGTGCTGAACCTGAAACAGGACGGCCGAGACTACAAGCTCGGCGTGATCGAGATTCCGGCCTTCTACCTCGACTTCAAGGCCTTTCGTGCCGGCGATCCGGACTACAAGAGCACCACTCGCGACGTCAAGAAGCTGCTGACCGAACTGCAGAAAGAGAAAGTCGACGGCGTGGTCATCGACCTGCGCAACAACGGCGGCGGTTCCCTGCAGGAAGCCACCGAGCTGACCAGCCTGTTCATCGACAAGGGCCCTACCGTGCTCGTGCGTAACGCCGATGGCCGGGTCGATGTACTTGAAGATGAAAACCCGGGCGCCTTCTACAAAGGCCCGATGGCGCTGCTAGTCAACCGTCTGTCCGCCTCGGCTTCGGAGATCTTCGCCGGCGCCATGCAGGACTACCACCGCGCGCTGATCATCGGTGGCCAGACCTTCGGCAAAGGCACGGTCCAGACCATCCAGCCGCTGAACCATGGCGAACTGAAACTGACCCTGGCCAAGTTCTACCGGGTTTCCGGTCAGAGCACCCAGCATCAGGGCGTACTGCCGGACATCGATTACCCGTCGATCATCGACACCAAGGAAATCGGCGAAAGCGCCCTGCCGGAAGCCATGCCGTGGGACACCATCCGCGCGGCGATCAAACCGGCGAGCGATCCGTTCAAGCCGTATCTGGCCCAGCTGAAATCCGAGCATGACACCCGTTCCGCCAAGGACGCGGAGTTTGTGTTCATCCGTGACAAGCTGGCCCTGGCGCAGAAGCTGCTGGAAGAAAAAACCGTCAGCCTAAATGAAGCCGAACGCCGTGCCCAGCACGCCGACATCGACGCCAAGCAACTGGCGATGGAAAACATCCGTCGCAAGGCCAAAGGCGAAGAACCGCTCAAAGAGCTGAAGAAAGAAGACGAGGACGCCCTGGCGGCCGCCGAGCCGGACAAGGTCAAACCGGAAGACGACGCCTACCTGAGCGAGACCGGGCGCGTGCTGCTGGATTACCTCAAGCTGAGCAATCAGGTCGCAAAGAAGTAAGGTGATGGCAATTTAATGCTGACGATCCCCGGATCGTCATCAAACAGTCATCATTCTGTCGTGCAATAAAGGACTGGGAGCTGTTCTCTTCATCGAGAACGCTCCCAGTCCTTTTTTTATCGCCAGAGATTGCCATGACCACGACCGAACAGCTGAGTGCCTTGAGCTCGATCCTGACTCAAAGCGGATTACACAGCCTGTTCCAGCCGATCATTTGCCTCTCTGAACGGCGCATTCTCGGCTACGAAGCCCTGACCCGCGGCCCGTCCAACAGCCCGCTGCATTCCCCCATCGCCCTGTTCGCCGTGGCCCGCCAGGCCGGACGCTTGAGCGAACTGGAAATCGCCTGCCGCCAAAGCGCCTGTCGCCGTTTCAACGAACAGCAGTTGCCGGGCAAGCTGTTTCTCAACGTCTCTCCCGAATCCCTGCTCGAAGCCGCGCACCAGCCGGGGCGCACGCTGCAGCTGCTGCAGGATTTTGGTATCCCGCCGAGTCAGGTGGTGATCGAACTCACCGAACAAACGCCGATCGATGACTTTCAGTTGCTGCAAACTGCGCTGCATCACTATCGGGCGATGGGTTTTTCGATTGCCCTCGATGACCTTGGGGCTGGTTATTCGAGCCTGCGCCTGTGGTCGGAGCTGCGGCCGGATTACGTGAAGATCGACCGGCACTTTATCGATGGCATTCATCAGGACGCATTGAAACGCGAGTTCGTCGGATCGATCCTGCAAATCGCCAAGGCCTCGCGGGCACAGGTGATTGCCGAAGGCATCGAACTGCCGGAAGAGCTGGCAGTGCTGACCGAGATGGGTGTGGATCTGGTGCAGGGATACCTGCTCGGCCGCCCTCAGGAACACCCGCCGCGCGATGCCCGCGCCTTGATGCCCAAGCACGACAGCAGCGCCGTCACATTGAACGATGAAGGCAGCGACCTCAGCGCCCTGCTCAACGATCAACCGGCCGTGAATCGCGACACACCGACCGCTACCGTACTGGAAGCCTTCCGCCGTCAGGCCAACCTGAACTCACTGGCGGTGCTCGACGAACAGGGTCAGCCATGCGGCATCGTTCATCGTCACTCGCTGTCCGATGCGCTGCTCAAACCGTTCGCCACCGACCTGTTCGCCCGCAAACCGATCAGCCGCCTGATGAACGACGACTTCCTCGCCGTGGAAATGAGCCAGTCGCTGCAACAGGTCAGCCGTCTGATCACCAGCCGCGCCCGGCAACGCATCGAAGAAGACTTCATCATCACCCTCAACGGCGGTTACCTGGGCCTGGGCCGGGTGATTGACGTGCTCAAACTGATCACCGAACTGAAAATCCAGCAGGCCCGCTATGCCAACCCGCTGACGTTGCTGCCGGGGAATGTTCCGATTCAGCAGTGCCTGACACGGTTGCTGCAACAGGGACGGGAGTCGGTCATTTGTTATGTCGACATCGACAGCTTCAAACCCTTTAACGATATCTATGGGTATGGGCGTGGGGATGAGGTATTGCTGTGTCTGGCGCAATGCCTCAACGAACGCGTCGACCCATCCCGGGATTTCGTTGGCCACATCGGTGGTGACGATTTCCTGCTGGTGCTCGGCCCGGAGGATTGGCGCAAACGGCTGAACCAATTGCTTGATGATTTCCAGAGCCAATGCCGGCGTTTCTACCGCCCGGAACATCTGGAGGCTGGGTGTTTTGTTGCGCCGAACCGCCAGGGCATTCGTCAGGAGTTTCCGTTGCTGTCATTGTCCATTGGCGTGGTGCATTTGCATCCCGAAGCGTGTGCGCAGCTGGATGCGAGTCAGTTGGCGGAGATGGCTTCGCAGGCGAAGCATCATGCGAAGAATGTTCCGGGGTATAGCGTGCATGTTATCGATAGCATAAGTGCGCTACCTTTTAACGAGGCGCTCGTTTCAGGTCATCGCTGATTTAAAGGCTCGATAACTACCATGTTGACCGATCCTCTCCAGCGGCTTTCGCAAGATCCTCCCTCCAAGCTTCCTTCGCAAACTTATAGATATCCTGGAAGAAGCCGCGTGGATCTTCTAGAGAGTACCATTCTCCCCGCGGCCAACTTGCTGCTTCGTATTCATCGACCTCGAATAACTCTTGAAAGTCATAATTTTGTTCCAAGAGCAGCAGCTCCAAAATTTCAACTAGCACTAGCTTATGCCTATAGGAAAGGTATGGCAGATTAAGACAATACTTCCTGATAAGAAGCTCTCTATCAGCGGAATCATTAGGATTGTAAACCTCGAGTTCCGCACCTCGAGTTTCCTCCCGATCATAAACGTCGAAAACGCCTATAAACCACATCAAATCCGGTTCAAACTTTTCATCTAAATATGGATCTTTCAACATCACTTCACCGCGATTGGAAACGTGACGAACTGGCTTTGGTTAAATAAATTAGCTCCCACAATTTTTACCATCATTATAAAGACCAAACAAACAATCAACCTACCAAAAACCCTAAATACAAAAACCTCAAAGGTAGATTGTAATTCTATAAATCTTTAACTTTACCTATCTCAGCCTGATATAAGGAAAGACATTCTAGCAACACGCGCATAAAGCCACGCCCATCGACTATCTCGTCAGAAAATAAAAAACTCCTCTTTTCCAAAACCTCAACAAATGTTTCTCCTCTTTCCAAATAATAGGAAATCGTATCAATTATCCAACACCTATCCGATTCAGAGTACCCAACAAATTCCGGTTTCAGAGCAGCATCAAAAACTCTAATCAAATCAGAAGAGTCATTTACATCAGCCAGACATATTAGTTCTTCAACGGCCCCTTCGTGAGGATAATCAATATCGAAGACAAATAGAAAGCCAGGCAAAATTGAAAGATTTGGATTACGTTTCATTTTATATCAATCCACATAAGCCGTTATAGCCTCACCATGACTATTGAGTATAACGACAGTTCTTGTTGGCTCTATATATTCCACTTGCTTCCCTCTATACCCCTCTCCAACCTTTCTTCCCATTTCTACTGGGAGCGATGAAAGCGATAGACTCCCAGTCCGTCGGAAAATTAATTTAGCACGATTAATTGCATTCAATTGATCCCTATGACTCATAAATTTAGTTGCAGCTCGCGGAATGCTTGGCTCCAAAAGCTTAGTTTTTTTATTTAGTTTCATCTCAACTTTACCCGTAGTAGGGTTTTTAGCATATAGCAGACGTTCTTGCTGCGAAGCAAGAGTAGTTTGGGCGCCATGTTTTTGTAAAAAATGAGATTTTTTGTTAGCGCTTTCCATATATCTCAACTCTTTTAATGCAATATTTTCTGCCAACTCATCAATTCTCGCCCTCCGCTCTTGCGCCGTCATCTTCGGTAGCGCCGGCTCGCCCTCATCAACAACCGAACCGCTCACCCCATCCGGAACCGGACATCCCGGCTTGTTCGGCGGCGGACAGTTGGAGCTCAACCCCAACGGATCCACCCACCCCGTCGGATTCGGCACGTACCGGTACTGATTCAGCCCACCCGCGAGCTTCACC
>NZ_POHV01000033.1:0-77832 GCF_002884345.1 Pseudomonas sp. GW456-12-10-14-LB2
CGCCGATCCACACCAGCAGCACCACGGCCACCGGGATTTCGAACGCCACGCCGAAAGCGAAGAACAGCGTCATGACGAAATCGAGGTAACTGGTGATGTCGGTCATCATTTCCACGCCGGCCGGGGTGGCCGAGGCGAAGAACTTGAAGATCAGCGGGAACACGAAGAAGTAGGCGAACGCCATGCCGGTGTAGAACAGCAGGATGCTGGAGATCAGCAACGGCACTGCGACGCGCTTTTCGTGCTTGTATAGGCCCGGCGCGATGAAGCCCCAGATCTGATGCAGGATCACCGGGATCGCCAGGAACAGCGAGACCATCATCGTCAGTTTCAGCGGCGTCAGGAACGGCGACGACACGTCGGTGGCGATCATCGTCGCGCCGGCCGGCAGGTATTCGCGTAGCGGCGTCGAGACGAAGGTGTAGATCTGCTGGGTGAAGGCAAACAACCCGGCGAAGATGATGAAGATCGCCGCGACGCAACGCAGCAGGCGGGTGCGCAACTCGGTGAGGTGCGAAACCAGCGGCATGTGCTGGTCGTTTTCGGGGAGATCGCTCATGGGGCTCGCGGCGGCAATGTTGGGTCGTGAGGCGCTGGTGTGGTCGGCGCGGCGGTTGGTGTTACGTGTTCAACCGAGGCTGGCGCGACGACAGGCGCTGGTTCGATTGGCGCTACAGCAGGTGCCGCTGGCGTTGGAGCGGCAGGGCTGTGAATCGTCTGCTCACCCACGTGCTCGACCGGCGTCGGCTCCTGCTGAACCGGCGTGAAAATCTTCCGCGCCTCCTGTTCCAGCGACAGGATGTGCTCGTTGTGCAGTTGCCGACGGATTTCGTCGGCACCGATTTCACGCTCAACTTCCTGTTTGATCGCGTTGAAGCTGCGCTTCAGCCGTCCGACCCACAGGCCGGCGGTGCGTGCAGCGCCCGGCAGACGCTCGGGACCCAGCACCAGCAGGGCAACGAGGCCGACGAGCAGCAGTTCAGAGAAGCTGATACCAAACATTAGTCAGTGCTCACACGTCTTTGCGGATCGGCTCTTCGACTTTCTGCGCCTGCACGTCGATGGTGTGCGGCGGGTTGGCCTGAGCGGTGGCTTGCGGCTGAACCGGCGGCACCGGTTGCGCAGGCGTGACGGTCGGATCGGCCGGTTTCTCGTCGTCGTTCATGGCTTTACGGAAGCCCTTGATCGACTCGCCGACGTCGGTGCCGAGGTTTTTCAGTTTCTTGGTACCGAACACCAGTACCACGACCACCAGGATGACGATCCAGTGTTTCCAGTCAAAAATGCCCATGTTGCTGTTCCTCTCTAATAGTTGTTCAGGCGGACGGGCGCGAGGCTTTCTCGACGTGTCCGGACAGGCCGAAACGGCGATCCAGTTCATCCAGCACCGCCTGCGGATGCTGCCCCAGCTGGGCGAGCATGACCATGCTGTGGAACCACAGGTCGGCGGTCTCGTAGATCACGTCGCTGCAGTCGCCGCTGACGGCGGCGTCCTTGGCGGCGATGATCGTTTCGACCGATTCTTCGCCGACCTTTTCCAGAATCTTGTTCAAGCCCTTGTGATACAGACTAGCCACATACGAACTGTCGGCAGCAGCGCCCTTGCGCTCTTCCAGCACCTGAGCGAGGCGGGTCAGGGTGTCACTCATGTTTGTGTCCTGCGGAGTAAATAGCGTGCGGGTCTTTCAGGACCGGGTCGACCGTTTTCCAGTCGCCGTTTTCGAAGACGCGGTAGAAGCAGCTTTGACGGCCGGTATGGCAAGCGATGTCGCCGATCTGTTCGACCATCAGGATGATGACGTCGGCGTCGCAGTCCAGACGCATTTCATGCAGCGTCTGTACGTGGCCGGACTCTTCGCCCTTGCGCCACAGCTTGCCACGGGAACGTGACCAATAGATGGCACGGTTTTCCGCCGCGGTCAGCTCCAGGGCTTCGCGGTTCATCCAGGCCATCATCAATACGCGTCCGGTCTTGTGATCTTGGGCAATCGCCGGCACCAGGCCATCGGCGTCCCACTTGATCTCGTCCAGCCAGTTTTTCATCTTCGACTCCGACAGCGAACCCACACTTCAATAGTCGGGCTCAGGCGTTGAAACAGTGTGCCAGCCGATCACGGAACTGGCTATCGGCGAACGACCAGATACAAGCCGACTGCCACCATGATCCCGGCGGGCCAATGCCCCAGTTCGTGCATCGGGCCACCGGCGGCGAGGATCGTACCACCCGCCAGATGGGCGCTGCCGAGCAGGCGCAGGAACCAGTCGTCCTTGCGCTTTTTCCACGGCGGTGGCGGGTCGTTGGCGTGAGGTTGGGACATGCGTTCGAGCAGGTCGCGGGCCATGTTGGCCAGGTGCGGCAGTTGTTCGAACTGGCTCTGGACGTTGCCGATCAAGGCTTTCGGGCTGACGCGCTCGCGCATCCAGCGTTCGAGGAACGGCTGCGCGGTGTTCCACAGATCCAGATCCGGATACAGCTGACGGCCCAGGCCTTCGATGTTCAGCAGGGTCTTTTGCAGCAATACGAGTTGCGGCTGCACTTCCATGTTGAAGCGGCGCGCGGTCTGGAACAGGCGCATCAGCACCTGGCCAAATGAAATATCTTTTAATGGTTTTTCGAAGATCGGCTCGCACACGGTACGGATCGCCGCTTCGAATTCGTTGAGCTTGGTTTCCGCCGGCACCCAGCCCGAATCGATGTGCAATTGCGCCACGCGGCGGTAGTCGCGCTTGAAGAAGGCGAACAGGTTGCGCGCCAGATAGTCCTGGTCTTCCGGGGTCAGGCTGCCGACGATGCCGCAGTCGATAGCGATGTACTGCGGGCTCCACGGGTTGACGGTGCTGACGAAGATGTTGCCCGGGTGCATGTCGGCGTGGAAGAAACTGTCGCGGAATACCTGGGTGAAGAAGATCTCCACGCCACGTTCGGCAAGCATCTTCATGTCGGTGCGCTGGTCGGCGAGGGTCGCCAGATCCGTCACCTGAATCCCGTAGATGCGCTCCATCACCAGCACTTTCGGCCGGCACCAGTCCCAATAGACTTGCGGCACGTACAGCAGCGGCGAGCCTTCGAAGTTGCGTTTCAACTGGCTGGCGTTGGCTGCCTCGCGCAACAGGTCGAGTTCGTCGTAGATGGTTTTTTCATAGTCGCTGACCACGTCCACCGGGTGCAGCAGACGAGCGTCGGCGGAGACCTTTTCGGCGGCGCGGGCGAGGATGAACAGCCACGCCAGATCCTGGGCAATGATCGGTTTCAGGCCCGGGCGGATCACCTTGACCACTACTTCTTCACCGGTCTTCAACTGCGCGGCATGCACCTGCGCCACCGAGGCCGAGGCCAGCGGTTCGACGTCGAAACGGCTGAACACTTCGCTGATCTTCTTGCCCAGTTGCTCTTCGATCAGCTTGACCGACAGCTGCGAATCGAACGGCGGCACGCGGTCCTGCAACCGCATCAGCTCATCGGCGATGTCTTCTGGCAGCAGGTCGCGGCGGGTCGAAAGGATCTGCCCGAACTTGATGAAGATCGGCCCCAGGTCCTGCAAGGCCAGGCGCAGGCGTGCGCCACGGCTCAGGTCCAGCGGCTTGCGCGGGAACCAGCGCCACGGCAAGACGTAGCGCAGCGCCAGCAAAAACCACGGCAAAGGCAGATCGAACAGCAGGTCATCGAGGCGGTAGCGGATCACGACGCGCTGGATGCGCAACAGACGGCGGACGGCGAGCAGCTTCATGCGTTATCGCTTGGGTCGAGGGATCGGGAAAGGCGCTCGAAGCGCGCCTCGAGACGTTCCAGATCGAGTTTGATCCGGTCCAGTTCGCTGAAGCGGGCTTCGGCTTCGCGCTGCCCGACGAGGGTGCGCGATTCTTCGGCCAGGTATTCGGCGAGGTTCTGGTTGAGGCTGGCAAATCCTTGTTGATACCAGCGGGCGCGGCTGCGTAGGTGACCGCCGACCAGTTGCGTGGCGACAGGTCCCAGCCAGCGCGAGAGTTCGTACTCCCAGTCCAGCTCCAGATCCTGCAGCACGCCCGCCAGTTCCAGCAGCACGCCGCTGTCACCGTCGAGTTCGACTTCCGGTGCGTGCAGCACCGCGGTCTTGTCCTTGCTCAGGGCCAGTTTCACCAGACTCGAAGCGGGGGCACGCAGGGTGCAGTCGACGCCGGTTTCCCAGTGGGACGCCAGCATCAGGCCTTCGTCGCTCGGCAGGATGAACAGTTGCAGCGCCGGGCTGCGGCAATCCACGGCAATCACTTTGCCGGTCAGATGCGCCAGTCGCGGCAGCGCCGTGCTGTCGAGACGCAGCACGCGGTTCAGGCCGAGTTCGACGCTGGCGAGCAGCCCGGTCAGCAGCATCAGGGTTTGATGCCGCGGTGCAGGGCGACGATGCCTGCGGTCATGTTGTGATAGGTCACGCGGTCGAAACCGGCGTCGACCATCATCGACTTCAAAGTTTCCTGATTCGGGTGCATGCGGATCGATTCGGCCAGGTAGCGATAGCTTTCCGAGTCATTGGTGATCAGCTTGCCCATCAGCGGCATGAAGGCGAACGAGTAGGCGTCGTAGGCCTTGGACATCAGCGCGTTGGTCGGCTTGGAGAATTCCAGCACCAGCAGGCGGCCGCCCGGCTTAAGTACGCGCAGCATCGAACGCAGGGCGTCTTCCTTGTGCGTCACGTTGCGCAGGCCGAAGGCGATGGTCACGCAGTCGAAATGGTTGTCCGGGAACGGCAGCTTTTCCGCGTCGGCCTGGACGAACTCGACGTTGCCCGAAACACCGACATCCAGCAGGCGGTCACGACCGACCTTGAGCATGGATTCGTTGATGTCCGCGAGAACCACCTGACCGGTCGGGCCGACCAGGTGCGAGAATTTCTTGGTCAGGTCGCCGGTGCCACCGGCAATGTCCAGCACGCGGTTGCCGGCGCGCACGCCCGACAGTTCGATCGCAAAACGCTTCCACAGACGGTGCATGCCGCCCGACAGAAGGTCGTTCATCAGGTCGTACTTGGCGGCCACGGAGTGGAACACCTCAGCGACTTTTTCCGCTTTCTGGCTTTCCGGAACGTTTTTGAAGCCGAAGTGAGTGTTGGGTTCGGCATCGCTGCCTTTGCGCTGATCAGTCATATCGCTGTCACCAAAAGAGAATGCGCGACATTCTAATCCCCAAGCCATGCTTTGTCTTGGAATGGCTAAAGGTAAGATGGGCAACCTTCGGGACGATTTGCCGCAGTGGCGGTCAAGATTCGTTGCAGGCATTCATAGCCCCATTCAAAAAGCAGGAGTCATTCAATGGCCCATATCAGTGTTGAGCGTGCCCACAGCCTGGGCAAGGAAGCGGCCCGCGAGAAAGCCGACAAACTGGCGCAGAAACTCTCCGATCAATATGGTCTGGAGCCGCAGTGGTCGGGCGATGTCCTGAACCTCAAGCGTTCGGGCGTGAAGGGCGCGGTGCATGTGGCCGAGGATTCGATCCGGGTCGACGTGGAACTGGGCCTGATGATGTCGGCCATGAGCGGCATGATCAAAGCCGAGATCGAAAAGGCGCTGGATAAAGCGCTGGTCTGATCAGGACAAAACGGGGAGCTTCGGGCTCCCCGTTTTTTTCTCGTGCACCTGCCTTTTATGTCAGTTGTTAGGGTGCCGTTTCTAATTTTTCTCCCTACTTTGTGCCTGAGCCCGACACTCGTCAGGGCAGTTCCTCAAACCTTCTGCGCGTGAGGTGCACCATGGCCAAAGTCATTTTGAAGAAAAAAATCGACGCTTCGACTTCCGCTCTGAGCGACGTCAAATCCTATGCCCGCAAGATCTGGCTGGCAGGCCTGGGTGCCTACACCAAGGTCGGTCAGGAGGGCAGCGAGTACTTTCAGGAGTTGATCAAGGCTGGTCAAACTGTTGAAAAGAAAGGCAAAAAAGCCGTCACCGAAAAACTCGAAGCGGCCAACGCCGAGATCGATGAAGCCAAGAGCGAAGTCAGCTCTTTCAAAGGCCGGGTCGAAGTTCAGCTCGACAAGGTCGAGAAGGCGTTCGACACGCGTGTGGCCAGTGCCTTGAATCGTATCGGCATTCCGTCTAAACATGACGTTGAGGCACTCTCTGCTAAGCTCGATGAGCTGACGGCATTGCTCGAACGCGTCGCGCGTAAATCTTAAGGAGAACGGGATGGCTGGTAAAAAGAACACCGATAAAGAAGGCAGCTCGTGGATCGGAAAAGTCGAAGACTATTCCCGCAAGATCTGGCTGGCTGGTTTAGGCGTGTACTCGAAGATCGACACTGACGGCAGCAAGCTCTTCGATACATTGGTCAAAGACGGCGAGAAAGCCGAGAAGCTCACCAAGGCTGCAGTCGGCAAGAAAGTCGATGCTGCCAAGGATTCTGCAAGCTCGGCAAAATCGCGCATCAGCGGCGTGAAAGATCGCGCACTGGGCACCTGGGATCAGCTGGAAGGGGCTTTCGACAAGCGCCTGAACAGTGCGATTTCGCGCCTGGGCGTACCGAGCCGCAACGAGGTGAAGGATCTGCACAAGAAGGTCGATACCCTGACCAAGCAGATCGAAAAACTCACCGGCCTGAAAGCTCAGCCTGTCGCGGCCAAAACCGCAGCAGCCAAGCCTGCGGCCAAAACCGCTGCCAAGCCACTGGCTAAAGCCGCCGCCAAACCGGCCGCAAAACCAGCAGCCAAAACCGCTGCCGCCAAGCCTGCAGCGAAAGCCGCGGCCAAACCGGTTGCTGCCAAGGCCGCCGCCAAGCCGGCTGCAAAATCAGCCGCTAAACCTGCGGCCAAGCCAGCAGCCAAACCAGCAGCGAAAACCGCAGCAGCCAAACCCGCCGCCAAGCCTGCCGCCAAACCGGCTGCGGCGAAAAAGCCTGCAGTGAAAAAACCGGCCGCGCCGAAAGCCGCTGCACCGAAAGCTGCAGCACCAAAACCGGTGACCACACCGCAAGCACTGGCAAGCACGTCGAACTCCGCCTCGGCTCCAACCCCGGCGCCTGCTCCGACTGCTGCATCGACGCCGTCGACGCCAACCAGTCAGTCCTGATTTTTCAGGGCTCAAGAAAACGCCCGGCCTGTGAAGGTCGGGCGTTTTTTATATCTGATCCAAGAGCCCCTCACCCCAGCCCTCTCCCGGAGGGAGAGGGGGCCGATTGGGGGATGCTTCAGTCTTACGTCGGCCTGAAAGTGAAGCATTGAATCCATAATCGATAAGGTCTTTCAGGTCGATGTCTAGCGTAAGACAACTCCGTAGGTTCCCTCTCCCTCCGGGAGAGGGCTAGGGTGAGGGCAGCGATCTACCTGACTCACTCGTGATCTTCGAGGTACTGCAAAGCCATCCTCTCCGTCGCCACCTTCACCGGCGGCAACAGATGCGGCGCCACCAGCATCATGATCTGGTACACCACCAGCCGCACTTCCCCTTCGCGATCGAGAATCCGCTGATAGTCCAGCGAGAACAGCAGCGTCATGGTGATCTGCTCCACCAGTTGCCCCAGCGCCTGGGTGTCGCTGACCAACTGCCCCGACGCCTTCAACCGCGCCAGCAATGACGCCAGCGTGCGCTTGAGCACGTTGAGGAACTGGCGAATGCCCTTGGCCAGTTTCGGCAGGCGCCCGGCCAGGTTCGACAGGTCCTGGAACAGAAAACGGTACTGCGCCAGCCGTTCGACGATCAGGTGCAGGAACAGCCAGTAATCCTCCGGCGCCAGTTCGACATCGGCGGGAGGGTCGAGCAGCGGGGCGAGGTCGTTCTGGAAGCGCTCGAACAGTCCGAGAATCAGCGGTTCCTTGCCGTGGAAGTGGTAGTAGAGGTTGCCGGGGCTGATCCCCATTTCATTGGCAACCTCCATGGTGGAGACGTTCGGCTCGCCCTTTTCATTGAACAACTGCAGGGCACATTCGAGGATCCGTTCGCTTGTTTTCATCCAGTCTTCTTAAAAGGGCTTGAGTCAGTCAGCGCACACGCACATAGGTGCCGGGTGCCGCTTCCATCGGTGGATAATTGGCGTTGCCGAGGGTCATCTGGGTTTCGCGCAGGGTGCCGGAGCGCTGCTGGACCCACTCCAGCCATTGCGGCCACCAGCTGCCGTCGACTTTCTTGGCGTCGTAGTACCAGGCGCGCGGATCACCGCTGAGCTTTCCGTTCTCGACGTAATGGGCTTTCGGGTTGCCCGGCGGGTTGAGGATGCTCTGCACGTGGCCGCTGTTGGACAGCACGAAGCGCCGCTCACCGCCCAGCAACAGCGTCGAGCGATAGACCGCATCCCACGGCGTGATGTGGTCGTTCATGCCGGCCACGCTGAAACTGTCGACCGTGACCTTTTGCAGATCAATCGGCGTGCCGCACACTTCCAGGCCACCCGGGTGGGTCAATGGGTTGTGCTTGAAGAAGTCCAGTATGTCGCCGTGAAACGCGGCGGGCAGGCGGGTGCTGTCGTTGTTCCAGTAGAGAATGTCGAACGCCGGTGGCTCCTTGCCCAGCAGGTAGTTATTGACGAAATAACTCCAGATCAGATCGTTGGGGCGCATCCAGGCGAACACCTTGGCCATGTCGCGACCGTCCAGCACGCCTTTCTGATAGGAGCGCCGCTTGGCCGCTTCGAGCGTTTGCTCATCGGCGAACAGGGTGGCCGGGGTATTCATCTCACTGTCGAGCAGGCTCACCAGATAGGTGGCGCTGGAGACCCGCCGCAACTGCCGCTTGGCCTGCAGATGCCCTTGCAGCGCCGCGATGGTCAGCCCGCCGGCGCAGGCGCCCATCAGGTTGACCTCACGGGCGCCGGTGATCGCCCGGCAGATGTTCATCGCTTCTTCCACGGCTTCGACGTAGGTCGACAGGCCCCATTCGCGATGGCGCACATCCGGGTTGCGCCAGCTGATCATGAAGGTCTGCAAGCCGTTCTTCAGGGCGAACTGGACGAAGCTGTTGCTCGGGCTGAGGTCGAAAATGTAGTACTTGTTGATTTGCGGCGGCACCACCAGCAGCGGTTTCGAATACTGCTTTTCGCTCATCGGCCGGTACTGGATCAGCTCGAGCATTTCGTTGCGAAACACCACCGAGCCGGTGGTGGTGGCGACGGTCTTGCCGACTTCGAATGCCTGTTTGGTCACCTGGCGCGGCAGGCCGTCGTTGTGCAACAGGTCGTCGATCAGATGGCTGAGACCGCGCACCAGACTGTGGCCGCCAGAGTTGAACAGTTCCTTGACCGCCAGCGGATTGAGCAGCGTGTTGGAAGGCGCCACGGCGTCGTTGAGCAGGGTGAAGGCGAAGTGTGCGCGGGCGCGGTCGTCGTCGCTCATGCTGCTCTCGTCGATCCAGCTCTTGACCTGTTTCTGCCAGGCCAGATAAGCCTGAAGGCTGCGCCGATAGAACGGGTTCAGGCTCCACGCCGGATCGGCGAAGCGACTGTCCTGCGGATTGGTCGGGTGGAGGGTTTCGCCGAGCAGCACGCGTCCGAGCGCGCCTCCCAGCTTCAAGGCGTGTTTTGCACTGTGGATCGGATTGCGCAGCCCGTGGGCCGCAACGTTGCGCAAGGTCGAGATCAGGTCGCGGCCGCGCAGACCGGTCATGGCACTCTGTGCATTGATGAACACGGCGGGGCTGGGCACGACGCCCGTCGCTGGTTTGTCACGCATGACTCAACACTCCTTCGTCTTCAGGCCAAAAACAAACACACCGAACCAGAACACCATAGACGCTGTTGCGGGTTGCTGCCTGCGTGGCCTCCTGCCACGCACCTGTCCAGACGCGTTGCAAAACGCTGTCCATAAATCCGTGCCGGGACGGTTATCCGCCCAGCGGTGTCGGGTGCGGATGCATCACCGCACGCTGACGTTCCTCCTGGAGGAATTTCATGATGATCGGCGCCACCGCCTCGGCCCGGGTAATCAGGAACAGATGCCCGTCGTCGATGATGTGCAGCTGCGCGTTGGGGATTCGCCAAGCGAGCATGCGCATGTTGATCAGCGGGATCAGCGGATCGTCATCGCCGGCCAGCACCAGCGTCGGCTGGTGGATCTTGTGCAGCCAGTGAATGCTGGTCCAGCCCAGGCCGGCGAACAGTTGCCAGTAGTAACCGAGCTTGCCCGCCGAACGCACCTTGGCCGCATGGCTGGCGGCGAGTGTCGGGTCGCGGCGGAACGAGCCGCCGTAGATCATCGGGGCGATGCGGATCACATGGGACGGCTGGATATAGCGCCGCGGGCTGGCCATCATCCACAGCACTTTCGGCTTGCCCGGCACCATCACCGCACCGGCGGCGGTCGCCGCCAGCACCAGCTTCTTGCAGCGCTCGGGATAGTCGTAGGCAAACTGCTGCGCCAGCGCGCCACCCCAGGACACGCCGATCACGTTGACCTGTCCGTAGTCGAGGTAATCGAGCATCCGTGCGGTGAGTTTCGCCAGTCCCGGAAAGCGATACGGTCGGCTCGGCGTCGAGGAACCGCCGACACCGGGCACGTCGAAGGCGATCACTTCCAGGTCCGGATCCAGCGCCGCGACAAAAGGAAACACCAGCTCCAGGTTGGCGCCGATGCCGTTGAATATCAGCAAGGGCGTCAAGTGAGGCTTGCCGGGGCGGACCGCCGTACGGATAGTCTGGCCATCCAGCTCGACAGTTCGAAAGATGAACGGGTGCGGCATGCTTCAAGGCCCTGTGGGTCGATCTTTATGTCAGCCTCAATCCCCTGTGGGAGCGAGCCTGCTCGCGATAGCGGTGTATCAGTCAGCACATTGTTCCGGCTGTCGACGCCATCGCGAGCAGGCTCGCTCCCACAGTGTGGGGCGAGGTGTGTCGGTTACCGCTCGTGAACGTAAGTGCCCGGTGAAGCTTCGCCTGCCGGATACGCTTTGTTGCCCAGCTTGGTCGGCGCCTTTTTCAGCTCGCCCGAGCGCGCGGCCTGCCATGCCTGCCAGTACAACCACCAGGAGTCGGCGTGTTTGGTCGAGTTTTCCTGCCAGTCATCGGCATTCGCGGTCATTTCATCGCTGGTCATGTAGCGCGATTTCGGGTTGCCCGGCGGGTTCAGAATGCTCTGGATATGCCCGCTGCTGGACAGCACGAATTCGACCTTGCCACCAAACAGCTGCGCCGACTTGTAGCAGGACTTCCACGGGGTAATGTGGTCGTTGGTGCCGGCCAGCGAGAAGATGTCGGCGGTTACCTGCTTGAGGTCGATCGGCGTGCCGCACACTTCCAGTGCATTGGGGCGGATCAGTGGGTTGTTTTTGAACATCTCGATCAGGTCGCCGTGGAACGCCGCCGGCAGTCGAGTCGTATCGTTGTTCCAGAACAGGATGTCGAACACCGGCGGCTCGTTGCCGAGCAGGTAGTTGTTGACCCAGTAGTTCCAGATCAGATCGTTGGGGCGCATCCAGGCGAAGACCTTGGCCATGTCTTTGCCTTCGAGCACGCCGGCCTGATACGAATGGCGCTTGGCGGTCTCCAGGGTCTGCTCGTCGACGAAGAGCGCGACGTCGCTGTCCAGCGTTGTATCGAGCACGCTGACCAGCAGGGTCAGGGCGTTGACCTTGTTCTCGCCGATCGCCGCGTAGTGGCCGAGCAGGGCGGTGCAGGTGATACCGCCGGAGCAGGCACCGAGCATGTTGACGTCCTTGCTGCCGGTGATCGCGGTGACCACGTCGACCGCTTCCTTCAGGGCTTCGATGTAGGTCGAGAGGCCCCACTCACGCTGTTCCTTGGTCGGGTTGCGCCAGCTGACGATGAAGGTCTGCACATTGTTGCGCAGGCAGAAACGCGCCAGGCTCTTGTCCGGGCTCAGGTCGAATACATAGAACTTGTTGATCTGCGGCGGCACCACCAGCAGCGGGCGCTCGTGCACCTGCTCGGTGATCGGCTTGTACTGGATCAGTTCCAGCACATCGTTGCGAAACACCACCGCGCCTTCGGTCACGCCAAGGCTCTTGCCGACCTCGAACGCGCCCATGTTGACCTGGCTCGGCATGCCGCCGTTGTGCACCAGATCCTTGGCCAGATGCGAGAGGCCGTCGAGCAGGCTCTTGCCGCCGGTCTCGAAGAAGCGTTTGACCGCTGCCGGATTGGCTGCCGTGTTGGTCGGGGCCATGGCCTCGGTCATCAGGTTGATCACGAAGTGGCCACGCGCGATGTCCTTGGGCGAGAGGCTGCTGTCGTCGATCCAGGCATGGAGTTCCTTGCGCCATGCCAGGTAGGTTTGCAGATAACGTTTGTACAGCGGGTTCTGACTCCACGCCGGATCGACGAAGCGACGGTCATCGCCCGCCGGTTGCAGGTCGGATTTGCCGAACAGCACGTTCTTCAGTTCGAGGCCGAACTGGGTGACGTGTTTGACACTATGGATCGGTTGTTTGATGGCCTGGGTCAGCACCATTCGAGCAGAGGCCAGCAGATCTTTTCCGCGAAGCCCAACGACAGGATTCAGCCCCAGGGTGTTTTCCGAGGCCTGGTACTTCAAATCATCGTTATTCTTGTTACTCATCTACGACGCTCCATTGTCCTGAGACAAGTACCCGGTTTTCTGCTGTGCAGTTCCACAGCCAATGCCAGGTACTACTGCTCGGGTGACCGTTGATTCTGCATAGCTGCTTTACAGTCGTAGAGCACTGCAGGGAACTTGCCAGTTCCATTGGTTACCCGAGATTGATTTTTTTCGCAAGCAGCCGATCCCGGGCCGCTTTAGCGGAGCATTCAAACAGATGAATCTAGAAAATGCCCTCTAAACAGTCCAGGGCGCGGACTAGAGCATCAGCTTGACGACGGACTGGTCCGGGTCGCGGGTTTTGCCGGCGGCTTTGAGCTCGGCCAGATAATCCGCCCAGAGTGCGTCATAACGTCGCCCCAGCTCGTACAGATAATCCCAGGTGAACAGACCGCTGTCGTGACCGTCGTCGAAGGTCAGTTTCAGTGCGTACTGACCGGCCGGTTCTACCTTGGTCAGGCCGACGTTCAGCTTGCCGAATTGCAGGATCGGTTTGCCGTGGCCCTGAACCTCGGCGGAGGGGGAATGCACGCGCAGGAATTCGGCGGGCAGGGTGTATTCCTCGCCGGACGCGTATTTGAGCGACAGGGTTTTCGAGGCTTTGTGCAGTTTGATGTCGGTGGGAAGCATAGAAAAAAGCCTTTAGCTGCAAGCTACAAGCGGTAAGCTTAACTCAGCTTGCCGCTTGTAGCTCGGAGCTGGCAGCTCTACAGAATATAACGGGACAGGTCTTCGTTCTGCGCCAATTCGCCCAGGTGGCTGTTGACGTATTCGGCATCGATCTGGATCGCCTTGTCGTCGTGGGCGCTGGCCAGATCGCCGGCGCTGAACGATACCTCTTCCAGCAGACGCTCGAGCAGCGTGTGCAGGCGACGGGCACCGATGTTCTCGGTCTTCTCGTTGACCTGCCAGGCGATTTCCGCCAGACGCTTGATGCCTTCCGGCTGGAACTGGATGTTCAGGCCTTCGGTTTTCAGCAGCGCGCAGTATTGCTCGGTGAGCGAGGCGTGCGGTTCGCTGAGGATGCGTTCGAAGTCCTGCGGGCTCAGGGCCTTGAGTTCGACGCGGATCGGTAGACGACCTTGCAGCTCCGGAACCAGATCGCTCGGCTTGCTCAGGTGGAACGCACCGGAGGCGATGAACAGGATGTGGTCGGTCTTGACCATGCCCAGCTTGGTGTTGACGGTGCAGCCTTCGATCAGCGGCAGCAGGTCACGTTGCACGCCCTCGCGGGACACATCGGCGCCGCCGACATTGCCGCGCTTGGCGACCTTGTCGATCTCGTCGATGAACACGATGCCGTGCTGCTCGACCGCTTCCAGGGCCTTGGCCTTCAACTCTTCTTCGTTGACCAGACGACCGGCTTCTTCATCGCGTACCAGCTTCAGCGCTTCCTTGACCTTGAGCTTGCGGGCCTTCTTCTTGCCCTTGCCCATGTTGGCGAACAGGTTCTGCAACTGGTTGGTCATTTCTTCCATGCCAGGAGGCGTGGCGATCTCGATGCCGGCCATTTCGGCGACTTCGATCTCGATTTCCTTGTCATCCAGCTGACCTTCGCGCAGGCGCTTGCGGAACAGTTGGCGGGTGTTGGAATCCTGGGTCGGCGCTTCTTCGTTGCTGAAACCCATGCGTGCCGGTGGCAGCAGGGCGTCGAGGATACGGTCCTCGGCGGCGTCTTCGGCACGGTGGCGAACGCGGGTCATTTCCTGCTCGCGCAGCATCTTGATCGCGGCGTCGGCCAGATCACGGATGATCGATTCGACGTCACGGCCGACATAGCCGACTTCGGTGAACTTGGTCGCTTCGACCTTGATGAACGGTGCGTTGGCCAGCTTGGCCAGACGACGGGCGATCTCGGTTTTACCGACACCGGTCGGGCCGATCATCAGGATGTTCTTCGGGGTCACTTCAACGCGCAGCTCTTCAGGCAGCTGCATGCGGCGCCAGCGGTTGCGCAGGGCAATCGCGACGGCGCGCTTGGCATCGTCCTGGCCGATGATGTGGCGGTTGAGTTCGTGGACGATTTCGCGGGGAGTCATGGACATAATAATTGACGGTCCTCAAGCAGAAACAAGCCGTGGCACAGGGGCCGCGTCAGGCTTATTCAGCGAGATCCTGCTCCTCAATGGTCTGGGTGTGGTTGGTGAATACACAGATGTCGCCGGCGATGCCGAGAGCGGTCTCGACGATTTCGCGGGCCGACAGGTCGGTCTTCTTCAGCAGCGCGCTGGCGGCGGCTTGCGCGTAGGCGCCACCGGAACCCATGGCGATCAGGCCGTCTTCGGGTTCGACCACGTCACCGTTGCCGGTGATGATCAGGGATGCGTCCTTGTTGGCGACCGCGAGCATCGCTTCGAGGCGGCTCAGGGAGCGGTCGGTGCGCCATTCTTTGGCGAGTTCGACGGCGGCGCGAACCAGGTGGCCCTGGTGCTTTTCAAGCTGGCCTTCGAAACGTTCGAACAGGGTAAAGGCGTCGGCGGTGGCACCGGCGAAACCGGCGATGACTTCGCCGTGGTACAGGCGACGAACTTTCTTCGCGTTGCCTTTCATCACGGTGTTGCCGAGAGAAACCTGGCCGTCGCCGCCCATGACGACTTTGCCGTGGCGGCGGACTGAAACGATGGTGGTCAAGGGAAGAGTCTCCACACTGCGGGGCGAAAATGCCTTATGCCCATTCATATGGGGGTGGTGGAGAGGATTTCAACTGCGGGGCGGGAGAGGGGACGAGCGGTGGTTTGCAAGTGATCGCTCCCACGCAGAGCTACATGATCGTTCCCACGCTCCGCGTGGGAATGCCTCAATGGACGCTCCGCGTCCCCGCGGCAAGGGACGCGGAGCGTCCCGGGCTGCATTCCCACGCAGAGCGTGGGAACGATCGGTGGGGGAGGATCAGCGGCTCTGGCGTTGTTGTAACAACAGGTTGCTGAAGCCCGCGCCCGCCAGTTGTTTCTGGGCGGTGGTCAGTTGTTCGCGGTTGCTGAACGGGCCGACCAGTACGCGGTACCAGGTTTCATCCTTGACCGTCCCGGACTCAACCGCGACCGCCTGGCCAAGCAGAATGATCTGCGCGCGGACCTTGTCGGCATCTGTCTCTTTGCGGAACGAGCCGGCCTGCAGGAAGAACTTGGTCACCGGTGCAGCCTTGGTCACCGGTGGCGCTGGTGGCGGGGTGATCCCGGCCAGTGCAGCCTGTGCGCGTGCGGTGTCGATTTTCGCCGCTTCCGCCGGGGTCACCGGCGTGGTCGGGATTGCCGGCACTTGTGGCGTCGGCAGGGTTTTCTCCGGCACCGCGTCCGGCGGCACGATCACTTCCGATTCCGGCAGCAGGGTGTAGAAGTCGTACTTCGGCTTCACCGGTTGCGTCGGGCTCGGCGGGGTCTTGTTGGCCTCGGCGATCTTGCTGGCTTTCTGTTGTTGCTGTTGCTCGACCTTCTCGCGCTTGACCGTGTCGCTGCCCTTGCCCGGCTCCAGTTTCATCAGGAACACGATGAACGCGCCGACCGTCAGGCCGATGGCCATCCACAGCCAGCCCGGAATCGGCTGCTTCGCTGGAGCTTGGTAACGGCTGGCGCCACGCTTGGGTGCAGGTTTTTTCTTGGCAGCCAACTTACATGCGCTCCAGGGTTTCCAGGCCGAGCAGTTCCAGGCCTTGCTTGAGGGTACGGCCGGTCAGCGCGGCAAGGCGCAGACGGCTTTGCATTTGTGCCGGGGTGTCGGCGGCGAGGATCGGGCAGTTCTCGTAGAAGCTGGAGAACAGACCGGCCACGTCGTACAGGTAGGTGCACAAGGTATGTGGCGTGCCCTTTTCCGCAACGTTGTTCAGCACTTCACCGAACTGCGCCAGTTTGGCTGCCAGTTCCTGCTCGTGCGCGGCCTCGAGGACGATCTGGCCGTCGACTTCGCTGAAATCCTTGCCCAGTTTGCGGAATACGCCGGCCACGCGGGTGTAGGCGTACAACAGGTATGGCGCAGTGTTGCCTTCGAAATTGAGCATCAGGTCGAAGTTGAAGCTGTAGTCGCTGGTGCGGTGCTTCGACAGGTCGGCGTACTTCACCGCGCCGATGCCGACCACTTTGGCGATCGCGCGCAGTTCGTCTTCGGCCAGTGTCGGGTTCTTTTCCTTCACCAGGCTGTAGGCACGTTCCTGCGCTTCGGTCAGCAGGTCGATCAGCTTCACGGTGCCGCCGTCACGGGTCTTGAACGGACGGCCGTCGGCGCCGTTCATGGTGCCGAAGCCCATGTGCTCCATTTCCATCGGATGGGTCACGAAACCGGCCTTGCGCGCCACGGCGAACACTTGCTGGAAGTGCAGGGCCTGACGCTGGTCGACGAAGTACAGCGCACGGTCGGCCTTCAGCTTGCCGCTGCGGTAGCGCACGGCCGCCAGGTCGGTGGTGGCGTACAGGTAGCCGCCGTCAGCCTTGACGATGATCACCGGCAGCGGCTCGCCTTCGGCGTTCTTGAATTCGTCGAGGAACACGCACTGGGCGCCGTTGCTTTCGACCAGCATGCCGGCGGCTTTCAGGTCGTTGACCACGTTGATCAGGTCGTCGTTGTAGGCGCTTTCGCCCATCACGTCGGCCATGGTCAGTTTGACGTTGAGCAGTTCGTAGATCTTCTGGCAGTGCGACAGCGAGATGTCCTTGAACTTGGTCCACAGCGCCAGGCACTCGGCATCGCCAGCCTGCAACTTGACCACCAGACCACGGGCGCGGTCGGCGAATTCCGGAGATTCGTCGAAGCGTTGCTTGGCGGCGCGGTAGAAGTTTTCCAGGTCCGACAGTTCGTCGCTGGTGATCGGGTTTTCCTGCAGGTACGCCATCAGCATGCCGAACTGGGTGCCCCAGTCGCCGACGTGGTTCTGACGGATGACGGTGTCGCCGAGGAATTCGAGTACCCGCGCCACGCCGTCGCCGATGATGGTCGAGCGCAGATGGCCGACGTGCATCTCTTTGGCGAGGTTCGGTGCCGACAGGTCGACCACGGTGCGTTGCGCCGGGCCGGCCTTGCGCACGCCAACGTGAGCGTCGGCCAGTGCGGCGTCGAGGCGCGAGGCCAGCGCTTGAGTGTTCTGGAAGAAGTTGATGAAGCCGGGGCCGGCGATTTCGGCCTTGGTGACGTTCTCGTCAGCCGGCAGGGCGGCGATGATTTTCTCCGCCAGGTCGCGGGGCTTCATGCCCGCAGGCTTGGCCAGCATCATCGCGATGTTGCTGGCGAAGTCGCCGTGGGTCTTGTCCCGGGCGTTTTCCACCTGGATCGCCGGCGTCAGGCCTTCAGGCAACACACCTTCGTTGACGAGTTGGGTGAGGGCTTGTTGGATCAGCTGGCGAATGGTGTCTTTCATGGTCTTCTCTTTCGACCGCAAGCGCGGCGGCGCATCGATGCGCGGGTGGAAAAACTGGGCATTATCCGTTGCGAAGACGGGCTTGCCAACCTTAGCAGGCAGGATGTGGATGTGTGGTGACAATTCGGCCGGTTTTGCCCGGTCAGTACAGATCCACCGGATCGACATCCAGCGACCAGCGCACCGCACGGCCGCTTGGCATCTGCTCCAGTACCAGCAGCCAGCTCGCCAGCAATCGGTGCAGCGGCGCCCGGGCCGTGGCCTGCAACAGCAGCTGCGCGCGGAAGCGTCCGGCCCGGCGTTCCATCGGCGCTGGCACGGGTCCCAACAGTTCAATGCCGGTCAGGTTCTGTTCGACCAGCAAACGCTCGGCCTCGCTGCACGCCTCATCAAGAAAGCCTTCGGCCTGCCCCGGCTTGTGCGCTTCGGCGCGCAGCAGGGCGAGGTGGGCGAACGGCGGCAGGCCGGCGGCGCGGCGTTCGCTCAGGGCCTGCTCGGCGAAGGCGAAGTAACCCTGCTCGGTCAGTTGCACCAGTAAAGGATGGTCTGCGAGGTGGGTCTGGATGATCACCTTGCCCGGTTCTTCCGCCCGCCCGGCCCGGCCGGCAACCTGCACGATCAACTGCGCCATGCGCTCGCTGGCGCGGAAGTCACCGGAAAACAATCCGCCGTCGGCATCGAGGATCGACACCAGCGTCACCCGAGGGAAATGGTGACCCTTGGCCAACATCTGGGTGCCGACCAGAATGCACGGCTGACCTTTCTGGATCGTGGCGAACAACTGGTTCATCGCGTCCTTGCGCGACGTGCTGTCCCGGTCGACGCGCAACACCGGATAGTCCGGGAACAGAATCGCCAGCCGTTCCTCGGCCCGCTCGGTACCGGCGCCCACGGGCCGCAGATCGACCTTGTTGCACTTCGGGCACTGGCGCGGCACGCGCTCGACGTAACCGCAGTGGTGGCAGCGCAGTTCGCCGTAGCGCTGATGCACGGTCATCCGCGCATCGCAGCGCTGGCATTCGGACATCCAGCCGCAATCGTGGCACAGCAGAGTCGGGGCAAACCCCCGGCGGTTGAGGAACACCAGCACCTGCTGGCCGGCGGCGAGGGTCTGGCCGATGGCTTGCTGCATCGGCCCGGAAATGCCGCTGTCCAGTGGGCGACTTTTCACATCGAGGCGCAGGAAACGTGGCTGCTTGGCGCCGCCGGCCCGTTCGTTCAGGCGCAGGAGTCCGTAGCGGCCGGTGTAGGCGTTGTGCAGGCTTTCCAGGGATGGCGTCGCGGAGCCGAGCACGATCGGGATGTTTTCCTGCCGCGCCCGCACCAGCGCCAGATCCCGCGCGTGATAGCGCAGGCCTTCCTGCTGTTTATAGGAGCCGTCGTGTTCTTCATCGATGATGATCAGCCCCGGATTTTTCATCGGGGTGAACAGCGCCGAGCGGGTGCCGATAATAATGTCGGCCTCGCCGTCACGGGCGGCGAGCCACGCGTCCAGACGATCACGGTCGTTGACCGCCGAGTGCAGCAGGGCGATGCGTGCATTGAAGCGTTGTTCGAAACGGGCGAGGGTCTGCGGGCCGAGGTTGATCTCCGGAATCAGCACCAGCGCCTGCTTGCCGGCCTCGAGGGTTTCGCGGATCAGCTGCAAATAGACTTCGGTCTTGCCGCTGCCGGTGACCCCGGCGAGCAGGAACGCGTGATAACTGTCGAACCCGGCGCGGATCGCCTCGTACGCGGCGCGCTGCTCGCTGTTGAGCGGCAGTTCGGGCTGGGCCAGCCAGTGTTCATGGCGCGCGCCGGGGGCGTGGCGGCGCACTTCGACTTGCACCAGATCCTTGGCCAGCAGCAAATCGAGGCTGTCCTTGCTCAGCATCAGTTTGCTCAGCAACTGATGGGCGACGCCGTGAGGATGCTGGGCCAAAGTCGCCAGGGCTTCACGCTGGCGCGGGGCGCGGGCGATGCGCGGGTCATCGAGGCTGGCGCCGGGAGCGGCGGACCAGAAGCGCTCCTGCCGCGCTTCGGCCAGTTCGCCCTGTCGCAACAGCACCGGCAGCGCCCAGCTCAGGGTATCGCCGAGGCTGTGCTGATAATACTGCGCCGTCCACAGGCACAGCTTGAACAGCGCCGGCGGTAGCGGAGCGGTGGCGTCGAGCAGGGCCAGCGCCGGTTTGAGCTTTTCCACCGGCACTTCGCTGGTGTCAGTGACTTCCACCAGAATCCCGATCATCTCCCGCCGACCGAACGGCACCCGCAGGCGCATGCCCGGTTGCAACTGCGAACGCAGCACACCGGACGGGGCCCGATAGTCGAACAGGCGGCGCAGGGGCGAAGGCAGGGCGAGGCGCAGAATGGCGTCGGGCACGCGGAGGATTCTCATAGGCGGGGCGGTGGAGAAGGGCGGGAGCCTAGCAGACGGTCGGTTCTGTGTCCTCCATCAGGAAAGCGTTCAAATGTTGACGAGTGGATTTTGGCGTCAGGCAAGGCGCTACGACGACTCATAGCTTGCTATGGGGAGGAGTAGCAACGCAGCCTGACGTCAAAAGACGCCGTCAACATTGAACAGTCTTTTCTGATGGAGGGCACCCCTGACAGCTTGCGTGATCGGGATTGTCTGGTAGAATCCGCGGCCTAATTACGTGCGGTATTCAACAATCGTGTTGGATGGCGGCACGCCAGCTGAGGAAAACACCATGAAAGCCGATATCCACCCGAATTACCCAGAAGTTGCAGTAACTTGCAGCTGCGGCAACAAGTTCGAAACCCGTTCGACCTTCGGCAAAGCCCTGGCGATCGACGTTTGCAACGAGTGCCACCCGTTCTACACCGGTAAGCAGAAGACTCTGGACACCGGTGGTCGCGTTCAGAAGTTCGCCGACCGTTTCGGTGCTTTCGGCGCGAAAAAGGCCTAAGGCCCTTCATTCTGGAAAACCTCAGCGGCTTTTCCGGTCTGATGAAAAAGGCGTCCCTTGCGGGCGCCTTTTTTGTGTCCGCGATTTGGCTCTCCTCCGTTCAGGCCTTCTGCCCGGCGCCGACCGGTCTGGACAGCGCCACGGTTCAGCGGGTGGTCGACGGCGACACCCTGCGCCTGATCGACGGGCGCAATGTGCGGATGATCGGCCTCAATACGCCCGAACTCGGCAAGCAGGGCCGCAGCGACGAGCCGTTTGCAGTGGCCGCGCGCAAGCGCCTCGAAGCCCTGGTCGCCGAGAGCGACGGGCGGGTAGGCCTGCGACTCGGCGTCGAGTCCAGGGACCGTTACGGGCGAACACTGGCCCATGTTTTCAGCGCCAGGGGTGAGAATCTCGAAGCGCAGATGCTCGCCGATGGCCTCGGTTTCCAGGTTTCGGTAGCGCCAAATGTAGATCTGGTCGATTGTCAGCAAGCCGCTGAACGCCGCGCGCGACAGGCCGGGCTTGGCCTGTGGAAACGCTCACCTGTACTGAAAGCGGAGCAGATCGAGCGCTCGGGTTTCGCGCTGGTCAGCGGGCGTGTGAGCAAGGTTCAACGCAATCGCGGCGGAATCTGGATCGAGTTGCAGGACAAGCTTGTACTGCGCGTTGCACCCAATCTGCTGCATCGCTTCGATGGCGCCTCTCTGCAGGCATTGAAGGGCAAGCAGATCGAGGCTCGTGGCTGGGTGGTCGACCGTTCCCGGCGCGGTGGACTGAAATCAGGTCAGGCGCGCTGGTTGCTGCCGCTGACCGATCCTTCGATGCTCCAGCCGTCCCGCTGAATAAAAAAGTTGTAGACATTTTTTCTGTCGATTGTGAACAGTCTAACCCTTGTGCGCCGTGGCTCTTGGCCCAAAGTCGTAGGGCAGGGCGCTTGACAGGGGTGACCGGGCAGTCTTGTGGGGACTTTGCGAGGCGCGTATCCTCGCTGACCAGTCTGTCCAACAGTAAAAAGCGGAATGCCAAAATGTCTGATCTGAAAACTGCCGCTCTCGAATATCATGCCAATCCTCGTCCAGGAAAGCTGAGTGTCGAGCTCACCAAGGCCACTGCTACCGCCCGCGACCTGTCGCTGGCCTACAGCCCCGGCGTAGCTGAACCAGTGCGCGAGATCGCCCGCGATCCTGAACTGGCCTACAAGTACACCGGCAAGGGCAACCTGGTTGCAGTCATTTCCGATGGCACCGCGATTCTGGGCCTGGGTAACCTCGGCCCACTGGCTTCCAAGCCAGTGATGGAAGGTAAAGGCGTGCTGTTCAAGCGCTTCGCCGGCATCGACGTCTTCGACATCGAAGTCGACTCCGAAAGCCCGCAAGCCTTCATCGACACCGTAAAACGCATTTCCATCACCTTCGGTGGCATCAACCTGGAAGACATCAAGGCGCCTGAGTGCTTTGAGATCGAGCGCGCTCTGATCGAGCAGTGCGACATTCCGGTATTCCACGATGACCAGCACGGCACCGCGATCGTGACCGCTGCGGGCATGATCAACGCCCTGGAAATCGCAGGCAAAACCCTTGCCGACGCCAAGATCGTCTGCCTGGGCGCTGGCGCAGCCGCCATCTCCTGCATGAAATTGCTGGTGAGCATGGGCGCCAAGGTCGAGAACATCTTCATGGTTGACCGTACCGGCGTGATCCACGCTGGCCGTGACGACCTGAACCAGTACAAGGCTGTGTTCGCTCACCCTACCGAGAAACGCACCCTGGACGACGCCATCGAAGGCGCTGACGTATTCGTCGGCCTGTCGGGCCCGAACCTGCTGAGCGCCGAGCAACTCAAGCGCATGGCGGCCAACCCGATCGTCTTCGCATGCTCCAACCCGGATCCGGAAATCTCCCCGGAACTGGCTCACGCCACCCGAAACGACGTGATCATGGCCACCGGGCGTTCGGACTACCCGAACCAGGTCAACAACGTGCTGGGCTTCCCGTTCATCTTCCGCGGTGCCCTGGACGTTCGCGCCAAGCGCATCAACGAAGAAATGAAGATCGCTGCCGCCAACGCCCTGCGCGAACTGGCCAAGCTGCCGGTTCCTCAGGAAGTCTGCGACGCCTATGGCGGTATCTCCCTGGAATTCGGCCGTGAGTACATCATTCCGAAGCCAATGGACAAGCGCCTGATCACCGTGATCTCCGACGCCGTGGCCAAGGCCGCGATCGAGACCGGTGTGGCGACCCTGCCGTATCCGAAGAACTACCCGCTGAAAAGCGTGGATGACGTGTTCAACGGCTAAGTCGTTGTAGCGCTTCAAGCGAAAGCCCCGGCTGGTGTGAGTCGGGGCTTTTTTGTGCCTGAGGGTTTTTCGTTGCTCTTCAGGGCCTTTTCGCGAGCAGTTAATGCCTCGGTTGGCAGGCATAAAAAAGCCCCGCACTTCTCACGAAGGCGGGGCTTTTTGCGGATCAGGATCAGAACAAATCGATCGGCGCCTGTTCATCCGCCGGCAGCGGACTGCCCGGAACTGTGCCGTTGCCGATCTCATTGACCGACGGTGGCGTGTCCTCAGCCTTGAACAGCTCGAAGTACGCGCCTGGTGTGCTCGGCGATGCCGCACGACCGCTGACCGGATCCACCCGCAGGCTGAGGATGCCTTCCGGCTCCGGCTGGACGTGCGGCGGCTTGTCCTTGAGCGCGGCGGCCATGTAGTTCATCCAGATCGGCAGTGCCACGGTGCCGCCGAACTCTCGGCGACCGAGGCTTTCCGGCTGGTCGAAACCGGTCCACACGGTGGTCACGTAGTCGGCGTTGTAGCCGGAGAACCACGCGTCCTTGGATTCGTTGGTGGTACCGGTCTTGCCGGCGATGTCGCTGCGGCCCAGGGCCAGTGCGCGACGACCGGTGCCGAGCTTGATCACGTCCTGCAACATGCTGTTGAGGATGTAAGTGGTACGGCCATCGACGATACGCTCGGCGACTGCTGGAGCTTGCGGCACAGCCGCGCTGCCCGGCGCTTCACCCGGAACCGGCGCGGCATTGACGGTAAACGATTCGGTAGCGGGTGCCGCGATGCCATCGGTGGCCGCGCCGCCCTGCGGTACGGTCGGCGGGTTGGCGACGAACAGCGTATCGCCGTTGCGGCTTTCGATCTTGTCGATGATGTACGGGGTGATCTTGTAGCCGCCGTTGGCGAAGGTGCTCCAGCCGGTGGCGATTTCCATCGGCGTCAGGGTCGCGGTGCCCAGCGCCAGGGACAGGTTTGGCGGCAGGTCCTGCTTGTTGAAGCCGAAACGGGTGATGTAGTCGATGGTCTTGCCCACGCCCATCGCCTGCAGCAGTCGGATCGAAACCAGGTTGCGCGACTTGTACAGCGCTTCACGCAGACGGATCGGGCCGAGGAAGGTGTTGGTGTCGTTCTTCGGACGCCAGACCTTGTCCAGGTACTCGTCGACGAACACGATCGGCGCGTCGTTGACCAGGCTGGCGGCGGTGTAGCCGTTATCCAGTGCGGCGCTGTAGACGAAAGGCTTGAAGCTCGAGCCCGGCTGACGCTTGGCCTGCATCGCACGGTTGTAGTTGCTCTGCTCGAAGGCGAAGCCGCCGACCAGCGAACGGATCGCGCCGTTCTGCGGATCCAGCGACACCAGCGCGCCTTGCGCCTGCGGAATCTGGCTGAACTTCAGCGAATTGTTCGGCTGGCGCTGCACGCGAATCAGGTCGCCGATTTGTGCCACATCCGACGGCTGACGCGGCGCGGCACCCATGCTGTTGGTGTTGAGGAACGGGCGTGCCCATTTCATGGTGTCCCATGCCACGTGCTCTTCGCCGGTGCGGGTCAGCACTTGCAGGCCGTTCTTGTCGACCTGGGTGACGATGGCCGGTTCGAGGCTGCTGATGGTGCGTTGCTTGGTCAGTTCGGTGGCCCAGGCTTCGCGGGTCTTGCCCGGCAGGCGCGATTCAGGACCACGGTAGCCGTGACGCTGATCGTAGGTCATCAGGCCTTCGTGCAGCGCGGTGTTGGCCATTTCCTGGAGGTTGCTCGGCACCGTGGTGGTGACGCGGAAACCTTCGGTATAGGCGTCGCTGCCGTAGCGGCCGACCATTTCGGCACGGGCCATCTCGGCGATGTACGGCGCGTTCACTTCCGGAGTCGGCACGTGATAGCTGGCGTTCAGCGGTTCGTTGATCGCGGCGGTGTAGTCGGCCTCGGTGATCTTGCCGAGCTTGTACATGCGGCCGAGGATCCAGTCGCGACGCTCCTTGCTGCGCGCCGGGTTGGCCAGCGGGTTGAAACGCGACGGGGCTTTAGGCAGGCCGGCGATCATCGCCATCTGCGCCAGGCTGACTTCGCGGATCGACTTGCCGTAATACACCTGTGCCGCCGCCTCGATGCCGTAGGCGCGGTTGCCCAGATAGATCTTGTTCACGTACAGCTCAAGGATCTCGTCCTTGGTCAGCTGGCGTTCGATCTGCAGGGCGAGAAGGATTTCAGTGGTCTTGCGCGAGAAGCTGCGCTCGCTGGTCAGGAAGAAGTTCTTCGCCACCTGCATGGTGATGGTGCTGCCGCCGGACTGGATGTGCCCGCTCTTGACCAGTTGCGTCGCGGCACGCATCAGGCTGCTCGGATCGACGCCATAGTGATTGGCGAAGTTGTCGTCTTCAGCACTTAGTAACGCATTGATGAAATTGGGGGGAATGTCGGCGAAACGGATCGGTGTGCGGCGCATTTCGCCAAATTCTGCGATCAACTTGTTGTCGCTGCTGTAGACCCGGAGCGGAATCTGCAACTGAATGCTTCTCAGCGCCTCCACAGATGGCAAACCCGGACTAAGGTAAAGAAACGCGCCGCTGAGACCTAAAAGCAGTCCGCAGAAAACGGCGACGATGGACCAACCGAAAAATTTCAGCAGACGAATCAAGGCTTTTGGACATCCACGGCAAATAATGAATTGGGCGACAGGGTCCCGGCTAACACACAGAACGACCCGCGCCGGCAGTAAAAAGCGGAAAAAAACGCTGGGCATTATAAGCACTTTTCCGCTGGGGGCGTCATTTGCGCTTCTGTCAAGACGGGGCGAGGGAACGCAATGCGCATTACAGAGTCCGTAACTCACGGAAAGTCATAGGGAATTGGTAGTGCTAGGACTCTTCAATAAAAAGGCCAATACGTTACTGGGGATCGATATCAGCTCCACGTCGGTGAAGCTACTGGAGCTGAGCCGTCAGGGGGAGCGCTACCGGGTCGAGGCGTACGCGGTGGAGCCGTTGCCGGCCAACGCCGTGGTCGAAAAGAACATCGCCGAGCTCGAGGGCGTTGGCCAGGCTCTGTCCCGGGTGCTGGTCAAGGCGCGCACCGGGCTGAAAGCCGTGGCGGTGGCGGTGGCTGGATCTGCGGTGATCACCAAGGTCATCGAGATGGACGCCGGGCTGTCCGACGACGAGCTGGAAAACCAGCTCAAGATCGAAGCCGATCAATACATTCCCTATCCACTGGATGAGGTCGCCATCGACTTCGAAGTCCAGGGCGTTTCGCCGCGCAACCCCGAACGGGTCAACGTGCTGCTGGCCGCCTGTCGCAAGGAAAACGTCGAAGTCCGCGAAGCGGCGCTTGCACTGGCCGGGCTGACGGCGCGGGTGGTGGATGTCGAGGCTTATGCGCTGGAGCGCTCGTTCGGCCTGCTGGCCACGCAACTGGCCGCGTCACAGGATCGGCTGACGGTGGCCGTGGTCGACATCGGCGCCACCATGACCACCCTCAGCGTCCTGCACAACGGCCGGATCATCTATACCCGCGAACAGCTGTTCGGCGGTCGACAGCTGACCGAGGAAATTCAGCGCCGTTATGGCCTGACCCTTGAGCAGGCGGGGCTCGCCAAGAAACAGGGCGGTCTGCCGGACGACTACGTCAGCGAGGTGCTGCAACCGTTTCGCGAGGCGCTGGTGCAGCAGGTGTCGCGCTCCCTGCAGTTCTTTTTCGCCTCCGGCCAGTACAACGCCGTCGACCATATTCTGCTGGCCGGCGGCACGGCGTCGGTGCCCGGGCTCGATCGGCTGATCGAAGAGCGTCTGAACACCCCGACCCAGGTCGCCAACCCGTTTTCCGACATGGCCTTGAGCAGCAAGGTCAACGCCGGGGCCCTGGCGAGCGATGCGCCGGCCCTGATGATTGCCTGCGGGCTCGCGCTCAGGAGTTTCGACTGATGGCGCGGATCAACCTTTTACCCTGGCGCGAGGAGCGCCGCGAAGAACGGCGCAAACGCTTCCTGCTGGCCTTGACCGGCGTGGTGGTCGGTTCGGTGGGGGCGGTGCTCATTGCCGATCAGATCATCAGCGCCGCCATCGCGCGGCAGGTCGCGCGCAATGACTACATCGGCAAGCAGATCGCCGTGGTCGACGAACGGATCAAGCAGATCAGCGAGCTCAAGGCCCATCGTCAGCAACTGGTAGAGCGCATGCGCATCATCCAGGACTTGCAGGGCAACCGGCAGATCAGCGGGCGGATCTTCGATCAGCTGGCGCGCACCTTGCCCGACGGGGTGTATTTCACCGACGTGAAAATGGTCGGCAAGACCCTGTCGATCAGCGGCGCGGCGGAGTCGAACAATCGGGTGTCCGACCTGATGCGCAACCTTGATGCCTCCGACTGGTTCGATGCGCCCAACCTCAATGAAGTGAAAGCCACCACCGCTGGCCAGGTGGATCAGGCCAACGTCTTCCAGCTGACCGTTCGCCAGACTCGACCCCGGATCGAGGAGGACGACCAATGAAGCCGTCCGAGTGGCTGGACAGCCTGCGCAATGTCGATTTCAACGACCTGGACACCAGCAACATCGGCTCGTGGCCGCCAGTGGTCAAAACCCTGGCCGGCGGGCTGTTGATGGTGCTGGTCCTGGCGCTTGGCTATAACTTTTTCATCAGTGACCTGGAGAACCAGCTCGAGCTCAAGCGTGAGGAGGAGGTCACCCTCAAGGAGCAATTCGCGAGCAAGGCGCGCATGGCGGCCAATCTGGAGCTGTACACCCAGCAGATGAAAGAGATGGAAAACTCGTTCGGCGTGCTGTTGCGACAACTGCCCAGTGACACCGAGGTGCCAGGGTTGCTGGAAGACATCACACGTACCGGGTTGGGTAGCGGTCTTGAATTCGAAGAGATCAAACTGCTGCCGGAGGTCACCCAGCAATTCTACATCGAGCTGCCCATCCAGATCACCGTGACCGGGGCCTATCACGACCTTGCCACCTTCGTCAGCGGCGTGGCCGGGCTGCCCCGCATCGTCACCCTGCACGATTTCGAGCTGGCGCCAGCCAATCCTGAAGGTGGGCCGAAGCTGCGCATGAGCATCCTCGCCAAGACCTACCGCTATAACGACAAGGGGCTGCAGAAATGAGCCCGATCCGTTTTATCGCCTTGTCGGCATTGTTATTGATGCTCGGTGGCTGTGGCGGCGATGACTTCAGTGACCTCGACGCCTACATGAATGAAGTGCGCCTGCGTCCGCCGGGCAAGATCGAGCCGACCCCGACCTTCCGCTCCTACCCGACATTCACCTACAGCGCCGCCAACCTGCGCAGTCCGTTTTCGCGTCAGCTACGGGTCGATCTGGCCGGGCAGAAACACGGCTCGCGGGACGTGAAACCTGATCCCAACCGGGTCAAGCAATACCTCGAAGGTTTCAACATCGAGCAGTTCGAAATGGTCGGCACGATTGCCAACGCCTCCGGTTCCTTCGCTTTGCTGCGGGGGGCGGGCGGGGTTCATCGGCTAAAGGTCGGCGATTACCTGGGGCGCAACGACGGGCGGATCGTTGCGATCAGCGCTTCACAGGTCGAGGTGGTGGAAATCGTTCCGGATGGCCAGGGCGCCTGGCTTGAGCGGCCGCGCACCATTCCTTTGAAAGAGCACTCATAAGTGGAAGTCGAATAATGAACAGGATTTTTTCCACCCTCGGTTTTTCGCTATGGATGGCGCTGCTTTCACCGATGGTACAGGCAGCCAATCTGAAGGCGCTGGACGTCGCGGCACTGCCGGGCGACCGGGTCGAGCTGAAGCTGTCATTCGACGGCCCGCCTCCGCAGCCCAAGGGCTACACCACCGACTCGCCGGCACGGATTGCCCTCGATCTGCCAGGTGTTGCCAGTCAACTGGCGAGCAAGACTCGCGATCTGGGCAGTGGCAATGCCCGCACGGCCACGGTGGTCGAGGCCAATAACCGGACGCGGCTGATCATCAGCCTGACGCAACTGGCGCCGTACGACACCCGGGTCGAAGGCAATACGGTGTTCGTGGTGGTCGGGCAAGGCAGCAAAGCCGTTGCCCAGCGTACGGCGGCTCGTGCGCCGCGCGCAGCACCTGCGGCAGCGCCGGTCCGCACGTTTGCGCCGACCGCCAGGGCCATTCGCGGCGTCGATTTCCAGCGTGGTACGGCAGGTGAGGGCAATGTGGTCATTGATCTGTCCGACCCGGCCATTGCCCCGGACATTCAGGAACACGACGGCAAGATCATCCTCAATTTCGCGCGTACCCAATTGCCCGAGCCGCTGCGGGTGCGCCTCGACGTCAAGGATTTCGCCACCCCGGTGCAGTTCGTCAATGCCGGTGTCAGCGGTGATCGGGCGACGATCACCGTCGAACCCAGCGGTACTTTCGACTATTCCACTTACCAGACCGACAACAAGCTGACTGTCAGCATCCGGCCGTTGACCGTCGATGACCTGCAAAAGCGCAACGCCGACCGCAACAGCTATAACGGCGAAAAGCTCTCTCTCAACTTTCAGGACATCGATGTGCGTTCGGTGCTGCAACTGATCGCCGACTTCACCAACCTCAATCTGGTGGCCAGCGATACGGTGCAGGGCGGCATTACCTTGCGCCTGCAGAACGTGCCGTGGGATCAGGCGCTGGATCTGGTGCTCAAGACCAAAGGCCTGGACAAGCGCAAGGTCGGCAATGTGCTGCTGGTGGCGCCGGCAGATGAAATCGCCGCCCGCGAACGGCAGGAACTGGAATCGCAGAAACAGATCGCCGAACTGGCGCCGCTGCGCCGCGAACTGCTGCAAGTGAACTACGCCAAGGCTGCGGACATCGCCAAGCTGTTCCAGTCGGTCACCAGTGCCGAGGCCAAGGTCGACGAACGGGGTTCGATCACCGTCGATGAACGGACCAACAACATCATTGCCTACCAGACCCAGGATCGCCTCGACGAGCTGCGGCGGATCGTGGCGCAGCTGGATATCCCGGTGCGTCAGGTGATGATCGAGGCGCGGATCGTCGAGGCCAACGTCGATTACGACAAGAGCCTGGGCGTGCGCTGGGGCGGCTCGATCCAGAACAAGGGCAACTGGAACACGTCCGGGGTCAGCAACGGTTCCTCGACCACCATCGGCACGCCGGGCAGCACCAGCACCAACTCGCCGTTCGTCGACATGGGCACGGTCAACAACACGTCCGGGATCGGCATCGCCTTCATCACCGACAACGTCTTGCTCGACCTTGAGCTGACCGCGATGGAGAAGACCGGCAACGGCGAAATCGTCTCGCAGCCCAAAGTGGTCACCTCCGACAAGGAAACCGCAAAGATCCTCAAGGGCACCGAGATTCCGTATCAGGAAGCCAGCTCCAGCGGCGCTACGTCGGTGTCCTTCAAGGAGGCGTCGCTGTCGCTGGAAGTGACGCCGCAGATCACCCCGGACAACCGCATCATCATGGAGGTCAAGGTCACCAAGGACGAACCGGACTACCTGAACAAAGTGCAGGATGTACCGCCGATCAAGAAAAACGAGGTCAACGCCAAGGTGCTGGTGAACGACGGCGAGACCATCGTGATCGGGGGCGTTTTCTCAAATACTCAGAGCAAGGTTGTAGATAAGGTGCCATTTCTTGGCGATGTGCCGTATCTTGGCCGCCTTTTCCGGCGTGATGTGGTTTCGGAGAAAAAATCCGAGCTGCTGGTATTTCTCACTCCGCGTATCATGAATAACCAGGCGATTGCTGTGAGTCGTTGATTCTGTGCGAAATTTGATTCTTGTAGGACCGATGGGGGCTGGAAAAAGCACCATCGGCCGATTACTGGCCAAAGAGCTGCGCCTGCCGTTCAAGGATTCCGACAAGGAAATTGAACTGCGTACGGGCGCCAATATCCCGTGGATCTTCGACAAGGAAGGCGAGCCCGGCTTTCGTGACCGTGAGCAGGCGATGATCGCCGAGCTGTGCGCGTTCGACGGCGTGGTGCTGGCGACCGGTGGCGGCGCCGTGATGCGCGATGCCAACCGCAAGGCCCTGCACGAGGGCGGGCGGGTGGTGTATCTGCACGCCTCCGTCGAACAGCAGGTCGGCCGCACCTCTCGCGACCGCAACCGGCCGTTGCTGCGCACCGCCAATCCGGAGAAAACCTTGCGCGATCTGCTGGCGATCCGTGATCCGCTCTATCGGGAAATCGCCGATCTGGTGGTGGAAACCGACGAGCGGCCACCGCGCATGGTCGTGCTCGATATTCTCGACCGCCTGCAGCAACTTCCGCCCCGTTAAAGCGCCGCACGAAATGCGCTATCCTCGGCGACCTGTAATGGCCGCCAAGGGTTGTGGCGGATGGCGTGCGAGTGGCGTCACACCAGCACATGCCGTGAACATTCGATAATTCCAGGCAGGACGCCTGCTTCATCTTCATCGTGGGGACACATGCAGACACTCAAGGTCGACCTAGGCGAGCGCAGCTACCCGATTCACATTGGCGAAGGATTACTGGACCAGCCTGAACTGCTGGCCCCGCATATCCACGGGCGGCAAGTGGCAATCATCTCCAACGAGACCGTTGCGCCGCTCTATCTCGAACGTCTGACCCGCAGCCTGGCGCAGTTCTCGGTGGTTTCCGTGGTGCTGCCCGACGGCGAAGCCTTCAAGAACTGGGAAACCCTGCAACTGATCTTCGACGGCCTGCTGACCGCCCGTCATGACCGTCGCACCACGGTGATCGCCCTCGGCGGCGGTGTGATCGGCGACATGGCCGGTTTCGCGGCCGCCTGCTACCAGCGCGGCGTCGATTTCATCCAGATTCCTACCACGCTGCTGTCCCAGGTCGATTCGTCGGTGGGCGGCAAGACCGGGATCAACCATCCGCTGGGCAAGAACATGGTTGGCGCGTTCTATCAGCCGAACGTGGTGCTGATCGATACCGCGTCCCTGAAAACCCTGCCAGCGCGCGAGCTGTCGGCCGGTCTGGCGGAAGTCATCAAGTACGGTCTGATCTGCGACGAGCCGTTCCTGACCTGGCTCGAAGACAACGTCGACGCCCTGCGTGCGCTGGATCAAACGGCCCTGACCTATGCCATCGAGCGCTCCTGCGCCGCCAAGGCTGCAGTGGTCGGCGCCGACGAGAAGGAAACCGGCGTACGGGCCACGCTCAATCTCGGCCACACCTTTGGCCACGCCATCGAAACCCACATGGGCTATGGTGTCTGGTTGCATGGCGAAGCGGTCGCCGCTGGCACCGTGATGGCGCTGGAAATGTCCGCGCGCCTGGGCTGGATCAGTGAGCAGGAGCGCGATCGCGGCATTCGCCTGTTCAAGCGTGCCGGTCTGCCGGTGGTTCCGCCGGAAGAGATGACCGAAGCCGATTTTCTTGAACACATGGCAATTGACAAAAAAGTGATCGACGGTCGCTTGCGCCTGGTGCTGCTGCGCCGGATGGGCGAAGCGGTGGTGACCGACGATTATCCGAAAGAGGTTCTACAGGCCACGCTGGGAGCGGATTACCGCGCTCTGGCTCAGCTTAAAGGTTAATAAGATTCCGATGACTAGTTTGCATGCCGACGAGGCGTTCCTCGGCCATTTCCAGTTAAGTCACGACCCTTTCGCGCCGCGGGTGCCGGGCTTCAAATTCTTCCCGGCCCAGCGCAAGCCGGTGCTGGGTCAGTTGCATCATCTGGCGCGTTACAGCCAGTTGCTGCTGGTGGTCACCGGCCCGCAGGGCAGCGGCAAGACCCTGCTGCGTCAGGCGCTGGTTGCCAGCACCAACAAGCAATCGGTGCAGAGCGTCGTCGTTTCCGCCCGTGGCGCCGGCGATGCAGCTGGTGTGCTGCGCCAGATCGCCCAGGCGCTGGACGTGGCCCAGGCCGAAGTCGGGGCGATCCTCGATCAGGTCGTGCAGCTGGCGCTGACCGGTCAGGAAGTCTATCTGCTGGTGGACGATGCCGAGCAGCTCGACGAGTCCGCGCTTGAAGCCTTGATGGCGCTGGGCGCCGGCGCGCCGGAAGGCCGCCCGCATGTGTTCCTGTTCGGTGAGTCGTCGCTGATCGCGCAGCTCGAGGCTTTGCACCTCGAGGAAGAGCGCTTCCACGTCATCGAATTGCAGCCGTACACCGAAGAAGAAACCCGCGAGTATCTCGACCAGCGGCTAGAAGGCGCGGGCCGGGGTGTCGAACTTTTCACCGCGGATCAGATCTCTGATATTCACGAAAGCTCCGAGGGTTGGCCGGGCAACATCAACCAGGTTGCTCGCGATGCTCTGATCGAAGTCATGATTGCCAGCCGCTCTGCGGTCAAGCGTCCAAGTATGGGGTTCAACATGCCGAAGAAACACGTATTGGCGATTTCCGCCGTCGTTGTGGTCGCGGTCGCTGCCGCCTGGCTGATGCCGGGTCGCAACAAGGCACCGACCACCGGTGCGCCGGCCAACGAGCAGGCGCAACTGCCCTTGGGCCAGGGTACGCCGCAAGCGGGTGGCGCACCGTCCGTCGAATTCAACGGCAATACCCAGCCGATGCCGCTGCCATTGGTCGGCAACTCGCAGCCGGTAATGCGCGGTCCGCTGGCTGAAGCCGCGGGTGGTATCACTGAAGGCGACGACGGTGTGCCGGTTGAAGGCTCCAGCAACACGCCGCCGACCGTGACCACCACTGCGCCACCGGCGGGCGTTCAGGCCGGCCCTGCACCGACCCCGGTTCCAGTTCCGGCACCGAAGCCGACCCCGGCGCCGACTCAGGTCGCTACCGCCAAACCTGCTCCTGTTCCGGCAGCTCCAGCAGCGAAACCGGCTCCGGCGCCTGCCAAGCCTGTTGCCGCCGCCAAACCGGCCGAGAAGCCGGTCACCGTCGCCAAGGCTGCCGGTGGCAGCTGGTACGCCGGTCAGCCGACCAGCAACTACGTGGTGCAGATCCTTGGTACCAGCTCCGAAGCGACCGCGCAAAACTTCGTCAAGGAACAGGGCGGCGAGTACCGTTATTTCAAGAAAGTCCTCAACGGCAAGCCTCTCTACGTGATCACCTACGGCAACTTCGCCAATCGTGATGCAGCCGTTTCTGCCATCAAGGCCTTGCCAGCGAAGGTTCAGGCTGGTAAACCTTGGCCTCGCACTGTCGCCAGCGTCCAACAGGAACTGGCAACAACTCGCTGAAGATTCGGCGGCCTTACCCAGGCCGCCTCTCCAAGCACCTCAAAATTTCTACAAGTGCGCGCCGCCCTTACGGGTCGCGTGCCTTGTGGTGTCTGCGTCACAGTAGTCTTTGAGTCGTTGCGGTCAAAACTAAAAAAGTTTTGACTAGCACAGCAGATCGCTTTAAACCTTTCACAAATGCGACATGAATTTGCGACATTTCGTCGTCAAATTTGTGAGCCTCTGTGTCGCTGTGTACAATGACCACCCTTTTGCCCCCGCTAAGCCGGCGTACGTTCGGCGCGAGATGCAAGTGGTTGAATTGAAAAGAAATTTGCCTCGAAAAGAGGCAGCCTGGTGAGAAAGTGTCTATGAAAGCAGGTCTGTACCAACCAGATGAATTCAAGGATAACTGCGGTTTCGGCCTGATAGCCCATATGCAGGGCGAACCCAGTCATACCCTTTTGCAAACGGCCATCGAGGCCCTGACCTGCATGACCCACCGCGGTGGGATTAATGCCGACGGCAAGACCGGTGACGGTTGCGGTCTGCTGATTCAAAAGCCCGACGCGTTCCTGCGTGCCATTGCCCAGGAAACCTTCAGCGTCGAGCTGCCCAAGCAATATGCCGTGGGCATGGTCTTCTTCAATCAGGATCCGGCCAAGGCCGAAGCCGCTCGCGAGAACATGAACCGCGAGATCCTGGCCGAAGGCCTGCAATTGATCGGCTGGCGTAAAGTGCCGATCGACACCAGCGTCCTCGGCCGCCTGGCCCTTGAGCGCCTGCCACAGATCGAGCAGGTGTACATCGGCGGCGAAGGCCTGAGCGATCAGGACATGGCGGTCAAGCTGTTCAGCGCCCGTCGTCGTTCGTCGGTGGCCAACGCCGCCGACACCGACCACTACATCTGCAGCTTTTCCCACAAGACCATCATCTATAAAGGCCTGATGATGCCGGCCGACCTGGCCGCGTTTTATCCGGACCTGAGTGACGAGCGCCTGCAAACCGCGATCTGCGTGTTCCACCAGCGCTTCTCCACCAACACCCTGCCGAAATGGCCGCTGGCCCAGCCATTCCGCTTCCTCGCCCATAACGGCGAGATCAACACCATCACCGGCAACCGCAACTGGGCCCAGGCCCGTCGCACCAAGTTCACCAACGATCTGATGGATCTGGAAGAACTCGGCCCGCTGGTCAACCGTGTCGGTTCCGACTCCTCGAGCATGGACAACATGCTTGAGCTGATGGTCACCGGCGGCATCGACCTGTTCCGTGGCGTGCGGATGATCATTCCGCCAGCGTGGCAGAACGTCGAAACCATGGACCCGGATCTGCGTGCGTTCTACGAGTACAACTCGATGCACATGGAGCCGTGGGACGGCCCGGCTGGCGTGGTAATGACCGACGGTCGCTACGCGGTGTGCCTGCTCGACCGTAACGGTCTGCGTCCGGCGCGCTGGGTCACCACCACCAACGGTTTCATCACCCTCGCGTCGGAAATCGGCGTGTGGGACTACAAGCCTGAGGACGTGATTGCCAAAGGCCGTGTCGGCCCGGGCCAGATCTTCGCCGTGGACACCGAAACCGGGCAGATCCTCGACACCGACGCGATCGACAACCGTCTCAAATCCCGTCATCCGTACAAGCAATGGCTGCGCAAGAATGCCCTGCGCATCCAGGCGACCATGGAAGACAACGATCACGGTTCGGCTTTCTACGACGTCGATCAGCTCAAGCAATACATGAAGATGTATCAGGTCACGTTCGAAGAGCGCGATCAGGTACTGCGTCCGCTCGGCGAGCAAGGCTATGAGGCCGTGGGCTCGATGGGCGACGACACGCCGATGGCCGTGCTGTCCCAGCGCGTGCGCACGCCGTACGACTATTTCCGCCAGCAGTTCGCGCAGGTGACCAACCCGCCGATCGACCCGCTGCGTGAAGCGATCGTGATGTCGCTGGAGATCTGCCTCGGTGCCGAGCGCAACATCTTCCAGGAATCGCCGGAACACGCCTCGCGCGTGATCCTCAGCTCGCCGGTCATTTCCCCGGCCAAGTGGCGCTCGCTGATGAACCTCGACCGCCCGGGTTTCGAGCGGCAGATCATCGACCTCAACTACGACGAAAGCGTCGGCCTCGAAGCGGCGATCCGCAACGTCGCCGATCAGGCTGAAGAAGCCGTGCGCGCCGGTCGTACCCAGATCGTACTGAGCGATCGCCATATCGCTCCTGGCAAACTGCCGATCCACGCCTCGCTGGCCACCGGCGCGGTGCACCACCGCCTGACCGAAAAAGGCCTTCGCTGCGACTCCAACATCCTGGTTGAAACCGCCACCGCACGCGATCCGCACCACTTCGCCGTGCTGATCGGTTTCGGCGCCTCGGCGGTCTATCCGTTCCTCGCGTACGAAGTGCTGGGCGACCTGATCCGTACCGGTGAAGTGCTGGGCGACCTCTATGAGGTGTTCAAGAACTACCGCAAAGGCATCACCAAAGGTCTGTTGAAGATCCTGTCGAAGATGGGCATCTCGACCATCGCGTCCTATCGCGGTGCTCAGCTGTTCGAAGCCATCGGCCTGTCCGAAGAAGTCTGCGACCTGAGCTTCCGTGGCGTGCCGAGCCGCATCAAAGGTGCGCGTTTCATCGACATCGAAGCCGAGCAGAAAGCACTGGCCACCGAAGCCTGGAGTCCGCGCAAGCCGATCCAGCAGGGCGGTCTGCTGAAGTTCGTCCACGGTGGCGAATATCACGCGTACAACCCGGACGTGGTCAACACCCTGCAAGCCGCCGTGCAGCAGGGCGACTACGCCAAATTCAAGGAATACACCTCGCTGGTGGACAACCGTCCGGTGTCGATGATCCGTGACCTGTTCAAGGTCAAGACCCTCGACACGCCGCTGGACATCAGTGAAGTCGAGCCGCTGGAATCGGTGCTCAAGCGCTTCGACTCCGCCGGTATCTCGCTGGGCGCCCTGTCGCCGGAAGCTCACGAAGCCCTGGCCGAAGCCATGAACCGCCTCGGTGCGCGTTCCAACTCCGGCGAAGGCGGCGAAGACCCGGCCCGCTACGGCACCATCAGGAGCTCGAAAATCAAGCAGGTCGCGACCGGCCGTTTCGGGGTGACCCCGGAGTACCTGGTCAACGCCGAAGTGCTGCAGATCAAGGTCGCCCAGGGCGCCAAGCCGGGCGAGGGCGGGCAACTGCCGGGCGGTAAAGTGAACGGGTTGATCGCCAAACTGCGTTACGCAGTGCCGGGCGTGACCCTGATTTCGCCACCGCCGCACCACGACATCTACTCGATCGAAGACTTATCGCAGTTGATCTTTGACCTGAAACAGGTCAACCCGAAGGCGCTGGTTTCGGTGAAACTCGTGGCTGAAGCAGGCGTCGGCACCATCGCCGCCGGTGTGGCCAAGGCCTACGCGGACTTGATCACCATCTCCGGCTACGACGGTGGCACCGGTGCTTCGCCGCTGACCTCGATCAAATACGCTGGCGCTCCGTGGGAACTCGGCCTGGCCGAAACCCACCAGACCCTGCGCGGCAACGACCTGCGCGGCAAGGTTCGGGTACAGACCGACGGCGGCCTGAAGACCGGCCTCGACGTGATCAAGGCTGCGATCCTCGGCGCCGAAAGCTTCGGCTTCGGTACTGCACCGATGATCGCGCTGGGCTGCAAATACCTGCGTATCTGCCACCTGAACAACTGCGCTACCGGCGTCGCGACTCAGAACGAGAAGTTGCGCAAGGATCACTACATCGGCACCGTCGACATGGTGGTGAACTTCTTCACCTACGTCGCCGAAGAAACCCGTGAGTGGCTGGCCAAGCTGGGCGTGCGTTCCCTCGAAGAGCTGATCGGCCGTACCGATCTGCTGGAAATCCTCGAAGGCCAGACCGCCAAGCAACATCACCTGGATCTGACTCCGCTGCTGGGCAGCGACCACATCCCGGCGGACAAACCTCAGTTCTGCGGCGTCGAGCGCAACCCGCCCTTCGACCAGGGCCTGTTGGCCGAGAAAATGGTCGAGATGGCGACGTCGGCGATCAACGACCTCAGCGGCGCCGAATTCGATCTGGATATCTGCAACTGCGACCGTTCGATCGGCGCACGGATCTCCGGCGAAATCGCGCGCAAGCACGGCAACCAGGGCATGGCCAAAGCGCCGATCACCTTCCGCTTCAAGGGCACTGCCGGTCAGAGCTTCGGCGTGTGGAACGCCGGCGGTCTGAACATGTACCTGGAAGGCGACGCCAACGACTACGTCGGCAAAGGCATGACCGGTGGCAAGCTGACCATCGTGCCGCCGAAGGGCAGCGTTTATAAGACTCAGGAAAGCGCCATCATCGGCAACACCTGCCTGTACGGCGCCACGGGCGGCAAGCTGTTCGCCGCCGGCACCGCAGGCGAGCGTTTCGCTGTGCGCAACTCCGGTGCCCACACGGTCGTGGAAGGCACTGGCGATCACTGCTGTGAGTACATGACCGGTGGTTTTGTCTGCGTTCTGGGCAAGACCGGTTACAACTTCGGCTCTGGCATGACCGGCGGTTTCGCCTACGTGCTCGATCAGGACAACACCTTCGTTGACCGGGTCAACCACGAACTGGTGGAAATCCAGCGGATCAGCGGCGAGGCGATGGAAGCCTATCGCAGCCACCTGCAGAACGTGCTGAACGAGTACGTCGCGGAAACCGACAGCGAGTGGGGTCGTGAGCTCGCCGAGAACCTCGATGACTACCTGCGTCGTTTCTGGCTGGTCAAGCCGAAGGCTGCCAACCTGAAGTCGTTGCTTTCCAGCACCCGTGCCAACCCGCAGTGATATGCGCCTGAAGAGTTTGATGAGGTTTTAACAATGGCTGAACGTCTGAATAACGACTTCCAGTTCATCGATGTCGGGCGCAAGGATCCGAAGAAGAAACTGTTGCGTCAACGCAAGAAAGAGTTCGTGGAAATCTACGAACCGTTCAAACCCCAGCAGTCGGCCGACCAGGCCCACCGCTGCCTGGGTTGCGGCAACCCGTATTGCGAATGGAAGTGCCCGGTGCACAACTTCATTCCGAACTGGCTAAAGCTGGTGGCCGAGGGCAACATCCTCCAGGCCGCCGAGCTGTCGCACCAGACCAACACTCTGCCGGAAGTCTGTGGCCGGGTGTGCCCGCAGGATCGTCTGTGCGAGGGTGCCTGCACCCTCAACGACGGTTTCGGTGCGGTGACCATCGGTTCGGTCGAGAAGTACATCACCGACACCGCGTTCGCCATGGGCTGGCGCCCGGACATGTCCAAGGTCAAACCGACCGGCAAGCGTGTCGCGATCATCGGTGCAGGCCCGGCGGGCCTCGGTTGTGCCGACGTGCTGGTGCGTGGTGGCGTGACCCCGGTGGTGTTCGACAAGAACCCGGAAATCGGCGGTCTGCTGACCTTCGGCATCCCCGAGTTCAAGCTTGAGAAGACCGTGCTGAGCAATCGCCGCGAAGTCTTCACCGGCATGGGCATCGAATTCCGCCTCAACACCGAGGTCGGCAAGGACGTGACCATGGAGCAACTGCTCGCCGAATACGATGCCGTGTTCATGGGCATGGGCACCTACACCTACATGAAAGGCGGTTTTGCCGGTGAAGATCTGCCGGGCGTTTATGACGCGCTGGACTTCCTGATCGCCAACGTCAACCGCAACCTGGGCTTTGAAAAGTCGCCGGAAGATTTCGTCGACATGAAAGGCAAGAAGGTAGTGGTGCTGGGCGGTGGCGACACGGCGATGGACTGCAACCGCACGTCGATCCGCCAGGGCGCCAAGTCGGTGACCTGCGCTTATCGTCGTGACGAAGCGAACATGCCCGGCTCGCGCAAAGAGGTGAAAAACGCCAAGGAAGAAGGCGTGAAATTCCTCTACAACCGCCAGCCGATCGCCATCGTCGGCGAAGACAAGGTCGAAGGCGTGAAAGTGGTCGAGACCCGTCTCGGCGAACCGGACGCCCGTGGCCGTCGCAGCCCCGAGCCGATCCCGGGCTCCGAAGAGATCATCCCGGCCGACGCCGTGGTCATCGCTTTCGGTTTCCGTCCGAGCCCGGCGCCGTGGTTCGAGCAGTTCGAGATCCAGACCGACAGCCAGGGCCGCGTCGTTGCGCCTGAGCAAGGTCAGTACAAGCACCAGACCAGCAACCCGAAAATCTTCGCCGGTGGCGACATGGTGCGCGGTTCCGACCTGGTGGTGACGGCGATCTTCGAAGGCCGCAATGCAGCTGAAGGGATTCTGGATTACCTGGGCGTCTAAACCCTCATCCTGAGCCAATGATCGTTCCCACGTCGAGGCGTCGAACCGTCTGCGTGGGAATGCCTCCCGGGACGCTCTGCGTCCCAAAAGGCGTGACGCGGAGCGTCACTGGCGGCGTTACCACGCGGAGCGTGGGAACGATCTTCTGTGAAAAAAACGCGACAAATTGACCCGATAGACAAAAGGCTGACCTGCATCCGTGCCTTTTGCGTCGCGCTCTGAGAAAATGCCCGCACTTTTTTTCCGGATGCCGACATGACTGCCCTGAAGAACGACCGTTTCCTCCGCGCCCTGCTCAAGCAACCCGTAGACGTCACCCCTGTGTGGATGATGCGCCAGGCCGGCCGCTACCTGCCGGAATACCGCGCCAGCCGCGCCCAGGCCGGTGATTTCATGAGCCTGTGCATGAATCCGGAATTCGCCTGCGAAGTCACGCTGCAACCGCTGGACCGCTATCCGCAACTGGACGCGGCGATCCTGTTCTCCGACATCCTCACCATTCCCGATGCCATGGGCCAGGGCCTGTACTTCGAGACCGGTGAAGGTCCGCGCTTCAAGAAAGTCGTCAGCACCCTGGCCGACATCGAAGCCCTGCCGATCCCGGATCCGCACAAAGATCTCGGTTATGTGATGGACGCGGTCAGCACCATCCGCCGCGAGCTGAACGGCCGTGTACCGCTGATCGGTTTCTCCGGGAGCCCGTGGACCCTCGCCACGTACATGGTCGAAGGCGGCTCGTCGAAAGACTTCCGCAAGACCAAGGCGATGCTCTACGACAACCCGCAAGCCATGCACCTGCTGCTGGACAAGCTGGCGCAGTCGGTGACTTCTTACTTGAACGGCCAGATCCAGGCCGGCGCGCAAGCGGTGCAGATCTTCGATACCTGGGGCGGCAACCTGTCGGCGGCGGCGTATCAGGAATTCTCCCTGGCCTACATGAAGAAAATCGTCAGCGGCCTGATCCGCGAGCACGACGGTCGCAAGGTGCCGGTGATCCTCTTCACCAAGAACGGCGGCCTGTGGCTGGAAAGCATCGCCGACGCCGGCGCCGACGCACTGGGTCTGGACTGGACCTGCGACATCGGCAACGCCCGCGCCCGCGTCGGCGACAAGGTCGCGCTGCAAGGCAACATGGACCCGACCGTGCTGTACGCCAAACCTGAAGCGATCCGCACCGAAGTCGGACGCATCCTCGCCAGCTACGGTAAAGGCAGCGGCCATGTGTTCAACCTCGGCCACGGCATCACCCCGGAAGTCGACCCGGAACACGCCGGCGCGTTCCTGCGTGCGGTGCATGAGTTGTCGGCGCAGTATCACGAGTAATCGGCGCTCAGCGCTAAAGGTAGAAAACAAAAACGCCCGGCTTATGCCGGGCGTTTTTTGTGGGTGTGAATCAGGCTTTGACGCCACCGAGCGGCGGCAGCTTCGCCAGCTTCAACGCCACCAACAGCGCCACCAGCAACAGCGCGCCGATGAACAGGCCGATCCCGTTCCACCCGGCAAGGTGCCAGAACACTCCGCCGGCCGTCCCGGCGATGCTCGACCCGGCGTAATAGCTGAACAGGTACAACGACGACGCCTGGCCCTTGGCCTTGAGCGCCCGGCGGCCGATCCAGCTGCTGGCGACCGAGTGCGCGGCGAAGAAGCCGAAGGTGAAGATCAGCATGCCGATGATCACCAGCGGCAGCGGTGTGAACATGGTCAGGGCGAGGCCGGCGAACATCAGCGCGATGGTCGCCCACAGCACTTTGCGGCGGCCCAGTTTGTCGGCCAGCGAACCGATTTTCGCCGAGCTGTAGATACCCGACAGGTACACCACCGACAGCAGCCCTACAAACACTTGATCCATGTGGTACGGCTCGGCCAGCAGGCGATAACCGATGTAGTTGAACAACGTGACGAACGCGCCCATCAGCACGAACGCTTCGAGGAACAGCAACGGCAGGCCGGCATCGCGAAAGTGCATGGTGAAGCCGTCGAGCAGGCTGCGCGGATGCAGCGAGCGGGAGCGGAAGTTGCGCGATTCCGGCAGGATTTTCCAGAACACCGCCGCCGCAATCAGCGCCAGGCCGCCGATCACCATCATCGCTGTGTGCCAGCTGACGAAGTCGATCAGCACACCGGTGATCAACCGCCCGCTCATGCCGCCAATCGCGTTGCCGCCGATGTACAAACCCATCGCCAGCCCGATGTGCTGCGGATGGATTTCCTCGCTCAGGTACGTCATCGCCACCGCCGCCAGGCCACTCAATGACAGCCCGATCAGCGCACGCATGATCAGCACGCCGTGCCAGCTCGGCATCATCGAACTGGCGATGGTGCATAGCGCAGCAGCAAACAGCGCGGCGACCATCACCGGTTTGCGCCCGACCCGATCGGAAATCGGGCCGGTGATCAGCAGACCGAACGCCAGCATGCCGGTGGCCACCGACAGGATCAGGCTGCTCTGCGCAGCGTTGATCGAATACTCGTGGGACAGCAGCGGCATCATCGGCTGCACGCAGTACAGCAGGGCGAAGGTGGCGAAGCCGCCACTGAACAGCGCGAGCACCGTGCGCATGAACGCGGGCGTGCCTTTCTCGATGTAGATCTCTTGCAGCTCGGTCAGCACATCGTCCGCCGAAGCGGGCGGGACTTCATGGGCCAGTGGAGCGACGGCGGTTTTCACATCAGACCTCGGAGGGCGCGGGCAGGCAGGCAATGAAAAAATCATATAGCTGGCTAATGTTTCTATCCAATATATTGTTCGACCTGTTTGATAGCTTTCACGACCTAATGGGGTGTTCATGGAATTGCGTCATCTGCGCTACTTCATCGCCGTCGCCGAAGAACTGCACTTCGGCCGCGCCGCGCAGGTACTGGGCATCTCCCAGCCACCGCTGAGCCAGCAGATCCAGGCACTGGAACAGGAAGTCGGCGCGCGACTGTTCGAGCGTACCAATCGTCGGGTCGAGCTCAGCGAGGCCGGGCGGTTGTTTCTGGAGGAAGCACGGCTGGTGCTCGCACAAGTCGATAAAGCGGCCGACGTGGCCCGCCGTGCACAGCTCGGCGAGCTGGGAGAGTTGAAGATCGGTTTCACCTCTTCGGCGCCGTTCAACTCGACCATTCCCCAGGCAATTTTTTCCTTCCGCCAGCGTTTCCCGGCCGTGCACCTGAACCTGCGCGAGATGAGCAGCACCATGGTGGCCGATGCGTTGGTGGACGAATCGATCGAGGTCGGCATCATGCGCCCGCTGGGCCTGCCGGATTCGCTCAGCGTGGTCGAACTGATGCGCGAGCCGCTGGTGGCCGTGCTCAGCTCCAAACATCCGTTGGCGCAGGGCTCTGAAGAGGGGCTGTTCCTCTCGGCGCTGGCCCTCGAGCCGTTCGTGTTCTTCCCGCGCAGCTACGGCAGTGGTCTGTATTCGCAGTTGATCAGTCTGGCCCGCGATGCCGGGTTCAGCCCGCACTTCGCCCAGGGGGCCGGTGAAGCCATGACCATCATCGGCCTGGTGGCAGCGGGTCTGGGCGTGTCGGTCATGCCGGCGTCGTATCAGCGGATGCGCATCGACGGCGTGGTCTACCGACCGCTGCTCGATCCCGAAGCCGTGACGGCGGTGTGGCTGGTGCAGCGCAAAGACCAGAAATCACCGATGGCCAAGGCGTTTGTCGAACTGCTCACGCGCAAGCTTGAAGCCGGTTGATCAGGGCAGCCGCACCAGATCACCCTTCAACGCCACTCGCGTCACAAAGATGCCGGCGCGACATTCGTAAGTGTTCAGATCCTTGCGCACATGCTGGTCGTAGTAGCTGACGATGTTGGTCACCGCATTCGCCCCGACACGCTTGGCCTCGGCCTGCAGCGCAATCAGATTCGACTGCAACACCCACTCGCAGGAGTCGTGATCGCTCTTGTTGAAGCCGTTGGTCTTCAAATCGCTGACCACCCCGCGCCGCAACAACCGCTGAGTGCCCTGAGGCCCGTTGCCGACCAGATAAAACTTCACACTGCCATCCAGCCGCCCGGCGCGCATTGCATCCGACACGACTGTTTCGAACGGCATGTACATCAGATTGGTGGCGTGGCTGGCACTGGGGAGCAGGCCGAGAAGGGCGGCGGTGATCAGGGCTTTCGCTTGCATGGTCGTCTCCTTGACGGTGAAAGAGAACCGCGAGTACTTGACCGACCGGGCTCGCCCTTCCGGCAGGCACTGTGTATTGGCCTGTTTGAGCGAGTGTAGTTGTGGTGAACAGGTTTGGTTGGCTCGACTCCGTACATTTCGAGTAACGGAACTGTCGTAGGGAATATGGCCGTTGTTGCGCAAAATCAGTTCTTTTTCAAACGAGTGTCACGGATGCCACTTCGATATCAGCCTAAGGAGGGCAGCGTTTTGATTTGCGATTTCAGGGGTTATGAAATCCCCGAGATGGTCAAAGTCAGACCTGTTGTTGTGATACGTAAACATCGAACCAACAGCCTGTTGGTAACAGTGGTGCCGCTAAGTACTACCGCCTCTGATTGCATGCTCGGGCACCATCTCGAACTTGCAAGTCACCTTCAGGGAGCCAGCCCGACCTGTTGGGCAAAGTGCGACATGATTGCCACGGTCAGTCTCTCGCGGCTTGATCGGATCAAAAGCCGGGATCGGCAAGGCAAGCGCATTTACCTGATCTCACATCTTGCAACAGACGAGTTTCACGCCATTAAAACTGCGGTCAGACGGGCGTTGGGACTGTGATGGCAACGGAAGTGGCGCATCGAAGCCAAATGCCAGCCGTTGCTCGGCATGAGGTTTCAGGCAATACTGCCGGCGTTCCCGAAAGGGGCTTGTGAGACTCTGAGGATCCTGGGCAACCAGCCATCGCAGAGCCAGACAGGTGAGAGGCGATGACAAGCCAACCTGTTTGTGAAAGGGCGCCGAAAGGCGCCCTTTGTCGTTTCCGGCCGTTACTGAACCGTCGCCAGATCGCCCTTCAACGCTACGCCCGCCATGATGGCGCCCGCGTGGCATTCGTAGGTTTTCGCATCCTTGCGCTCGTTGCTCTTGTAGAAGCTGACGATGTTGGTCACGGCGTTGGCGCCGGCGTTTTTTGCGGCCTGGTGCAGGCTGATGATCGCCGATTGCACGACCCACTCGCAGGCTTCCTGGTCGGTCTTGTTGAAGGCGTTGGTCTTCTTGTTGGTCACGGCGCCGGGGCTGACGACAGTGACCTTGCCGGCCGGGGCGTTGCCCGCCAGATAGAACTTCACGCTGCCGTCGATCTTGCCGGTGCGGGTCGCTTCGGCGACGGCCTTGTCGAACGGCAGGTACACCGCCGTGTCACGGGCCTGGCTGACGGCCGGCATGGCGCAGATGATCAGGGTGGCAGCGAGTTTCTTGAAGTGCATGGAGGTCTCCTTGACCTGGATTAATTCGGTTGGGGCCAGCGACGGAAAATCAGCGAGGTGTTGACCCCGCCGAAAGCGAAATTGTTGTTCATCACGTATTCGTGGCTCATCTGCCGGAATTCGCCGCGCAGGTAGTCGAGCTTGCCGCAGTGCGGATCGACTTCGTCGAGGTTGAGCGTGTGCACGTACAGGTCGCGGTTGAGCATCTCGATGCTGAACCACGACTCCAGCGCCCCGCAGGCGCCGAGGGTGTGGCCCAGGAAGCTCTTTTGCGAACTGATCGGCATGCGTTCGCCGAACAGCGCACTGGTGGCCAGAGTTTCGGCGACATCGCCCTGTTCGGTGGCGGTGCCGTGGCCGTTGACGTAGCCGATGACGTCCGGCGCCAGGCCTGCATCTTCCAGCGCCAGTTCCATTGCCCGGCGCATGGTGACTTGTTCGGGGCGGGTGGTGTGCTGGCCGTCGGCGTTGCTGCCGAAACCGACGATTTCGGCGTGAATGTGCGCCCCGCGTGCCAGGGCGTGTTCCAGTTCTTCAAGCACCAGCATGCCGCCGCCCTCGCCGATCACCAGACCGTCGCGGCCCTTGTCGTACGGGCGTGGCGAGGTGTGCGGCGCGTCGTTTTTCAGGCTGGTGGCGTACAGCGCGTCGAACACCATGGCTTCGGTCGGGCACAGTTCTTCGGCGCCACCGGCGAGCATCAGCGGCAGGCGTCCGAACTTGATCGCCTCGTAGGCATAACCGATGCCCTGGCTGCCGCTGGTGCAGGCGCTGGAGGTCGGGATCAAGCGGCCAGTGAGGCCGAAGAAGATGCTGATGTTCGCTGCCGTGGTGTGCGGCATCATCCGCACGTAGGAGTTGGCGTTGAGGCCCTCGGCCACCGAGTTGAGCAGCATGTTGCCGAACGCCTTGATCTCGTCGGTGCTGCCGGTGGACGAACCGCAGGCCACGCCCATGCGCCCGTCCTTGATCGACTCGTCGCCGAGCAGGCCGGCATCGGCCAGCGCTTTTTCCGCCGCGCCGACGGCCAGCCGCGAAACACGGCCCATGCTGCGCAGCTGTTTGCGGGTCCAGTGCGCCGGCACCTGGAAATCATCGATGGGCCCGGCCAGGCGTGTGTTGAGTTCGCTGAAGCGATCCCACTCGTCCATCCGGCGAATGCCGCTGCGGTTGGCGGCGAAATTGCCGGCGATGGTGTCCCAGTCGCTGCCCAGCGAGGTAATGCCGGCCATGCCGGTGACGACAACGCGCTTCATCAGCACAAGCCTCCGTTGACCGCCAGCACCTGGCGGGTGATGTACGACGCTTCCGCCGACATCAGGAAATTCACCGCACCGGCCACCTCTTCAGGCGTGCCCATGCGTTGTGCGGGGATCATTTTCATCAGTTCTTCCACCGGCACGTTTTCATCCAGCATCGCCGTGTCGATCAGGCCCGGCGCAACGCAATTCACCGTGATCTTGCGCTTGGCCAGTTCGATCGCCAAGGCTTTCGCGGCGCCGATCACGCCCGCTTTCGACGCGCTGTAATTGACCTGGCCACGGTTGCCGATCAGCCCCGAGACTGAGGTGATGCAAACGATGCGACCCGCGGCGCGGCGGCGGATCATCGGCATCATCACCGGGTGCAGGACGTTGTAGAAACCGTCGAGGTTGGTGCGCAGCACCACGTCCCAGTCGTCGTCGCTCAGTGCCGGAAAGGCGCCGTCGCGGGTCAGGCCGGCATTGAGCACCACGCCGTAGTAGGCGCCGTGGGCTTCAACGTCGGCTTCGAGGATGGCTTTGCAGGTTTCGCGATCCGCCACGTCGAATTGCAGGATGCGCGCGGTGCGGCCGAGCGCTTCGACTTCGGCTTTCACTGCTTGCGCTTCCGCTACGCCGCTGCGGCAATGCAGGACGATATCGTGGCCGGCACTGGCCAGGCGCAGGGCAATGGCGCGGCCGATGCCACGGCTGGAGCCGGTGACCAGTATTGATTCAGTCATCGTTCGACTCCTTGGATTGCTCTAGATAGTCCGCTGCCTGGGGCGGGCGGAACACGTTCAGCCGGGCGCTGGCCTCGATGCCGGGCGCGTTGATATGGCATTCAAATACGCCCATGCCGTTGTCGTCTTCCAGCGAGCGCAGGCCATGGATGGTCAGTTCGCTGCCAACCGGAAAGGCTGCGACATTGCATTCGAACTTGCGTGTGCCGAGCAGAAAGCCCAGCTCCACCGGGTTGCCTTTCTGCCGCGCATGGCAGCCGGCGAACGCGGCGACGCTTTGTGCCATCAACTCGACGCCGACCCAGGCCGGCAGGCTGCCGTCGGGCAGGCTGAACAGGCCGCCGGGCCGGACGGTGAGGGTGGTGTGGATCTGTTCGTCGTCAAAGCTCAGGATCCGGTCGATCAGGATCATGTCGCCAGCGTGGGGCAGCAGTTCGGCGAGCGGCCAGTGGCTCATGGGGCGTCTCCGATAATCAGGCTGACGTTATTGCCACCGAAGGCAAACGAGTTGCTCATCAGGTAGCGCGGTGCAATGGACGCCAGGCGCTCGCTTGCGGTCACCCACTTCAGCGCTGGCAATGCCGGGTCGGCCTGGCCGTCCCAGATGTGCGGCGGCAAGGCGTGGTCGGGGTTGTCGGCACTCAGGCTCAACCAGCAGAACGCCGCTTCCAGTGCGCCGGCGGCACCGAGGGTGTGGCCGGTCATCGGTTTGGTCGAGGAACACGGCACGCCTTCGGCAAACAGCGCGTCGACGGCCAGGCTTTCCATGGCGTCGTTGTGCTGGGTCGCGGTGCCGTGCAGGTTCAGGTAGCTGATGTCACCGGCCTGCAAGTGGGCTTGATCGAGGGCTTTTTGCATCGATTGCAGCGCGCCACGGCCGGTCGGCTCCGGTGCGGAAATGTGGTGCGCGTCGGAGCTGGCGCCCGCGCCGAGCAGGGCAATGCCCGGCCCTGCACCGCGCTCTTTGCTCATCACGAACAGCACCGCCGCTTCGCCGATGTTGATGCCGTTGCGGTTGGCGGAAAACGGATTGCAGCGCTCGTCCGAGACCGCTTCCAGCGCACTGAAACCGTTGAGGGTCAGTTTGCACAGGCTGTCGACACCGCCGCACAGCACCGCGTCGCACAGGCCCAGATCGAGCAGGCGTCGGGCGCTCATCAGCGCGCGTGCGCTGGAAGTGCAGGCGGTGGAAATGACATAGGTCGGGCCGCTCAGTTGCAGCCAGTCGGCGAGGAAATTCGCCGGGGCGCCGAGTTCCTGTTGCCGGTAATCGTAATCGGCCGGGAACTGCTGGTCGCGAATGTAGTGCGCCAGGCCACGGCTGGCCTCGTCGATGCCCGAAGTGCTGGTGCCGAGCACCACGCCGATGCGCTCGCGGCCGTAAGTCTGGATCGCGTGCTCGATGTCATCGCGAATCTGCAACGCGGCTTCCAGCAACAGTTGATTGTTGCGGCTGCGCTGGTCGGCCAGCGCTTCGGGAATCGGCGCCAGATCGCCGTGCACGGCGGCCACCGGCAGCTCGCGCTCCGGCACCCAGCCGGACTCGCGGCGCATGCCCGAGCAGTCGCCGGCAAACAGGTTGCGTGCCACGGCTTGCTTGTCGCGCCCCAGGGCGCAGATCACGCCGAGGGCATTGAGGTAGGCGGTCATGACGTCGGTTCACCGAGTGGCGTTACGCGATAGTGTGGGCCTTGTGGCAGGTTCAATTCGAAGCTCAAGGGTTGGGTGTAACGGATGTCCCAGCGCGCCGGCAGGGAACGTTGGCCGCCCTGTTGCTGCGCGTCGGGGTAGTTGCGCGACAGCTCGCCCGCAGGGGTCAGGGCGAACAGCAGCGCGGCGAACAACTCCCGGGCTTCCGGGTTGGGCGGCAGCAGGCCGTCGGCCTGCCAGTGCCCGTCGATCAACTGCTGACGCGCCTGGGGAATGCCCAGCGGATCCATCATCGACCAGCGGATGCCGGGCCCTTCGCGCTGGATCACCAGCAACCAGTCTTGCTGTTGCCCGGCCAGGTGGCGCTCGATATGCAGCTGCATCGGCAGCGGCAGGCTCGGGTTGCCGGCCGGCAGCGGCGCCTGACTGGCGCAGGCACCGAGCAGCAAAACGCAGGCGAGCAGCAGAACACGCAACATCAGACAGCCTCGTTGAAGGGTTTGCGGGCCACCACGTTGACCAGGGTTTCTTCCCGCTGGCCAAAGGGCTTGGGCTGGCGCAGACCAAAACGCTCGAGCAGACCGAAATCCTTCGACCGGCTCCACCACAGGTACGGGTACGAAACGTTCTGTTCGGCGAACTCGAAACCCTGCTGGCGAATCATCTCCAGGTACTGCGCCGCGCTCTTTTGCACGTGCATCGGATGACGGAACAGCCAGCGAATCACCCACGTATCAATGTAAGCCTCGGTGGACTCGGCGAACAGCAGATAACCGCCCGGCTTGAGCACCCGATAGAACTCGGCGAGGGCCTTTTCCTGCTCCACCAGATGATGGAAGGTCTGGTGACAGAACAGCAGGTCGACGCTTGAATCCGGGACATTCAAAGTCGCGCAGTCGCTGCCGATCAGCTCAACGTCGAAGCCCTGACGCGCGGCCTCGGCGGCGCTCAATTCCAGGCTGTGCGGATCGGCATCGACGCCGATCAGGCGCTGTGGCGCGAACGTCTGGCGCAGGTGGCCGAACGACTTGCCCTGACCGCAACCGGCATCCAGCAGCACCGGACTGGCCGGCAACGATTCGCTGAACAGTCCGCGCAGATCGTTGATCGCCACGCGCAGCACATGGTGTTGCCAGGTGTGGCTGCGCAGGAACCAGAAGCCGAAGCGGGTTTCCTCGACGTAGTTGTCGCTCAGGTAATTCATGTGTCGTCCCTTGCACAGAGTTCGGAGATCGTCTTCAGCCGACGGCGCGCTTCACTGACGAACGGGTTGCGTTCGTCCCAGGCGTAGCCGGCGAGGATCGAGCAGATCATGCGGCGGATTTCCGGGGAGCCTTGCTCGTGGAAAATCACGTCCTGGAAAGTGCCGGCGTACCAGCCTTCGACGTAGCAGCGGAAAGTGTCGACCCCGCGTTTCAGCGGCTCGGCAAACTCCCGTTGCCAGTCCACGGTTTCGCCCTGCAACTGTCGGTGCAGCACAGCGGAGGCCATGCTCGCCGAACGCATGGCAATGGTCACGCCCGAGGAGAATACCGGGTCGAGAAATTCCGCCGCGTTACCCAGCAGCGCAAAGCCCGGGCCGTGCAGGGTTTTGACGTTGGCCGCATAGCCGCCGAGAGTGCGCGCCGGGGTATCCCACACGGCGTTTTTCAGCACCTTGGCCAGGCTCGGGGTTTCGGCGATGAAACCGCGCAGGCAGGCGTCGAGGTCGGTGTCGCGACCTGCGAAATGTTCAGCGGCAGCCACCACGCCCACCGAGCAGCGACCGTTGCTGAACGGGATCGACCAGAACCAGATATCGCGGTGCTGCGGGTGGGTGGTGATAAGGATCTTCTCGCGGTCGAAACCGGGATGATCAATGTGGTCTTCAACGTGAGTGAAGACGGCCTGGCGAACCGGGAAATTCGATGGTGCTTCCAGGTCGAGCAAACGTGACAACACGCGGCCGTAACCGCTGGCATCGAGGACAAAGTCGGCTTCGACGCGGTATTCGCTGCCGTCTTCGCGGCGCACATTCAGCTGCGGTCGCGGGCGTTCGAAATCGACGCTGACAATCGCGTCGCCGTAGCGGATTTCCGCGCCCTGCAATGCCGCCTGATCGGCCAGCAATTTGTCGAAGTCGGCGCGTTGCACCTGCAGCGTCGTGGGCTTGCCGGCGGTGAAGGTGTCACCAAAATCGAAGGCGCTGTAGCGCTCGCCCCAGGCGAATGCCGCGCCGTTCTTGCGCTGGAACCCGGCGGCATTCACCGCCTCGAGCATGCCGGCTTCTTCGACGAAATCCAGGCAATGGCAGAGCAGGCTTTCACCGATGGAGAACCTCGGGAAATGCTGGCGCTCGATCACCAGCACGTCGTGCCCCTTGCGCTTGAGCAATGCGGCGGCGATGGCGCCGGAGGGGCCGGCGCCGATGATCACGACCTGACGGGATTCCATTTCAACGATTGGCACGCGAGCTCCTGGGTACGGCAATAGGGTTCAGTGACGCCCGGTGCAGGCCGATGAAGGCCGGCAACAGCGTCGCGATCAGACCCATCAGCATCAGCGCAAAGTACAACGCCGGGCTGATGAGTTGTTGTTGCAACAGCAGGTTGAGAAAGACGATTTCGCTCAATCCGCGAATGTTCAGCAGCACGCTTTCGCGCCAGCGACTGGCGCCTGCGAACGACGCGCCGGCCCAGCCGAGGCCGAGCCAGTTGCCCACGATTTTGCTGGCGACCGGCAACAGCAGCAGCGCTGCCCATTGCCCGGCGCCGAGGCTGGCGAGGGCGCTGTGCACGTCGATCTGGACGATGCCGAAAGTCAGGATCAGCGGAATCGCGACCCACGTCTGCAAGCGGTTCATCCAGTGCGCCGGGATCGGCAATACCAGTGGCACCTTGAGCGCGGCCATGCACAGCAGATAGCCGATGCCGAAAATCAGCGCGTTGAGTTTGTAGTGTTCGGCCAGCACCAGCAGCGCAAAAAAACCGAGGCTGTAGGTCAATGGCCGGCGTATGCCGAATACCCGCAGCAGCACCGGCACGCAGGCCATCCCCAGCGGTATCAGCAGACTGCTCAGGTGCAGGCTGCCCTGGGCGAGGCCGAACAGGGTCCAGCAGGTCAGGTCGATCAGGATCGCGGTCTGCACCAAACGCCGGGTGGCGGCGGGCGGGTAGTCGATGTGGCGCAGGTACAGGTACAACACCGGGATCGCGGTGATGGCGAACACCAGACCGATCGCCAGCGAGTTGATCCACGGCTGCGTCGGCAACAGCCAGTACGCCGTCGCCAGGCCGCAGGTGAACGGCACGGCGAAACTCGGCAGGGCGATCTTCACGCTCTGACGGTCCAGGCGCAGGTCGATCACGTCGCTGAGGATGTGCCCCAGCAAGAGGGCGAAGCTCAGGCTGTAGAGGTTTTTCAGCCAGCCCGGCGCGATCAGTTCGGCGCCGTTGAGTTGCCAGCCCGGTTCGATCCAGAAGTACATCAGCAGCGGCAGGCCGAAGCTGGCCAGCAGCAATTGACTGACGATCGGGATCAGCCCGAAATGCCGGCCGACCCGGGTGGCGACGAAAAACAGCGCCAGGACCATCAGCCAGAAAGTCACCACCATCATGCTGAAGGCTCCGTGACGGCAACCGCGTGGGCCTGACGCCCGGCCCACGGCGCGAGCATGAAGCTGAACGCCAGCCCGAGGCTCACCGACAAGCCGAAGTTACTCACCGCCGGCGTACTCGACACCGCCAGCAGACCGAACGACAGCCAGGTGGTGGCGGCCGCGAGCAAGGTGCCGAGCAGGCTGACGGCCGCGCCGCCGACCTGCTCGCGCATGAGGATCGCGTAGTCGACGCTGATCGCCGTCACCAGCAACAGGCCGAACAGGCTGAACAGGGTCAGCGGCTGACCGAGCCAGCCCAGGCTGGCGAGGCTGCACAGCGCAGCGAGCAGCGGCAGGGCGACGATTCGCAGGGCGCCACCAAGACCGAACGGCAGGATCAGCACCAGCACGATCAACACGCAGGACGCGAGTTTCAGCTCAGCGGCGCTGATCTGGGTCTGGGCGAACACCTTGTTCAGATCGCCGAGCCGGTCCACCAGCATCACGCCGGGCAGGTCCAGCGCCTGCACCCGCAGCAGCGACGGATTGTTCAGGCCTTGCAGGCTGACCATCGCTGCCACGCCGTCCTCGGTCGGCCCCAGCCACAGCGTGCGGTACGGCTCGCCGAGGGGGCCGGCCAGTGCTGCATCGATGTCCTCGGCGGGCAGGGCCTGCAACTGTTGCAGTTCAGTTTGCAGCGCCGCCAGCGGCACGCCGACTTCCAGCAACGGCTGCCAGAACTGCGGCAACTTGCTCAGCGCTTCACGCACTTGTTGTTGCTGAGCCGGCGGGCTGACCAGTTGATTGAGCGCCAGATAACCCTGCAACTTGTCGAGGTTGACCAGTTGATCCAGCCGCTCGCTCAGGGCCGCTTGCCGTTCCAGCAATTGCTGCTGATCGGCGGCGCGCAACAGGAAGAACTGGCTGGTCGGCTGGTAGCCGGTAATCCGCGCAATAGTCTGCGCCTCATCGGTCAGACGTTGCGGCGCGCCGACCCACTGGCGAATGTCGTTCCTGCTCTCCAGTTGCAGCAGGCCACCGACGCAGAAGGCGATCAGCAGGGCCAGCAACACCGGCGTCCTGACGTGTTCGAGCAGGGTTTCCCGCAACCGCACCAGACGCTCGGCCAGTTGCAGCTGCCATTGCGCCGGGCGCAGTTCGACGTTTTTCAGCAGCGCCGGCAGCAGGCACACTGCCGACAGGTAGGCGCCGAGCAAACCGGCGGCGGAGAACACCGCGATCTGGGTCAGCGCCGGGAAAGGCGTCCAGGCCAGCGCCAGGTAACCGATGGCGCTGGTGATCAGGCTCAACGTCAGCCCGGACAGGGTCAGGCGCAACGCCGGCCAGCTGTGCCAAGGTTTGAGACTCCAGCTCTTGGACAGGTAGTGCAGCGGGTAATCCACCGCCACGCCGATCAGGCTGGAACCGAGCACCAGCGTCATCACGTGCATGTGCCCGAACAGCGCCACGCAGGCCACCGCACCGAACAGCATGCCGACCAGCACCGGAATGAACGCCAGCAGCACCCGCCAGCGGCGGAAGGCGAGCAGCAACAGCAGCAGAATGCCGATGGTGGCGCCGCCGCCGACCCAGGTCATTTCCCGGGTCGCCTGCTGCTGACCGTTGGCGGCGTACAGCAGGCCGCTGGCGGCCAGCAATTGCACGTCGGCACTCGCCGCTTGCTCACGGCTGTGTTGCAGCAGGGCGGCGACTTGCAGCGGTTGATTCATGTCGAAGGCGCTGCCGGTGGTGCGTGCGCGCAGCAGCACCCAGCTCTTGCCGTCGGCGTCGGCGATCAACGCGCCGCTGCCGATGTCCAGTTGCACCGCGCCATGTTGCGGCTGGCTGTTCTGGATGCGCCCGGTCAGGCCCAGCCAGTCGTCCTGACTCGGCACCAGACTGAACCCGGTGAACGGGTCGAACAGTGCCTGTACCCGTTGCTGGATAAAGGCGTCGGGATGTTCTATCAGCAGTTGTCGGTCATCCGCCGAGAGCATCGCCAGCCGCCCTTGCAGCAACTGCGTGCGCAGGGCCGGCAGGTCGGCTTGCAGGTTCCACTGGACCTTTTCGAACAGCCCGCTGGCCTGCCATTGCTCGCCCAGGGTCTGGGCCATGGCGACCGCTTGCTGGCGATCGGCGTGACCGACCAGCACCAGCATGTCGCGGTTGAGCGGCTCCTGCATGCGTTGTTCGGCGCGCAGTTCGAGGGCGTCCGGGTGGGTGCCGGGTACCAGTTCCATCAGGTTGGCCGACAGCGGCGCACCGTCGCGCCACTGCCAGGCGCCCAGTGCGACAACCGCCAGCAGCAGGATCAGGAACAGCCAGGGCAGCCTGCGTTCACTCGGCAAAGTCATGTTGCTCCGCGTCGCTCAGAGGTTGGCCGGCGGTGCTGTCCTGCATGCGCAGCACGGTGCTGTCGCCCTGGGTTTCCAGCAGTTCGATGGTGTTCACCAACGCGCCGCCGCTGATGTTGATCTGATTGAACACCTGCTTGAGCAGCACCGAGCGCGGGGTCAGGGTCAGTTGCCATTTCTGCGCATCGCCGCTCAGGGCCAGTTCGAAATCCCGTTGCAGACCGCTGCTGTCGCCTTGCAGCACCGCCAGGAACAAGCGGTTCTGCTCGGCCCCGGCGCTCTTGTTCGGCAGCAGTTGCCAGCCGGTGGCGTCACGCCGGGCGATGCCCTTGGCGCTGATGCGGTAATCCTGTTGCAGCGGGGATTTCAGCAGCCACAGCAGGCCGTGGTTTTTGGCGAGGACAAAACTGCCTTTGCTGATCAGCGGCTGGGGCAGGGCGCGCAGGTGTTTTTCCTGGGTGAACTGGCCGTGGATCACGTCCGGCTTCGCCAGTTGCTCGCTCAACTGTTGCAGGTCGAAGGCGTTGGCCAGCGACGACAGCGTCAGCAGTGCCAGGGCCCCCAAGGATTTCAACAACACATTCATCGCAGCATCCTTTCCACGGCATCGGTGAAGACTTTCGGCGAGGCCAGTTGCATCTCCCGGCTGCTCATCTCGACCGCCACCTGCACCGAGCTGGCGCGGGTCAGGCGTTCACCGGTCTCGGCATCGGTGATCAGGTAGTGAATCTTCAGGCGGTTTTCCCACTCCACCAGACTGGCGCGCACGTTCAGCCGCTGACCGAACACCGCGCCGCGCACGTAGCGCAGTTGCAGGTCGATCACCGGCCAGGCATAGCCCGAGTCGACCATCTGGTTGTAGTTGTGGCCGATCTTGTCGAGCAGTGCACAGCGCGCCACTTCCAGGTATTTCACGTAATGGCCGTGCCAGACGACGTGCATGGTGTCGACGTCAAAGAACGGCACGAGGATTTCCGTATCGGCGTGAAGCACTCCGGCACTACGCATGCAGCCTCCAGTGTTGCTCGGCGATGCGTTGCAGGCACAGGCGCAATTCACCTTCCAGGGCACGGTCTTCGATCACCGGCGGGAAGTCCCGGGCCAGTTGCTCGTGCATGGCGGCCAGCGATGGCGGCAGTGGTCGTGCATCTTCATCGCGGCCGCGCAGCCATACGCCTTGATTGGCCGCCAGCAACGTGGCGGCGGCGACCTGTTCGGTCAGCTCCAGCACACGAATGGCGTCGCGGGCGGCGATGGTGCCCATGCTCACCTTGTCCTGGTTGTGGCACTCGGTGGAGCGCGAGAATACGCTGGCCGGCATGGTGTTTTTCAACGCTTCGGCGGTCCAGGCACTGGCGCCGATCTGCACGGCCTTGAAGCCGTGGTTGAGCATCGCGCGGTCGGCGCTGGCGCCGGACAGGTTGCTCGGCAAACCGTGGTTGTAACGCTCGTCCACCAGCAGCGCGAGTTGTCGGTCGAGCAGGTCGGCGACGTTGGCCACGAGGTTTTTCAGGCTGTCCATGGCGAACGCGATATGTCCGCCGTAGAAGTGCCCGCCGTGTAGCACGCGCTCGGCTTCGGCGTCGATGATCGGGTTGTCGTTGGCGCTGTTGAGTTCGGTCTCGATGAACGAACGCAGCCAGTTCAGGCTGTCAGCCAACACGCCCAACACATGCGGTGCGCAGCGCAGTGAGTAACGATCCTGCAAACGGTGCAGCGGAGCGGTCGGTGCGTCGATCGCCAGATCCTTGCGCAGCCACGCGGCGACCTGCATCTGCCCCGGATGCGGCTTGGCGGCGAACAGGCGCTCGTCGAAGTGTTCAGGATTGCCTTGCAGCGCCACCACGTTCAGCGCGGTGATGCGGGTGGCCAGTTGCAGCAGGTAATCGGCGCGGGCGTAAGCCAGGCAGGCCAGACCGGTCATCACGGCGGTGCCGTTCATCAATGCCAGCGCTTCTTTCGGGCGCAGCACCAATGGTGTCCAGCCCAGTTCGCGATGCACATCGGCGGCCTGGCGGCGTTCGCCACGGAACATCACTTCACGCTCGCCGGACAGGGTTGCGGCGACGTAGGACAACGGCGTCAGGTCGCCGCTGGCGCCCACCGAACCTTCTTCGGGGATCAGCGGCAAAATGTCGTGTTCAAGGAAGGCATGCAGGCGTTCCAGCAATTCGATGCGCACCCCGGACACGCCGTGGCACAGCGACTGCAAACGCGCCGCCAGCACCGCGCGGGTGGCCTGGGCATCGAGCAGTTTGCCCAGCCCGCAACCGTGGAACGTGTAGAGATGACGCGGCAGCGCCTCGACGTGATGCAACGGCACTGCGACCACGCAGGAATCGCCGTAACCGGTGGTCACGCCGTAGATCACGCCTTCCTTGTCCAGCAGCGAATCGAGGAACCGCGCGCCCTTGGCGATGCGTTCGCGATAAGGCGCGTCGCTCTGCAACTGCACGGGCGCCTGACGGTTGGCCAGGGCCAGCACGTCTTCGATGCGCAGAGGGCGTTCGCCGAAGGTGACCGGCTCAGGAGTTGGCGTTGTCATCGGTTTTCCAGAATGGGTAAAAGTTGAACCATTGGCACGGTGCTTCGAGGCAATAGTGACTCAGGCGTTGCGCATAGCGGGTGGCCCACTGATGAATGACCTGTTCGCGCTCGCGGCGTGACCACACCACAGCGTCGGCGAACGGCTCGAGAGTCAGGCGATAGTGGCCGTCAGGTTGCTTGAGGCACATCAGCAGGTTGACCGGGCATTTAAGCAGGCCGGCCAGCAGCCACGGCCCTTGCGGGAACGGCGCCGGGTGGCCAAGGAAGTCCACGGTCACGCTGCGCCCGCCATGCAGCGGCACGCGGTCGCCGGCAATCGCCAGCCACTCGCCGCGCTCCAGGCGTTCGTGCAGTTGCAGCATGATCACCGGGTCCAGCTCGCTGACCTGAATCAGTCGAAGATTGGTCGCCCCGGCCTCGCCCAGCAGGCGATTGAATTGCTCGGCGTGCTTGGTGTGCACCAGCACGTTCATCGTGACTTTCTCGCCCAGCTCCGCCAGCGCCCGGCACACTTCGAGGTTGCCCAGATGCGCGCCCACCAGCATTTGCCCGCGACTGCCGCGCAACTGGTTGCGCAACAGCGCCGGGTCGATGATTTCGATCTGCTCGATCTTCAGCTTGCCGTTCCACACGTCGAGCTTGTCGAGCAGCGAATCGGCGAATGCCATGAACTGGCGGAATACTCGCCACCGGGTCGGGCGCAGTTCGTGGCGACCGCTCCAGTCGGCGAGGCGCTGCTGATACTGCCAGGCACTGCGCCGCGCAGTGCGGCCGAACAGGAAAAAGTACAGGACGATGCCGTACAGCAACGGACTCAGCAGGCGTCGACCAAGGACCTTGGCGGCGAACGCGGTGAATTTCATCAGCAGGAAACTGCCGCGCTCTTCGCGGTCGGCCCAGTGCTTCTTGTCGGTCTCGACGGTCATGCGCGCCACCGTCGCCAGAGGATCACGGGCAAGCGCAGCAACATGCCGAAGAACAGGCGCGTGTGCATGCTCGAGATCAGCACGTTGTCGTAGAACAGGCGAAAGTGCGACACGCCGTCCAGCGGGTAATGCACGCTGGTCTGCAACCAGCGCATCGGCTGATTGCGCCACGCCAGGCGCACCAGAATGTCCGAGTCGAAATCCATGCGCTTGCCGATCCGCGCCGAGTCGATCACGCCCAGCGTCGGTTCCAGCGGATACACGCGGAAGCCGCACATCGAGTCGCGAATCTGCAGCGACAGGGTGTTGATCCACACCATCACGTGGGTCAGGTAGCGCGCATACAAACGGCCCTTGGGCACGCTGGCGTCGTACAGCGGATAACCGCAGATCAGCGACTTGGGGTGAGCGCGGGATTCTTCGATGAAACGCGCGACATCCTGCAAGTCATGCTGACCGTCGGCGTCGACCTGCAAGGCATGGCTGAAGCCGAGCCGCGCGGCTTCACGCAGACCGGTCATCACCGCGCCGCCCTTGCCCTGATTGGCAGTGAGGCGCACCAGATGAACCCGCTCGCGCTCGGCCAGCGCGTCCAGCACCGCCGCGCAGGATTTGCTGCTGGCGTCGTCCACCAGAATGCACGGCAGATCCTCGGCGAGCAGGGCGTCGACCACCGTGCCGATGGCGGTTTCGTGGTTGTAGACCGGGATCACTGCGCAAGGATTATGCATCGCCAGTCCCCAGCAGAATCCGCCCGCTGGAGCAGGTGGCGGTGTCGTTGCGATAGGCGAAATACAACTTGCCGCGCTCCGGGTCGAAGCGCAGGTGCAACTGGATTTCATCGCCGGGGCGCACCAGTTGCTGGAATTTCAGCACTTCCATGCCGGCGAACGCGCCGGGCAGGTTCAGCAGTTGCCGACCCAGGTTCAGCGCCCATTGGACCTGCACCACGCCCGGCAGTACCGGGGCCTTGGGGAAGTGGCCGCTGAAGTAGGCCAGATCCGGCGGAACGCTCAATTGCAGGTTCCATTCGCCCTCGGTTTCGGCCTGCTCCAGGATTTCCGGTGCTTTTGGCCGTGGCGCCAACAGCAAGGCTTCGACGTCGGCTTGAGGCAATTTGCCCTGTGAGGTCAGCGGCAGTTGTCGTAGCAGACGCCAGCGGCGGGGCAGGGCCAGGGCTTCGCAATGGTCGCCGAGATGACGGCGCAAGGTTTCGGTCAGGCTGCGTCGACCATGTTCGCGCAAGGCAAACAGGCCGGATTCGCTGAGCACCAGCAGGGCGCCGAGGGACGCGCGGTTTTCCTGCACCACGCCCAGACGCGCTTCGGCGACCCAGTCGTGGGCCATCAGCGCCTGTTCAAGCATCGGCAGGGAAATACGTTTTTCTTCGAGTTTGACGATCCGGTCGAGCCGTCCGAGCAATTCAAAGCGGCCATCGGCCTGAATACGCGCCGCATCGGCGGTGTGTTCGACATGCCCGGCGGGCAGGTAGGGCGAAGCGATCAGCAAGGCGCCGTCGCTGTCCTGGCTCAACTCGACGCCGGCAAACGGCTGCCACAACGGTTCGCCCTGACGCCAGGCAATGCCGCCGGTTTCCGAGCTGCCGAGGATTTCCGTCGGCCACTGTCCCAAGCGTTGATGCAGGCTTTGTGCGGCGTCAGCCGGCAGTGCGCCACCGGACGAAAACACCCGGCGCACGACGCTCAGGGCTGGCCAATCGAGGTTGTCGCCCATGCGTTTGAGCAGCGCCGGACTGGCGACCCAGACGAAGGCCGGGTGCTCGCGGCTGGCGCGTTGCAGGTCTTCCGGGAAGGCCAGTTGCTTGCGCAGGAATGGACGCCCGGCGCACAGCGGCCACAGCACACGAAACAGCAAGCCGTAGATGTGCTGGGTGGCGACGCTGCCGAGGATGCAGGCTTCACCCAGGTCCGCGCCCCATAGTTGCTCAAGGGCTTCGACTTCGTTGGCCAGTTGGCGCAGGGATTTGTCGATGCGCTTGGGCTCGCCGCTGGAGCCGGAGGTGCACAGGCTCAGGCGGCACTGGTCGAGATCCAGTTCGGCAGCGGGCAGGGGAGGTTGCAGCAAATCGCTCAGACGAGCGTCACCGGCCTGATCGGTCAGCCACAGATCGACGTCGTTCGACCAGCGCTGGCGGGTCTGCACTTGCAGATCAGACGGCAGCAACACGCTGACGCCGGCACGCCAGGCGCCGAGCAGGGCGACGGCCAGGTCGGCGGCATCTTCCAGATGTACCGCCAGACGTTGCACGCCGCGCGCTTGCAGACCTGCCGCCAGGCTCAGGGCCTGTTCGCACAGTTGTGCATGATCGAATGCCGGTGCGCTCGTTACCGTGCGCGCCGGCAGGGCCTTGAGCAACAGCTGCTCAAGTTTTATCCAGTTCATGGGCGACCTCTTACCCGTTGTCGTATCAGCCATTCAATGGCAAACATCAGGCCGATCAATCCGTAGGAGATCAGGCCGGTGTACAACATCCACCAGTTCAGCGGCGCCCACAGTGTCAGCAGGGCGGCGCACAAACCGTTGCAAAAGAAAAACACGCTCCAGGCCACGGTGACCTGGCGGGTGTAACGAATCGCCTTGGGCGGCAGTTGCGGTTCACGCAGGCGAGCCAGACGCTCGACCATCGGCGGGCCGTATTTCAGGCTCAGGCTGAACAGCACCAGCATGAAGCCGCTGATCAGCACCGGGTACCAGCGCAACAGCAAAGGGCTGTCGAACACCGCCAGCAGCAGGCAGAACACGATCGCCACGCCGGCCATCCACAAACTGCCGGGCTTGCGTTCGCCGGTCAGCGCCCGGGCCAGCCACAGGCCGCCCAGCAGCAGGCCGAACTGCCATGGCGCGAAATGCTCCATGCCGAAATACACCGCAAAGGGATACAGCAAGCCTGCCAGCAGCAGGCCGAGGCCGATCAGTCGGCTCATGCGGCCGGTTGAACCAGACGGTAGACCGCCTCGACCACGTCGCTGACGGTGCGCACCGACTTGAATTCCTCGGCGGCGATTTTCTTGCCGGTCTGGCGTTTGATGTGATCGATCAGGTCGACGGCGTCGATGCTGTCGATTTCCAGATCCTGATACAGGTTGGATTCCAGGCTCACGCGAGCCGGGTCCAGTTCGAACAGCTCGACCAGGGCATCGCGCAGGGTGTTGAAGATGTCGTCACGAGTTTGCATGGTCCGGTCTCAAGCTGCCTGTTTTGCCGTGACGAACGCCGCAAGGCTCGCCACGTTGGAGAAATGGTTACGGGTGTCCTTGGCGTCGGCGTCGATCTTGATGCCGTACTTTTTCTGGATCGCCAGGCCGAGCTCCAGGGCGTCGACGGAATCCAGGCCCAGGCCTTCGCCGAACAGCGTCTGGTCGTCGCCGATGTCCTCTGCGCTGATGTCTTCGAGGCCCAGGGCGTCGATGATCAGCTCTTTGATGTCACGGTTTAGATCGCTCATCTTCGGCGAGCTCCTTGATAAAGAATTGGTGCAAATAGTCGTTGAGCTTGCGCGAAGCCTGGGGCGCTGGCCCCTGCGCGGCGAAAGTCTGTGGGTCTATATCGGCCCCGACGTGAAAACTGAAGTGCACGCGGCGACTGGGAATGCGATACCAGGGCTCGGCCTTGGTCAGGGTGGTCGGACTGACCTTGATGACCACCGGGGTGAGGATTTTCGCACCGCGCAGCGCGATGGCCGCCGCGCCCCGATGAAAGGCTGGCGCCTGACCTGGCTGGGTGCGGGTGCCTTCGGGAAAAATGATCAGGGTCTGCCCGCTCTGCAAGGCACCGGCGGCGGCGTCGAGCATGTCCATGCTGCCGTCGTTGCTGATGTATTCGGTGCTGCGCAGCGGGCCGCGAGTGAAGGGGTTTTCCCACAGGCTTTTCTTCACCACGCAGTTGGCACCGCGCACCAGACCGATGAGAAACACTACGTCGATCAGTGAAGGGTGGTTGGCGATGATCATCTGCCCCGGACGGCCGAGGCGTTCGGCGCCCTGAATGTCGTAGGTCAGCACGCCGGTACGGGCCATGAACCGGACAAAAAACCAGAACAGCCGGCTGACGGTCTGGCGTGCCCGTTCGCGATGCGTAATGGCATCGCCCGGCAGACAACCGAGCAATGGAAATACCAGCAGGCGCAGGCACAGACCACCGAGCCCGAACAGGGCGAAGCTGGTGGCAGTGGCCAGCAGACGCCAGTAATAGGCGTCGCGGTTTTTTCCGATCACGGGTTGCGTTGCCAGGTCCATAGACGAGTCTTCCAGGCATGTTGACAATGGGGTTGCTGACCGAGCAGGGTTCGCAGCAGATTCAGTGCGTGGGGCCACTGCGTTTTTGACCGTGCTTCGGGGGCGCTGTTCAGGGTCAGCCGCCAGTCGGTACCGGGGGTGAGCAACAGCCCGACCGCGTAGGGAAACGGTACGTCGTCGATCCACGTCGAATAGGCTTCGGGCGGTTGTTCCTCGGTGATCACCAGCAGCACCGCCGGGGCGCCTTCGTTCAGCAACGTGGCCGCTTCGAGCATGCCGTGTTCGAGGCCGTCGCCAGCCGCAGCGAGTGCGGTCATTTCGCTGGTTTCGCCGCGCATGATCGACCACAGGCCGATGATCGCGTTGTGCACCGACAGGCTGAACTGGGTCGGCGACAGCGGCTGTTCGTTGGCCAGATCGCTGAGGATTTCAAAGGTGCGCGGGGTTTCGCCGTGCCGGGAGACGAACACCAGCGGCAGGTTTTCCCGACCGTCGGCCAGCGGCCAGCCGACACTGAACGCCATCCGCGCCAGACGGCTGAGACGACGGCGCTGCATGGCCGGCAGAAACGAAACATCGGGTGCGGCATCGCTGCTTTCGAGCACGACCGGTTGTCGGCTCCAGGCTTGCCAGGCTTCCACACTGTCGAGCCCGGGAGCCCAGGCGCGCCATTGGGCGATGTTGAAGTTGATCACGGACATTTATCCCGCCCCTGCGGGCTGAGTTGACGCGGTTTCGCCAACGTCGCCGCTGAGCTGATTTAGCCTGAAATGGCATGGCGCGTGGCGCCGGGTGGCGCGCATTATCCCGGTGCGACGAGTGTGTAGCAAATGCTGGTTACATTTTGAACGACGAAATGAACCGAATGGTACGCGGCAAGAGCTATCACTTGGCCATTATCCAGATTGTCGGGTGTCTGTCTGTCAGGCGAATCGGCGATCATCGGGTGTCTTTGCGCCGTATTCATTGGGATATTGGCGCCCGACTCTGTAGTCCGTGCCCATCGAGGTAGCGAACCGGCACCGGGCACCACTACACTCGGTCATTCTTTGATACACGGAGGTTTTGTCATGCGGCGCGTGGTGTTCAATCAGAAAGGTGGCGTGGGCAAATCCAGCATTGCCTGCAATCTGGCGGCGGTAAGCGCCAGCGAGGGTTATCGCACGCTGTTGGTCGACCTCGATGCCCAGGCCAATTCCACTCAGTATCTGACCGGGCTCACGGGTGATGACATTCCGATGGGCATTGCCGATTTCTTCAAGCAGACCCTGTCTTCCGGGCCGTTCTCGAAAAAGAATCAGGCGGATATCTACGAAACGCCGTTCGACAACCTGCACATCATCACCGCCACTGCCGAACTGGCTGACCTGCAGCCCAAGCTTGAGGTCAAGCACAAGATCAACAAGCTGCGAAAGCTGCTCGACGAGTTGTCGGAAGATTACGACCGGATCTATCTGGATACGCCACCGGCGCTGAATTTCTACGCGGTCTCGGCACTGATTGCCGCCGATCGGGTTTTGATTCCCTTTGACTGCGACAGCTTCTCGCGTCAGGCCCTGTACGGTCTGATCGCCGAGATCGACGAGTTGAAGGAAGACCACAACGAAGGCCTGGAAGTCGAAGGTATTGTGGTCAACCAGTTCCAGGCCCGGGCCAGCCTGCCGCAGCAGATCCTCGACGAACTGATCGCCGAGGGCCTGCCGGTGCTGCCGGTCTACCTCGCCAGTTCAGTGCGCATGCGCGAGTCGCATCAGGCCAACACGCCGCTGATCCACCTCGACCCACGGCACAAGCTGACGCAACAGTTCGTCGAACTGCATAACCTGCTCGAAGACGCCTGAAGCCTTGTCAGATGCCCTGGCTGCGCAGCCAGGCCATCAACTGCGGCAACGGGAAAGCCCCGCTCTGACGGGCGACTTCCCGGCCGTTGCGGAACAGAATCAGGCTCGGAATCGAACGAATCCCCAGCTGCGCCGACAACTGCTGATTGGCCTCGCTGTCCAGCTTGGCCAGCCGGCATTTGCCCGCCAGCTGCGCAGCCGCCTGCTCGAACACCGGCGCAAACGACTTGCACGGCCCGCACCACTCCGCCCACACGTCCACCAGCAACGGCAGATCACCCTTGATCTGACTGGCGTAATCGCCTTGCTTGAGCTCGAACGGCTTGTTCAACAGCACCTCGGACTTGCAGCGCCCGCACTTCGGGTGATCGTTGAGGCGCTCGGCGGGAATGCGGTTGAGGCCGTTGCAGGAGGGGCAGGGGATGAGGAGTGGGTCGGTCATGATCGGAATCCGGTGGAGAGCTGATAACTACTAGTTGGAGACGTTTGCTCATATTTTCAATCGTGCAGTGTTTGGCTGTGAGCCTAGGCTGAGATGAACCGGCTTAGTCCGTTGGTCTGCTCGGCCGTATCGCAACTTGCGATAATTTTGATCTGTGATTAACTCCCCATAGCAGAATGCGATAAGGATGTTGCATGCATGTCATCACCGGAAAACGAATACGAGAAGCGAAGGCCAAATGGCCTAACGCAGCTACAGCACTGGACCACTGGCTGGAAGTGGCGAAAGGGAGCAAATCGCCAGATTTTGCGGCGCTGAAGGCCTTGTTTCCAGCTGTCGACAAAGTGGGTGATTTTCATGTTTTCGATATTGGCGGTAACAAGCTCAGGTTGATCGCCTATGTCAGATTTCGACCTCAAAAGTTGTACATCAGACATGTGTTGGATCATCGCGAATATGACCGCGGTAAATGGAAGGAGGCTAAGGCATGAGTGTTCTGATCAAAAAAGCCGCTGAGCACTGGGAGTTCGTTTCGCCCTTGCTGCGCAAGCCGAAAAGCGAAGACGACTACGACAGGCTCGTTCAAGCCCTTGACGAGCTGCTCGAAATGACGGGTGATGATGAGTCTCATCCTTTGATGAGCCTGGTGGATATCATCGGTGACTGGATTGAAGAATGGGATCGCGTGCATCACCCGACGCCTAAACCGCCCGGTTTTGAAGTACTGGGGTATTTGATGCGTGAGCATGGTTTGACCCAGAGCGATTTGCCGGGTGTGGGGACTCAGTCTGTTGTTTCGGAAATCCTCAGTGGAAAGCGCCAGTTGAATCTGCGGCAGGTCCGCTGGCTGGCCGAGCACTTCAAGCTACCTGTGGACGTGTTTATCTGAAAGGAAACCAGTGTGTTCAGAGTCGTGGCCTTTGCACTCTGAGCATGTCGCGCGGCTTTTTCAGCCGGCGCTGTCATCTAGCAGGTTGCCTGACGGGAGGGTGCACGGCTCCAAGACAGGAGACCGTGCGCTTCATGAGGAACAACTGATCTCCAAATGCTTGCCCCACTCCGGCGGCCGTTCCGCGTAACTCTCCATTCCAGGTTGTTCCTCGAATGGATTGCTCAACACCGCGTGCAATCGGCGCACTTCGGAATAGTCACCCTGCTCGGCAGCATCAATCGCCTTCTGCGCCAGATAGTTGCGCAGGATGTACAGCGGATTCACCGCATGCATGCGCGCACGGCGCTGTTCCTGATCGGTCGCGCCATCGCGTGCGACGCGTGCGACATAGCGCTCGCCCCAGGCATCGAAACCCTTGATATCGACGAAGTCATCGCGCAGGCGAGCGACGGCCTGTTCGGCTGACTCTTCGCCCAGGCGGCGGAAGAACAGCGTGTAATCGACGCCGCTGTTCTGCATCAGTTGCAGCAGTTGTTCCAGCAGTTGCTGGTCGTCGTCCTCGGCGGTGGTGAAGCCGAAGCGGCGGCGCATCAGGTCGAGGTAGTGCGCCTGGAACAGCGGCAGGTACAAACCGAGGGTTTCGCGCAGGGCTTCAACGCTGATGAACGGCGTCAGGGCCTGGGCCAGGGCGCTGAGATTCCACTGGCCGACCGGCACCTGATTGCTGAAGGAGTAGCGGCCCTGGTCGTCGGAGTGGTTGCAGATAAAGTTCGCATCGAAATCGTCGAGGAAGGCGAACGGGCCGAAGTCGAAGGTGATGCCGAGGATCGACATGTTGTCGGTGTTCATCACGCCGTGGCAGAAACCGTAGGCCTGCCATTTGGCGATCAGTTCGGCGTTGCGCTCGACGATCTCGCGGAACATCGCCAGATACGGCTCCGGCTGTTCCAGGCATTCGGGGTAGTGCATCGCCAACACGTGTTCGCCGAGCAGCTTCTGCTGCTCGGGACGTTTGGTGTAATAGAAATATTCGAAATGGCCGAAACGGATGTGGCTCGGCGCCAGGCGCAGCACCATCGCGGCGCGTTCCTGTTTCTCACGCCAGACCGGGGTGTCGGAGCCGATCACGCAGGCGGCGCGTGAAGACGGGATGTTCAGCGCGTGCAGCGCTTCGGAAGCGAGAAACTCGCGGATCGACGAGCGCAGCACCGCGCGGCCGTCGCCCATGCGCGAGAACGGCGTCTGCCCGGCGCCCTTCAGATGCAGGTCCCAGTGCTCACCGGCGGCGTTGTAGACCTCGCCCAGCAACAATCCGCGCCCATCGCCCAATTGCGGGGTGTAGCCGCCGAACTGATGTCCGGAATAGACCATCGCCCGTGGCTCGGCATCGGCCCACAACTTGTGGCCGCCGAACAGCTCGGCAAATTCCTGGGTGTCGGCCACTGCCGGGTCCAGATCCAGCAGCGCCAGGGCCGCAGGGCTGGCCACGACCAGTCGCGGATTGTCGATCGGTTCGGGCAGCACGTGGGCCGAGAACGCATCGCCCAGGCGGGCGAAGCGGTTGTCGAAGGTCAGTTCGTCGAGGGCTTTCAAGGGCCGGCTCCAGCAGAATGTCCGAGCATTCTGCTGGGAATGGCCGGGTTAGTCGAGTTTGGCCGGCGGCGGTTCCTGCAAGGGTTTCTGGTCATCGCTGACCGGCACGATGGTTTTGGTTTCCGGCTCGATCGGCACCATCTTGTATTCCTGACCGTGGAGGTTCTTCAGGTAAACCTCCATCTGGCGGAACGAAATGTTGATGTGCTGCTTCTTGAACTCGCGGTTGATGAAGCGGTTGACCTCATCGAGTACCGGGTTGCGGTCGCCGAGATCGCGCACATGCATGCGCAATTCGTGGTCGAGAGTGCTTTCGCCGAAGTTGAGGAAGTACACGTGCGGCTCGGGTTCCTTGAGCACACGCGGGTTTTCCCGGGCGGCCTTGAGCAGCAGTTCCTTGACCAGATCCAGATCCGAACCGTAATCGACGCCCAGTTTCAGGGTCACCCGGGTGATGGTGTCGGTCAGCGACCAGTTGATCAGTTGCCCGGTGATGAACGTCTTGTTCGGGACAATGATGTCCTTGCGGTCGAAGTCGGTGATGGTCGTGGCGCGGATGCGGATCTTGCTCACCGTACCCGAGAGGTTGCCGATGGTAATGGTGTCGCCGATCCGCACCGGGCGTTCGAACAGGATCATGATGCCGGAGATGAAGTTCGCGAAGATCTCCTGCATGCCGAAACCGAGGCCGACCGACAGCGCCGCCACCAGCCATTGCAACTTGTCCCAGCTGACGCCGAGGGTCGACAGGGTCGAGACGAAACCGACCCCGGCGATCACGTACGACAGCAGCGTCGTGGTCGCGTACGCACTGCCTTGAGCCAGATTGAGTTTCGACAAAACGAACACTTCAAGCAGGCCCGGCAAGTTGCGGGCGAGCGCGAAGGTGATGCCGATGATGATCAGCGCGCCGAGCATGTCGCCGATGCTGATCGGCACCATGCTCATGTTGGCGCCGGTGCCGCTGGTGTATTCGTAGAGGGTGATGTTGTCGAGGTACGAGAACACCGTGATCAGGTCGGCCCAGACCCAGTACAGCGCGGCGATGAAACCGCCGAGCAGTGCCAGACGGATCAGGCGCAGAGACTGTTCGTTGACCTTTTCGATGTCCAGGGTCGGCTCTTCGATCACCGCTTCGCCGTCGCCGGCTTCTTTCGCGGCCTGACGTTTGGCCAGGGCGCGCTGGTAGGCCAGACGGCGTGCCGCAACCGCGAGGCCACGGACGAACGTGGCTTCGATCACCAGCCAGAACATCAGCAGGTACAACGTGTTGATCAAGCGGTCGCTGAGCTTCAGCGCGGTGTAGTAGTAGCCGAAGCACACGGCGACGAACAGCGCGATAGGCAGCAGAGTGAACATCACGCCCACAGCCTTGCGGAACAGCGAGGCGTTTTCGTGGGTCGGGCTGCTGATCAGCAGACGGCTGAGCAGCCACGCCATCAGGGCGTAGCAGGTCAGCACAACCGGCATGCCCAGCACATCGTCGGCCAGCGCCGCCGGTTGCAGCTCGGCGACCGCCACCACCGCCACCAGCGCCATGACCACCAGTCCGAGGCGACGCACCCAGCCTTGCAGGAATTCGACCTGCGGCTTTTCCCAGCGGAAGTGCAGTTCCGCCACGCCGCCCGGCGCGAGGATCCGGTAAGCGGTGTAGAACACCAGCCACGCCTGGGCCATTTGCAGCAGCGCCGCGCCCATGTTGGCGTTCTGCCCGCGGGCGTCGATCTGCAACGCCAGCCCGCAGAGGGCCAGGCCCAGCGCCACCGGCATCGCCAGCAGAATATTGATCAGGATCGCCTGTGGCGTATGCCACTGGCTGTCACGCTTGAAGTGACCGATGTCCTGATGAACCTTGTTCAAGCGCGAGTACAACTGCTTGCGGCGCCACAGCAGCGCGCCGATCAGCAGCGCCAGCGGCAGGAACAACAGCGGTCGCTGGGTCAGGCCGTCGGTCAGTTCGCTGAAGCTCGAGGCCAGCGGCAAAGTGTCGATCTGACGCTTGAGGCGCTCCGGCACGCCGCGCATCCATTCGGTGTCCAGCGGCTTGTTGCTCGGAATCCAGAACATCTGCTCGTCGAGGGTCGCGCGCAGGCTTTGCGCGGTGCTCAGCAGTTGTTTCTGGTTCAGTTGCAGGGTGATCGATTCGTTGAGCATCGCGCTCAGTTCGCGACTCAGCCGTTCCAGCAGATCGACGCGAGTGTTGGCCAGCTCGAGCAGGCTCTTGCGCAGTTGTGGCGTGACTTGTTCCGGCGGCTGGGTGGACAGCAGGTTGTCGACGTAGGTCGCCGGATTGCTCAGCTGTTCGCGCTGTTGGTTGATTTCGAACTGGTACAGGCGAATGTCGGCGATCTGGTCCGCCAGATCGCGGTCGACCTTGAGGCGCGGCAGCGCCTGTTTCTGTTTATAGAGAATCTTCGACAGCAGAAGGCTGCCCTTGAGCACGTTGATCTGCTCGTCGAGGGCCGAATCGCTCTGGGTCACGCTGTCCAGCTGCTGCTTGGTCTGCAGGTTCTGTTGGGTCAGTTCGTTGAGGCGGTCGGTGCTTTTGAGCAGGTAGTCGGAGAGCTTGAGGTTGGCCGCGCTTTCCGTGGCGAGCAGGGCGCTGCTGCCGGACTTCTGGGCCTCGATCGACTGCTGCGTCACGGTTTCCTGCGACAGGGTCAGACGTTTCTGGTTGATCAGGGTTTGCAGTTCCTGGATCTCGCGGTCCAGACGGTCGGACTTTTCCGAAAGCAGGTCATGCTGGCTGTTGCCCAGATCCTGCAATTGGTTGTTGCCGGCCAGTTCCTGACGGCGCAGCGGGATCAGCGCGTTCAGGGCGGCCAGCTCGGCGTTGAGCAGGTCGCGCTGCTCGGCGCTGACGGTTTTGCCGGCGTCCTTGCCGGTCTTGAGGATGTTATTGATCTGCTGGATGCGCGTCTGGCTGCTGGAAATCTCGGCCTGGGCACGCTCGGGGCGGGTCTGGGCGGTGATGATCAGGCTGTTGGCGTCGGCCAGGGCCTTTTGCAGATCGCTTTGCTGGGTCGAGCGCTCGGTGAGCATCTGCTCCAGCTGCTGGATGTTTTCCTTCGGGAAGCGCTGCGCCACCGGCACTACGGCGCTGGCCTTGAGGCGGGTCAGTTCGCGCGAATTCTCGATAGTCTGCTTCGGCGCCGTGGCCAGTTGCTGCTTGAGGTCGATCAGCTTCTGTTCGTAGTCACGCCGGTTATTGAGCTGGTTCAGCGTGTTTTGCAGGACCGTCTGCAGGGCCTTCTTGTCGGCCTCGGGCAGTTTGCTGTCGGTGAGCTTGTCCAGGCTGGCCTGCACGGCGTCGCTGGACGGCGGTTCTGCGGCCTGCAGCGGGCCGACAGTAAGACTCAGGCCCAGCAGGGCCGCGAGGAAAAAGGAGCGCAGGGTAGGCATAGAGACCGGTCAAGCAAGTGAGAGTGGACGCAGTTTAGAGGAAGAGCCCGGGGCCCGGGCGACTTCCTTCGGGGAATCTGACGCCCACTTTGCCGATCTTGTTCCCGTCCATGACCGCAACCGTCCAGTGGGTGTTGTTCCATTCCACCTGGTCGCCAACGATAGGTGCACCGCCGACTTTCTGGGCAATGAAGTGGCCCAGGGTCATGTCCGGATCGATGCCTTCGGCGGGCAGGCCGTACAGGGCGGCAACCGCTTTGAGCTGGGCATCTCCTTCGAGCACGAAGTCGCCGAAGAAGCGCAGATCGAGGCCGCGTTGCGGCGCCTGGCTGAACAGTTTTCCGAGGGCCGGAAGGTTGTGTTCATGGCCGATAACACACAGCAAATCATCGACTTCCAGCACCGTACTACCCGACGGATGGAGCAGTTGCTGGCCGCGAAACAGGGCGGCGATACGGGTGCCTTCGGGCATTTTCAGTTCGCGCAGGGGCGAACCGATGCACCATTTTTCCGCGCCGAGCTTGTAAACGAACAGTTCCCACTCGCTGGTGACGTGCACTTCGAGGGCGGCGCGGGAAATCGGCGCCGGCTCCGGCGGTACCGTCACCTTGAGCAGCTTGGCCACCCACGGCAGGCTCGTGCCCTGCACCAGGAGCGACACCAGCACGATGAAGAACGCGAGGTTGAAGTACAGCTGCGCATTCGGCAGCCCGGCCATCAGCGGGAATACCGCCAGAATGATCGGTACCGCGCCACGCAGGCCGACCCAGGAAATGAAGGCTTTCTCGCGACCGTGGAAGGCCTTGAACGGCAGCAACCCGACCAGCACCGACAGCGGCCGCGCGAACAGAATCATCCACAGCGCCAGACCCAGCGCCGGCAAGGCGATCGGCAGCAGATCATGCGGAGTGACCAGCAGCCCCAGCACCAGGAACATGCCGATCTGCGCCAGCCACGCCATGCCGTCGAGCATGTGCAGAATGCCGTGCCGGCTGCGCACCGGCCGGTTGCCGATCACCAGACCGCACAGGTACACGGCGAGGAAACCGCTGCCGTGCAGGGCGTTGGTCAGGGCGAACACCACCAGACCGCCGGCGATCACCAAGATCGGATACAGACCGGCCGCCAGATTGATCCGGTTGACCAGTTGCAGCATCAGCCAGCCACCGCCCAGACCGATCACCCCACCGATGCCGAACTCGCGGATCAGGTGGGTCAACAGGCTCCAGTGCAGGCCGGTCTGGCCGCTGGCGAGCATGTCGATCAGGGTTACCGTGAGGAACACCGCCATCGGGTCGTTACTGCCGGATTCGATTTCCAGGCTGGCGGTCACCCGCTCGTTCAGGCCCTTGCCGCCAAGCAGCGAGAACACCGCCGCGGCATCCGTGGAACCGACGATGGCGCCGATCAGCAGGCCTTGAATAAGGTTGAGATCGAACAACCACGCGGCGGCCATGCCGGTGAGGCCGGTGGTGATGAGTACCCCGACCGTCGCCAGCGACAAAGCCGGCCATAGGGCCACGCGGAAACTGGACACCCGGGTGCGCAAGCCGCCGTCGAGCAGGATCACCGCCAGCGCGAGGTTGCCGACCAGATAGGCCGTCGGGTAGTTATCGAAAATGATGCCGCCGCCATCGACCCCGGCAGTCATGCCGACCGCGAGGATGATCACCAGAATCGGGATGCCGAGACGGGAAGAAAGGGAGCTGACAAGAATGCTTGCGCCTACCAGCAACGCGCCGATCAAGAACAGGCTGTTGATGGTCGTCGCATTCAAAGGCAGTACTCCAGAAGCGGAAAGACGGGCACAAACTGACCATGCAGTCTGCGTGCCAGCGATTCTAACCTGTTGAAATGTGATGCTGTCAAAAAGGTTTTTCAGCTTGGCGCATGATCGTTCCCACGCTCCGCGTGGGAATGCCTTAATGGACGCTCTGCGTCCGCTTCTGGGACGCGGAGCGTCCCGGGCTGCATTCCCACGCAGAGCGTGGGAACGATCAACGCAGAGGGTTAGAGGCTAAACCGCCCAACCATATTGTTCAGATCCAGCGCCAGGCGCGACAGCTCGTTACTCGCCGCACTGGTCTGATTCGCGCCGGTCGCCGACTGCACCGACAGATCGCGGATGTTCACCAGGTTGCGATCCACTTCCCGCGCCACTTGCGCCTGCTCTTCGGCGGCGCTGGCGATCACCAGGTTGCGCTCGTTGATTTCGACGATGGCCGTGTTGATGGTGTCCAGCGACAGACCGGCGCCACGGGCGATGTTCAGGGTCGACTCGGCGCGCTCGGTGCTGTTGCGCATCGAATCCACGGCGTGTTCGGTGCCGCTCTGGATGCTGCCGATCATGCGCTCGATTTCGCTGGTCGACTGCTGGGTGCGGTGCGCCAGGGCACGGACTTCGTCAGCCACCACGGCAAAACCACGACCGGCTTCACCGGCACGGGCCGCTTCGATCGCGGCGTTCAATGCCAGCAGGTTGGTCTGGTCAGCCAGGCCACGGATCACGTCCAGCACCTTGCCGATGTCGCGGGATTCGTTGGCCAGGTCGCCGATCAGGGTCGCGGTGCTCTGCACATCGGCGCTCATGCGTTCGATGGCGCTGACGGTTTCCTGCACCAGATCGCGGCCGTCGCCGGCGGAGGTGGTGGCGTTCTTCGAAGCTTCCGAGGTGCTGACGGCGTTGCGTGCAACTTCTTCCACCGCGCTGGTCATCTCGTTGACCGCCGTGGCGGCCTGCTCGATTTCGTTGTTCTGCTGGGTCAGGCCTCGGGCGCTTTCGTCGGTGACGCTGTTCAGCTCTTCGGCGGCGGAGGCCAGTTGGGTGGCCGAGCCGGAAATCCGCTGCAGGGTGTCGCGCAGCTTCGACTGCATCTTGGCCATGGCCGCCAGCAGGCGCCCGGCTTCGTCGGTGCCGTCCACGTGGATCGGCTGGGTCAGGTTGCCTTCGGCGATGGTTTCCGCTGCATCGAGTGCCTTGGCGATTGGCTTGGTGATGCTGCTGGTCAACAACCAGGCGAACAGGAAGGTCAGGCCGGTGGCGATGATCAACAGGGTCACGACCAGATTGAACGACATCGAATACTGATCCGTGGCGCCCTGATTGGTCTCGGCGATCTGTTGGGTGTTGATCTCCAGCAAACGCGCGAGAGCGGTATTCACCGCTTCGGAATTGGCGAGCAAATCGGTGTTGAGCATCTGCCGCAGTTCGTCGATCTGATTGTTGCGTGACAGAGTCTTCATCCGGTCTTCGAGCTGGCGGTACTGTGCCAGCAACTGCACGTACTGATCGTAAGCCGCGCGTTCTTGCGGGCCATCGATCAGCGGCTCGTAGGCGCGTTGCGCGTCGGTGATCTGCCGGTTGCGCAAATCGAACAGCTCGATGGTTTTTTGCTGGACGTCTGGCTCGCGGTTGATCAGCAACCGATACGACAGCACGCGCAGGCGCAGGGTCAACTGGGTGAATTCGTCGAGGGCCTTGATCGAAGGCACGCTGGCGGTGGCGATGTCTTCGCCTGCTGCGCGGATCTTGCTCATCTGGTTCAGGGCGAACACACCGAGAATCAGCATCAGGCCGCCGATCAGGGCGAAGCCGGTGAACGCCCGGGGGGCGATATTCATATTGCGAAGGGACATGGGGCGTATACCAGGAAGGGCCGCATCCATGCGGGCTGAGACTGCTGTTGGGTGACTTATCGGTCATACGACTAAAGTCTTGAGTCGGTGCGCGTATTTGTCGCATCCGCACGCAAGCGACGAAGTGCAGGAACCAGATTGGCAGATGGCAGTCTCTAAGACTCGCAAGAACGGTCGAGCCGCCAGGAAAATCAAGGCCTTGCGCCGGTTTAACCCTGGCGTCAACGACGACTTTTCTTTATCGTACGCGCCCTTTGAAAAAGCCCCGGAAGATCAAAATGTTGGAAGCATCCCTCAGCCAATTGGAACAGCTCGTCAGCGACCTGGTGCAACAAAACCAGACCCTGTCGCAAACCAACCAGACCCTGTCCACGGAACTGGCCCAGGCCAAGGATGAAAACGAAAGCCTGCAACTGAGCCTGATGGAACAGGAAGAAAAGCACGGCGCCACCGCCGCGCGCATCCAGGCCCTGGTTGATCGCGTCAACGCAGGTCCTGTCAGCGCATGAACCACGGCACAGCAGGGGTAAAAGTCATCTCCATCATGGGGGAGGACTATTCGATCAAGGCACCGGCCGGGGAAGAACAGACCCTGCTGGACGCCGCATTGATGCTCAAGGCCGCGCTGGCCGATACCAAGCGCAAATACCCGACCCTGATCGGCGACCGCCTGCTGGTGCTGGCGGCGATGAATCTGTGCTCGCAGCAGATTGAAATGAAGAAACAGCATCAGGAAGAACTCGAGCGTTACCAAGAGCAAGTCAGCGCCACGGTCGAGACCATCGCCAAGACCATCAATCAGGGTTGATGGGTTGCGCACAACCAAAGAATAAGATTGTCGATTGCGCTGTATACAATCGGCACGGCTGTTGCAGTGTTTCAGCCTCTTATTCTTTGGGGGTGCTCCATGCAGTTCTGGCGTCGCAGTATTCAATGGCAGCTGATCCTCGGTATGGGCACCGCCCTGCTGGTCAGCATTCTGATCGTGGTTGGCATTTATACCCTGGTGGTCAACCGCCTCGCCCAGAGCTATCTGGTCGAACAGGCGCTGCCGTCGAGCATCGAAGCGACGCGCAACGACATCGAACGAATCCTCGTTCAGCCCCTTACCGCCGCCAAGGACATCGCCAGCAACACCATGGTCCGCGACTGGCTGGCCAATGGTGAAGACTCCGCCAAAACGGCGGGCTTCGCGCAGTATCTGGAAGGTATCCGCGCCGAACACAAGGCGTTTACCGCGCTGATCATCGGCACCGAATCCAATCACTACATCACTGAAAAAGGCCTGGATCGCACCCTGAGTCGCGATAAACCGGCCGATGCCTGGTTCTACTCCTTCCTCGACAGCAATCAGCCGCGAACTCTCAACATCGACAACGACGGGGCCACCGGAGAGCTGGCACTGTTCATTGATTTGAAGGTGGAGCAGGCCGGCAAAGTGGTCGGCGTGGCGGGTCTTGGATTGAGCATGAAAGAGCTGTCGGAGCTGATCCACAACTTCAGCTTCGGCGAGCGCGGGAAGGTCTATCTCGTGCGTTCCGACGGTTTGATCCAGGTCCATCCCGAAGCACAGTTCAGCGGCAAGCGCACCTTGAGCGAGCAGATCGGTGGCGCAGCAGCACAAGCGGTCATGGGCCATAAAGTCGCCGCCAACAGCAGCTTCCAGCGCGACGGCGAAGACTTCCTCGCCTTCAGCCTGCCTTTGCGCGATCTTGGCTGGACCCTGGTGGCCGAAGTGCCACAGTCGCAGATCTACGCCGAAGCCCGCCGGGCGATGTGGATGAGCAGCGGCATCGGTCTGGCGGTGGCGCTGGTTTGCCTGGCGCTGGTGATCTGGCTGGCTCAGGGATTGGTGCGACCGATTCGTCAGGTAACAGCTGCGCTGGTAGCAATCGGTAGCGGCGGTGGAGATTTGACCCATCGGTTAGATTCCAGCCGCGCCGACGAACTGGGCGACCTCGCCCGGGGCTTCAACCGTTTCCTTGATAGCCAGCGCGGAATGATCGGCGAAGTGCTGACTACCAGCGAGCGTCTGCGCGTTGCCGTCGGCCAGGTGGCCAGGGTTGTGGATAACACCGCCGAGCGTTCCGGTCGTCAGCAGGAAATGACCGACATGGTCGCCACGGCCGTCCACGAAATGGGCCTGACGGTGCAGGAAATTGCCCAGAACGCCGGCAACGCGGCGCTCGCTTCACAAACTGCCCGAGATGAAGCGATGCAGGCGCGGGAAGTGGTGGGTGGCTCGATTCGCCATATAGAAAGTATGTCCGATGAAATTGGCGTCGCGGCGGGCGCGGTGGGTGAGCTGGCGCATCAGGTGGCGTCGATCGATCAGGTGCTCGCGGTGATTCGCGGGGTGTCCGAGCAGACCAACCTGCTGGCGTTGAATGCTGCCATCGAGGCTGCTCGAGCCGGCGATATGGGGCGTGGTTTTGCGGTGGTGGCGGATGAAGTGCGCACCTTGGCGCGACGGACTCAGGCGTCTACCGACGAGATTCAGCAGATGATCGGCAGCCTCAAGCAGGGGGCGGAGAATGCTGTGTCTTCAATGCGTACCGGGCAGGCTGCGACTGGCACCGGGGTTGAATCGAGCCAGCGTACCGGGGCTTCTTTGACTGCGATTACCGGGCAGGTCGAGCGCATCAGCGACATGAACCATCAGGTGGCGACGGCGACTGAGGAACAGTCGGTTGTGACCGAGGAGATCAACCGTAACGTGCAGGGGATTTCCGATCTGGCCCGGGCGACGGCGGGGGAGGTTCGGGCGTGTCGCGAGGATTGTCAGATGTTGCAGCGGCTGGCGGATGATCTGGCGCGGCAGATGGGTGGGTTCAAGTTGGTTTGAGTGCCAAGAGCCAAAGAGCCCCTCACCCTAACCCTCCCGAAACGTCGGACCGCCCGGAGGGAGAGGGGACCGATTGGGGGATGCTCTGGAGATGCGTCGACCTGAAAGTGCTTCGCCGAATCCATAATCAAATCGGTTTTTCAGGTCGATGTACGGCGCAAGACACCTCGGTCGGCTCCCTCTCCCTC
>NZ_POHV01000034.1:0-74921 GCF_002884345.1 Pseudomonas sp. GW456-12-10-14-LB2
GCCCCGACAAACCCCAGCACGCTGGCCATCCGAATATTGTTCTCCCACCGATACAAACAGTACGCCAGCAACTGCGGCGCCAGGTTCGGCAGCGTGCCGTAGCAAAACGCCGTCACCGGATTCCCCCCCTGCAACCGAATCGCATCCGCCGGTTCCGGCGGTGTGTTCTCCAGCGCTTCAGCAAACAACCGCCCCAACACGCCCGTGGTGTGCAGGGCCAGGGCCAGTGTCCCGGCATTCGGCCCAAGCCCAGCCGCCAGCACCATCAACGCAGCCCACACCAATTCGGGTATGGCGCGCAGTGCATTGAGCAGCAGGCGCGCGGCACTCTGAAAAAACCAGCCAAAGCGGCCAGCGGCGGGGAGCGCCAATAACAAGCCCAGCACAGCGGCGAGGAGGGTGCCGAGGGCTGACATGGCCAGCGTTTCCATCGACCCGCGCAGGATTGCGTTCAGGTAGTCAGCGCTAAGGTCAGGGCTGAGAAAGCGCCCCACATACAAGCCCATCTGTTTCAGGCTGGTAGCGCTGCCGAGTTCTTCAAGATCAAGGCCCAGGTAGGCGAACGAGGCAATGACGGCCGCAACAATGGCAAGGATCAGCACCGAATTGATCAGGCGTTTCATGCCAGCCTCCAGCGCAGCAGGCGGCTGAGTTGGTCGGCGCCGAGGACGAGGAGGAGGAAGGTGAGGAGCATGCTGGCGACTTCGCCGCCGGCGAACATGCGGATCGACAGGTCGATCTGCTGGCCGAGGCCGCCGGCGCCGACGAAGCCCATGACCACCGAGGCGCGGATGGCGCATTCCCAGCGGTAGACGGTGTAGGAGAGCAATTCCGCCGCGACGTTGGGCAGTACGCCGTAGGCGAAACTGGCGAGGCGGCCGCTGCCGGCCTGGAGCAGGGCGTGGGCCGGGCGTTGGTCGGTGGATTCGTAGATTTCGGCGTAGACCTTGCCGAGCATGCCGCTGTAGGTGATGGCGATGGCCAGTACGCCCGCCGCCGGGCCGAGGCCGACGGCGCGTACGAACAGCAGGGCCCAGACGATTTCCGGCACGCTGCGCAGGAAGATCAGCAGCCCGCGCACCGGCCAGCGCAGCAGTCGGCCCAACAGGCTCGGGCGGCCGCTGCGGGAGGCGGCGGTCAGCGACAGGGCGCGGCTGGCGAGCAGGCTGGCCGGCACCGCCAACAGCAACGCCAGGGCCATGCCGGCGGTGGCGATGGCCAGGGTTTGCAGGGTGGCTTTGAGCAGTAATTGCAGAAACTCGCGATCATGGGCCGGTGGCCAGAACATCGACACGAAGCGGCTCATTTCGCTCTGGCTGTCGGCGTGAAACAGCACGCCCAGATCCAGTTCGCTGAGCTGGATACCGGGCCACAGCAAGGCAATCGCTAGCCCGGTCAGCAGCAACCGTGGCAGTGCGGCGGGGTCGCGGGTGTCGGCGCTCAGCATCGCGGAATCTGCACAATCAGCGGGGTGACGGCGGGCGCCGGGGATTGCAGTTGTTCGTTGGCGTAGAGGGTGTCGAGCATGTCGCGGCTGACTTGCGCGGACGGGCAGTCGAACAGGATCCGGCCCTCGCGCAGACCGACGATGCGCGGGAAGTGCGCCAGCGCCAGTTCCACCGCGTGCAGGCTCGCCACCAGCGTCACGTTGTGCTCCCGGGCATGGCGCGACAGGATCGACAGCGTGTGCCCGGCCAGCACCGGGTCCATCGCCGAGACCGGTTCGTCGGCCAGCAACACCTCCGGCGCCTGATACAGCACGCGAGCGATGCCGACCCGCTGCAATTGCCCGCCGGACAGTTGCTGGCACTGGCTGAAGAGTTTGTCGGCCAGATCCAGTTTTGCCAGGGCCGCGCGAGCGCCGGGCACGTCGAGCGGATGCAGCAGGTTGATCAGGCTTTTGCCCAGGCTCCATTGGCCGAGTTTGCCGGCCAGCACCGCCGTCACCACCCGTTGCCGGGGCGGCAGGGGCGGCGCCTGATGCACCAGGCCGATGCGGGCACGCAGGCGTTGCCGTTGGCGGGCGGACAAATGCCAGGCGCGCTCGCCCAACACTTCGATGTCGCCGCTGCTGGGCCGAATCGCGGTTGCCAGCAGGTTCAGCAGGCTGGATTTGCCGGCGCCGGACGGGCCGATGATCGCCACCTGTTCGCCGGCCTCGATCTGCAAATCCACGCCACGCAAGGCCTCCACGCCATTGGTGTGGTGCAGAAAAGCCTGTTTGAGGCGCAGCGTCATTTCAGCAAGTCGGCGGCGCGGGCGGCTTCCTCGATGCCTTTGTAATTGTCCGGGCTGGTTTCGATGAAGCGGCTGGCGGCTTGCAGGTCGAGGATTTTCTTGTGCTCGGGGTTGGCCGGGTCGAGGTCGAGGAAGGCTTTTTTGATCTTCGCCGCCAGCGCCGGGTCGAGGGTGCCGCGCACGGTCCAGTTGTAATCGAAGTAGGCCGGGGTGGTGGCGAAAACCTTGACCTTGTTGGTGTCGACCTTGCCGGCGTCCACCAGTTTTTGCCAGACGCTGGCGTTCAGCACACCGGCGTCGACCTTGCCGGCCTGCACCCAGGCGACGGTGGCGTCGTGGGCGCCGGAGTAGCCGACGCGGCTGAAATAGCTTTCCGGTTTGATGCCGTCCTTGAGCATGAAATAGCGCGGCATCAGGCTGCCGGAGGTGGACGACACGGAGCCGAAAGCGAAGGTCTTGCCCTTGAGGTCGGCGAGGCTTTTGACGTTCGGGTCGGCGGTGATGAATTTGCTGGTGAACTGCGCGTCTTGCTCACGCTGCACCAGCGGAATGACCTTTGGATCACTTTTCAACTGCGCCTGGACGAAAGTGAAGCCACCGAGCCAGGCCAGATCGAGACGGTTGGTGGCCAACGCTTCGACCACCGCCGGGTAGTCGGCCACCGGCACAAACTCGACTTTCATGTTCAGTTGCTTCTCCAGATAAGACCCCAGCGGCTCGAACTTGCGCAGCAGCTCGGTCGGGGCTTCATCGGGAATCGCGCTGACCTTCAACACCTCCGCGGCTTGCGCCAGCACGGCGGACAGGGACAGGGCCAGACCAGCGGTCAGTGCCAGGGTTCGCTTGAGCATGGAATTCTCCGTTTCGTGGGCATCAAGGTCGATGCACCCGTCGATGGGCAATCATCGTCGGGTGCAACGTCAGGTTAGACGAAACGGCGCGATTGCGAGGGAGTCGGGCCGTGGTTGCTTGTCAGGCGCTGGGCAATCGCGTCACCCATTTCCCGCCACCCGCGCCGTCCTTCAGGGCGCGCAAGGCCTGGGGCAATTCATCGAAGTTGAACATCTGCAGCGCCGGGCCGATCAGGCTGCCGTCGAGCAGAGCTTGCAGCAACTGCTCGCCGTTGCGGCGCAAGGTCTGGCGATCGTGCAGGCTGGCGTGGACGTGGAAGCTGTTCAATGCCACTTCATGCAGCGAAATCGCCGTGGTGAACGCCGGCAGCGGCGCGCTTTCCTGACGATCCTGAATGCACACCAGATGGCCGTTGTAGCCCAGCAGGTCGGCCATTTTCGCCGCGTGAGCGCCGCTGACCGTGTCGAATACGGCATGCAAACGACGTTCGCCGAGGCTGGTTGCGAGTGCGGTTTGCCAGTCCGGTTCGCGGTAATCGAATACGCCGACTGCGCCCAGGGCCTTGAGCTTTGCATGATGCGCGCCGGACGCGGTCGTCCAGACCCGCCATCCGCGTTGTACCGCCAGTTGCACCAGCAGCAGGCCGACCGCGCCCCCGGCGCCGATCACCAGCACATCGGCTGCGCCATTCGCGGGGACTTTTTCCACTGCTTGCCACGCGGTCAGTCCGGGACAGGGCAGTGACGCCGCCGCGGCATCATCGAGCGCGGCGGGTACTGACAGCACGGTGGCGGCGTCCAGCAGGCAGTACTCGGCGAAGCTGCCATCGTTCGCCAGTGATTGGTGATACGCCACGCGACTGCCGGGTTGTAGTGTCACGCCGGCGCCGGCCGCGACCACCACGCCCATGCCGTCGACACCCGGCACACGGCCGGTGCTCCAGGCGGGATGGCCCCACTCGATGATCTTCCAGTCCACCGGGTTCAAGGCGATGGCGCGGTTGGCCACCAGCACTTGGCCGGGGCCGGGTTGCACGAGGGGTTTGCGGATCAGTGTCAGGCCATCCAGCCCTTGGCCGGACGTCCAGGCCCAGGCAGCGTAATCAGTTTGCATTGTGCGGTTTCCCATGACTGTCAATGGCCGCCAGTATCGGTGGCAACGGGCATGAGAAGAACCGGCCCTGGGTCAAAGGTGTTTTGCGTAAAAGTCAGCAATGCTCGCGCAGCACCTCAATCGACCTGCGCAAACCGCTCCACCAGCCAATCAATGAACACCCGCACCCGATTGCTCAAATGCCGGTTCGGCGGATACAGCACATGAAATGGATACGCCGGCGGGCGCCAGTCCTCGAGGATCGGCACCAGTTCGCCGCGCTCGATAGCCGTCCTGACCGTGTAGCTGAAGGTGTGGATGATCCCCAGCCCGGCGAGCCCCGCCGCCAGGTGCGCGTTGCTCTCGTTGACGCTGATCAGGCCTTTGCCTTCGATCTGATGGCGTTCGCCGTTGCGCTGGAAGTTCGACGGCAGGATGCGCCCGGTGGAGGCCGAGCGGTAGGCGATCAGCTGATGGTTGGCCAGGTCGAGCGGGTGGCTCGGGGTGCCGTGGCGTTGCAGATAATCGGGTGTGGCGCAGGTGGTCCAGGACACTTCGCCGAGGCGGCGCACGGCCAGGGTTTGTTCGGTCAGCACGCCGCCACGAATCACACAGTCGACGCGCTCGCTGATCAAGTCCACCGGGCGGTCGCTGACGCCCAGGTCAATCTGGATGTCCGGATAGCGTTCGAAGAACTTCGGCAGTTCGGGGATCACCAGCATCGTCGCGGTCGAGCCGCCGATGTCTACGCGGATCTTGCCGCGCGGCAGGCCCTGGGCCTGGCTGAAGCCTTGGTCGATGTCGTCCAGTTGATGCAGCAGTTGTTGGGTCAGTTGGTAATAAGAGGCGCCGTCGGCGGTGACGGTGAGGCGGCGGGTGGTGCGTTGCAGCAGGCGTACGCCGAGGTGGTTTTCCAGTTGGCCGATCAGTTTGCTGACTGTGGTTTTCGGCAGGTTCAGCGAGTCGGCGGCTTTGGTGAATGAACCGCTTTCCACGACGCGGGCGAAGGTGCGGATCGCCATTAACTGATTCATCGGTTCGGGCTCGGTGGGGTAGATGCGGTTGAGTATTGTGCATGTCTGTGCACAAACAAAACCGATTTTGCAGATTTTTCAATTCAATCGATCGGCCTAAAGTCGCTTCCAACGGCTCACCTACGACCCGTCACCTACCTCGAAACGGTTACTGGAGATTCATCATGAGCAACAGACTTGAAGGCAAAATCGCACTGATCACTGGCGGCACCACCGGCATCGGCCTGGCCTCGGCGCAGGAATTCGTCGCCCAGGGCGCCACCGTATTCATCACCGGCCGCCGTCAGGCCGAGCTGGACAAAGCGGTCGCCGCCATCGGCCCGCGAGCCATCGGCATTCAGGGCGATGTGGCGAAGCTGGAGGATCTGGATCGCATCTACAGCGAGATTTCCGCCAAGGCCGGGCACCTCGACATCCTGTTCGCCAACGCCGGCGGCGGGGACATGCTGCCGCTGGGCTCGATCACCGAAGAGCACTTCGACCGGATTTTCGACGCCAACGTGAAGGGCACGCTGTTCACTGTGCAGAAGGCCTTGCCGCTGCTGCGCGATGGCGCCTCGATTCTGCTGACTTCATCAACCACCTCAGTGCAGGGCACGGAGAACTTCAGCGTCTACAGCGCGAGTAAAGCGGCGGTGCGCAACTTCGCCCGCTCATGGTTGCTGGACTTGAAACCACGGCGCATCCGCGTCAACGCCATCAGCCCTGGCCCGGTGCGCACGCCAGGTCTGGCAGGGCTGGTGCCGGCGGAACACACCCAGGGGCTGTTCGATCAACTGGCGTCTATCGTGCCGATCGGCCGTCTGGGCGAGCCGAGCGAGATTGCCAAGGCTGCGTTGTTCCTGGCCTCGGATGACAGCAGCTTCGTCAACGGCATCGAGTTGTTCGTTGACGGCGGTACTGCGCAGATCTGATTTAAGTTGCTTGATGCCCCGGCACTTGTTCAGTCGAGTGCCGGGGTTTTTCCGTTTCTTCGTCCGGCGCGTTATCCCAGATCAGGCGCGGGTCGAAGCTCATCGCCGAAAGCATCGTAAAGACCACCACAAGGCCGAAGAACAGAATCCCTACGCGCGGCTCGATATCCCCCAGCGCCTGGAATTTCACCAGCGCCGCCACCAGTGCGACCACCAGCACATCGAGCATCGACCAGTAGCCAATCAATTCGACGAAACGGTACAGCTTCGAACGCTCCTTGCGCGCCCAATGACTGTCCCGTTGCACGGTGACCAGCAGCAAAGTCAGTGCGACGAATTTCACCCCCGGCACGGCGATGCTGGCGACGAAGATGATGACGGCGATGTCCCACGCGCCGTGTTCCCAGAACTCCAGCACGCCGCTCATGATGGTGCTGTCGGCGCCGCTGCCGAGCAGGGTGGTGTTCATCACCGGCAGCAGATTGGCCGGCACGTAAAACGCCAGCGCGGCGAACATGTAGGCCCAGGTGCGGGTCAGCGAATTGGTTTTGCGCCGGTGCAGTGGCGCGTCGCAGCGCGGGCATTGGTGCGGTTCGCCGGTCATGTCGCAGGCCAGTCCGCAGCTGTGGCACAGGCACAGGTTGAGTTCGCTGGCAGTCGGTGGCCGTTTCATAGGATGTCCCACAGTTCACGCACGTCGCGCCCGGCGATGCGGATCAGCAACAGGCTGAGCACGGCCAGCGCAAACAGGCCGATGCCGGGAATGACGTCGAGCATGCCCGCCAGTTTGAACACCGCGACCATCGCGCCGAGCAGGCAGACTTCGAGCATGCTCCACGGCCGCAGCGTTTCCAGCCAGCGCATGCACAGCTTGAACCCCGGCGAGCGGCGCGAAGCGAGGGCGAAGCTCAAGACCCAGATCAACAACACCAGCTGAAAGGCCGGGGCGATGATGATCGAGATTGCCGCGACCATCGCCATGAAGGTGATCGGCCCCTGACTCAGGGCCAGCACCGAATCCCACAGGGTCGCGCTGTTTTTCAGGCCCTTCATGCTGATGCTCATCACCGGGTAGAAATTGGCGAACAGCCACAGCATCGCCGCGGTGAAGCTCAGGGCCAGCCGTTGCTCCACGCTCAGGTTGTTGTAGCGCTGGAGCACGGCGCCGCAACGCACGCAGAGGGTCTTCTGGTGTTTGGCCAGCACGACTTTTTCGTACACGCAGTCGCAATGCTCGCAGATGATCAGTTGATCGGTGCTGGCCATGGGGCGCTCGGCGGGAGGAGGGCTTGAACCCTTTCACTATAGAAGCGCTGGGGCATTCGGCAACCGGGGTGCCATTCGTCCAATACCGGGCACTAAGCACCACTCACTCGTTTCACACCTTCAGGTACGAACATTGCGCACCAGAACGGAGAACCCCATGGACATTGATGAAAATGCACCCGGCAACCTGTCACAACAGGCCGTGACGCGCACCACCGACAACGAAACCGGCCATGATCCCCGCAAGGATGAGTCGCCAGTCCCCTTGCCGCCGGACGATGAAGCGCCACTGGAAGAAGACATGAGCGATGTGGCGGCCAACGATTCGGTGGGATCCGAGCATCCGCAGGACGGCAACCGCTCAGGAAGCACCGACGCTAACCCGCAGAGTACCGCCAAGGATGATGAGGACCGAGAAGCGCGGGGCCTGCCGGCAAGTGATCCAGAGTCGGGCGCCTGACTGCGCGCCGGCCCATCAAGGGCGCTTGGCGCAACCGGTCATGTCAGACGACCGGTTGCGTGGCTTCCTCTGCCGCGATGGCAGCCTGCACGCTGGGCCGCTCGGCGATGCGCGTCATGTAGTTCGCCAGCGCTGGCCAGTCTTCGATGGCGATGCTGAATGTCGGCAACCACTTCAGCACCGTGAACAGGTAGGCATCCGCTACGCCGAACCCTTGCATCAGAAAGGGCTGGGTCGCGAGGATTCGGTTCAGGTAATCCAGGCGCTTGAACAGTTTGTGTTTGAAGAGCGTTTTGGTGGTTTCCGGGATTTCGCTGCTGAACAACGGCGCGCTGCCTCCATGAATTTCCGAGCTGATGAAGTTCAGGTATTCCTGCAGGCGCGAGCGCTCCCAGGTGCCGTTGGCCGGGGCCAGTGCATGGCCGGGCAAGAGGTCGGCGAGGTATTGCAGAATGGCCGGGCCTTCCGTCAGCACTTCACCGTTGTCGAGCATCAGCGCGGCCACGTAACCCTTCGGATTGATCTGGCGAAAGTCCCGGCCGTCGGCGGTTTGCTTGGTCTGGTTGTTGACGCGGATCAGCTCGAACGGCAGCTCCAGCTCGCGCAGCACAATGTGCGGCGACAGCGAACAGGTCATGGGGGCGAAGTACAGTTTCATGGGATCTCCTTGCAGGTAGAGCCTCAGAATCCGCTATCGCCGCGCCGCTTCGCAAAGGACAAATGCAGTGCTAGCGTATGACAAAATCTCATGGACTGAAGAGGTCATATGCTGCCCCGATTGCCATCGCTCAATGGATTGCGCGCCTTCGAATGCGCCGCCCGGCATATGAGCTTCACCCGCGCCGCCGAAGAACTGAACGTCACGCAGACCGCGATCAGCCATCAGATCCGGCGCCTTGAAGATGAGCTTGGCGTGCGTCTGTTCATGCGCTTGAAGGACGGTTTGGCATTGACCGAGGAGGGCAATGCTTACTTGCCCGGCATCCGCTCAGCGTTTCTTGAATTGCGCTACTCGACTGAAAAGCTGCTGGAATCCAGCCACAACAGCGTCCTGACCATCAGCACGCTGGTGTCGGTGGCATCGAAATGGTTGTTGCCGCGATTGCCATCATTTCGCGAGGCGCATCCGCAGATTGATGTGCGGATCAGCGCCTCCACCGAGTGGGTGGACTTTCGCAAGGGCGGCATCGATGCGGCGATCCGCTACGGCGACGGGAACTGGCCGGGGCTGCGGGCCGACTGGTTGATGGCCGACGAAATCTTCCCGGTGTGCAGCCCGCGCTTGCTGACCGGCGACAAGCCGTTGAATACGCCGGTGGACCTGGCCCGTCACCCTTTGCTGCAAGTCAGCGGCGTGACCGCCAATGACTGGAACGACTGGCTGCATGCGGCAGGCCAGCCACCGTTGACGGCCAAGGGCCCGCGATTGACCTTCGACCTGGCGATGATGGCGGTGCAGGCGGCGATTGACGGTCAGGGCGTGTGCATCGGTCGCTCGACCTATGTCGATGACGATCTGCGCGCGGGCAGGCTGGTGGCGCCGTTTGATTTGCGCTTGAAATCCGCTTCCGGCTTTTACCTCGTCACGCCCCACGATCAGGCCGAATCGAAAAAGATCGTGGCGTTCAGAGGCTGGCTATCGCAGGTGCTGGCCAAACCCTTTGTATAAGCGTGTATCCATCGCGCCGCCGTACACAAACGGGTAACAAACCCCGTCATCAGGACACATCCCGCATACAGGCCTCGGCCAAAGTAGTCGTCAACACATCACTACTTCCAAGAGGGCAACACCATGCGCCGCACACTTCTGATGACCGCTGCCGCCGTATTCGTTTCGCTGACCGGCCTCGCACAGGCGGCTGACACCCCATCTGCCGCCCCGGCGAAGAACTGGCAACAAGGCCTGAGCCGTACCGATCTGGTCCGTCAGGATCTGGGTGCTGCGGATCGCGAGGTGATCCAGGCTCGCGTCGACTTCGAACCGGGCGTCACGTCACCCAACCATGCGCATCCGGGTGTGGAAGTGGCTTACGTGATCAGCGGCACGTTCGAGTATCGGCTTGAAGGGCAGGCGCCGGTGACGCTGAAGGCGGGTGATTCGCTGTTCATCCCGGCGGGTGTGGCGCATATCGCCAAGAATGTCGGCAACGAGAAGGGCTCGGAACTGGCGACCTACATCGTCAAGAAGGGCGAGCCGCTGCTGATTCTCAAGCAGTAATGCTCCGCGAAAACGAACAAGGCCTGCCGATGTGACAGGCCTTTTTGCGTCCGCTGTTCAGCGCATCAGTGGGCGTGCACCGGGTAGTCGGTATAGCCACGCTGGTCGCCGCCAAAGAACGTGCTCGGGTCCGGTGCGTTGAGCGTCAGGCCTTCGCGGATTCGTCGAGGCAGATCGGGGTTGGCCAGAAACGGACGGCCAAACGCGATGATGTCGGCGCGACCGTCGGCCAGGGCCTGTTCCGCCGACTTGGGGTCGTAGCCGCCGGCGATCATCAGCACACCATCCCAGGCATCACGCAACTGAGCGATGATCGCGTCCCAGCGCGGATCGAAGTTTTCATCCTTGACGGTGCCGACCACGGCGGGCTCGACCAGATGCAGATAGGCCAGTTTCCAGCGGTTCAGCGAGCGCACGATGTAGCCGAATGTGGCTTCCGGCGATTCATCGCCCATGCCCATGAAACGGCCCATCGGGGTCAGGCGCACGCCGACACGGTCGGCACCGACTTCGTCGACCACGGCCGCCACCACTTCCAGTAACAGGCGCGCACGGTTTTCCAGAGTGCCGCCATAACCGTCGGTGCGCTGGTTGCTGTTGCTGTTGATGAACTGGTCCAGCAGATAGCCGTTGCCGGCGTGAATTTCCACGCCATCCATCCCGGCGTTCAGTGCATTGCGTGCGGCGCGGCGGTAGTCGCTGATGATGTCCGCGATCTCCGACGTTTGCAGTGCGCGCGGCACCGGCACGTCACCCCAGACACCGTTGCCCTCGGCATCGACGATGAAAGTCTTGCCCGGTACAGGCAATGCGCTCGGCGCCACCGGCAATGCGTTGTCCGGTTGAAAGCTTGGGTGCGATACGCGGCCCACATGCCACAGCTGCATGAAGATCAACCCGCCAGCCTCGTGTACCTCGCGGCTGACTTCGCGCCAGGCTTGCACCTGTTCGTCGTTGTAGATGCCAGGCGTCCACGCATAACCCTGGCCCTGACGGGAAATCTGCGTTGCCTCGGTGATGATCAGCGCGGCGCTCGCCCGCTGGCGGTAGTACTCGGCGTTCATGGACGTCGGGATGTCGCCCGGTTGCCCGGCACGGGAGCGAGTCAACGGCGCCATCGCCACCCGGTGGGGAAGTGTGTAGGGGCCGAGGGCGATGGGACGGAACAGTTGTTGTGTCATGGGGGTTCTCCAGTCTTCGAAAAGGGTCGGCAGGGCGGTGTCGGGACATTTGGCCCGACACCGGATGGCCCTACGTTAAACGGCTGTCCGGCGCTTGATAATCCACACGCGACGCCACGCTGCATTGCGTGAAATGCAACGTGGCGCGGTTCAGGCAGGCTGTTGCGAGCGGGTCAGGGGCAGGTTCAGCCAGCGCCGTCCGGTGGCATTCGCCACGGCATTGCCGATGGCGGCGGCCATGGGGCCCTGGACGATTTCGGCGGCCCCGAGAAACGGTTGCCCCGGCTGGTCGAGCAGATGAACGTCGACCTTTTTGGGGAGTTGCGAGAAACGCAGGATTGGGTAGCCGCTCCAGTCGTAGCTGCGGATGCCGCCGGCGTCATAGGCGACTTTTTCATACAGCGTCCAGCTGGTGGACTGCACGATCCCGCCCTCGACCTGGTTGCGCAGGCCATCGGGGCTGACGATCTGCCCCACGTCCACTGCGGTGACGACGTGATCGATCTGCACTTCGCCGGTCTGCGGATGCACCCGCAGACGCACGGCAATGGCGCAGTAGCCCATGATGTTTTTGTAGCGCGCGAAGGCGAAGCCAAGGCCTGCGCCGGGTTCGCTGCTTTTTTGCGGCCAGCCGACGGCATCGCGCACCCGTTCCACAACAGCCCGTGCCCGAGGGTCTGTCAGGTGCGCCAGGCGCAGGGCAACCGGATCGACTGCGGCCTTGGCGGCGAGTTCGTCGATACAGGCTTCGATGGCGAAGACGTTGATGTGGGCGCCCAGCGAGCGCATGGCCGAGGTGCGGAACGGCATTTCGGTGACGAAGTTCATGTCGATCCGCGAAGAGGCCACGGTGTACAGCGGCACCGCGTTACGATCGCCATCGCCCTCAGGCTGGGCGATCGGCACCGAGGGTGCCGAAGCGAACGGCCGGGCCAGCAGGCGTGCGGGCAGCAAGCGCCCGGCGTTGACGATGCGTTCGTTGTGCGGCGTGGTCCACAGCTCATAGTTCCAGTCCTGCAGCCGACCTTGCGCATCAAGGTTGGCTTGCACCTCGCTGACCATCGCCGAGCTGTACGGCTCCCAAAGGTTTTCCTGCTCGCGCATCCACTGCACCCGCACCGGCGAGCCCGGTACGCGCATAGCAACCAGCGCTGCGTCAGCCGCGGCATCGTCTGCGCCGTTGTGGCCGTAACAGCCGGAGCCTTCAGTGTGGATGCAGCGCACGCGCTCGGGCGGCAGCCGCAGCATCTCGGCGATTCCGGCGCGCAGCGGATACACGCCCTGGGTGTGGGTCCAGACGGTGAGGGTGCCGTCCTTGAACCAGGCCACGGCGCAGGACGGGCCGATCGAACCATGCATCAGGTATTGCTTGGTCACCCGGGCGCGATATTTGTGGTCGGTCGCGCCTTGGGGTGTGCCTTCATGGCTGATGGGATAACGACGCGAGGGCAGACGTTCAAGCAAGGTGTGGATGTCCCGCGATTCGGGAATCGCCTGTCCGCCGCTCCAGCGCGCCGAGGCGTATCCATGGCGCATGGCTTTGATCGCTTGCCATTCATCCCGCGCCACCACGGCCAGATAATTGCCGTCGCGAATCACCTGCACCACCCCGGACAGCGTCTTGATCGATTCCGCATCGATGGCTTCCAGCGTGCAGCCGGGGCGCGGCGGGCGGATGACCCGGGCGTGGAGCATGCCCGGCAGGCGAATGTCCTGCACGAACGCCGCGCCGCCGCTGACTTTGCCCGGAATATCCAGCCGTGGCAGCGAATGGCCGATGAGCTTGAACGACGCCGGTGGCATCGAGGGCGATGCGGATTTTGCGTAGCGGTGCAGATCGACCTGCTGCACGGCGTCGGCGTAGGACATGCGTTGCCCGGTCGGGCCGAGAATGATGCCGTCGCGAGTCGTCAGCAGCGCCGGCGCAACGTTCCAGCTGCGCCCGGCCGATTCCAGCAGCATCTCACGCACTTGTGCCGCCGCGTTGAACAGCGCGGTGCCGCTGTCGAAAACCGAGTGGCTGCCGGCGGTGTAGCCTTCGTTCGGCGTGAGTGCGGTGTCGGCGGTGAGCAGGTTGATCGCGGTCGGGGCGACCTCCAGGCGTTCAGCGGCAATTTGCAGTAACGCGGTTTTGACCCCGGTGCCCAGTTCGACCTTGCCGGTGTAGACGGTGATGCCGTCGGGGCCGACGCGGATCCAGGCATCGAGCCAGGGGTTGGTGCGCAGGCTGCCGGGCAGGTCCGGCGCCAGCACGACCGTACCGAGGGTATCGACTTCGGTGTCAGCCAGGGCGCGGCGCGAGACCGGCACCAAAGCAAACGCCACCAGCAGGGCGCCCCCGCGCAGGAACGCGCGGCGACTGTGATCGACCTCATTGATCGTCGTCATTGCGCACTCCCGTTTTGCCGGGCGACAAGGTTGATCGCCTCGATGATGCGCAAGTGCGTGCCGCAGCGGCACAGGTTGACGGACATGTGTTCGCGAATGGTCTGCTCATCGGGATGCGGATTGCTTTCCAGCAATGCCTGCGCACGCATCAACATGCCGGCGATGCAGTAACCGCATTGAGCGGCCTGTTTGTCGATGAACGCTTGCTGCAGTGAGCCGGGGCGTTCGGCGGTTCCCAGACTCTCGACCGTCCGCACCTTTTTGCCTTCAAGGCCGGCGCAGGGTGTCAGGCAGGAAAACACCGGTTGGTCATCGACGATGACGGTGCAGGCACCGCATTGGCCCAGACCACACCCGTACTTGGCGCCGTTCAGGCCCAGGTGATTGCGCAGCGCATAGAGCAGCGGCATGTCCGGTTCCAGCTCGAGAGCCCGGGAAGATCCGTTGACGTTGAGGGTGATCTGAGTCATTTCGTCTCCTGACGTAGCGCTTCGAGGGTGGCGGAAAGGTCGGTCCAGGGTTGGTCGGGTCTGGCCTGATGGCGCAGGTAGACGGCCAGGGCGTTGAGTTGAGCGTTGTCGAGACTGGCGGCGAACGAGGGCATCACCGGCCCCGGCTGGCCGGGTTCTGCCGGGATGCCTTCGAGTACGGTTTTCACAAAGTTGCGCGGGCTGGCAGCCTGCAGCGCCGAGGTGCGATCCAGTGCCGGGCGGCCGTCGATGTCACGCATCGGCGCGCCTTGGGCATGGCAGCCGGCGCAGGCACTGGCGAACAGCAGCACGCCAGAGGATCGATCCGCAGGTTCAGCGCTGGCGCTCGGAATTTCGTTGACCGCGGTTTTCGCCGGCAGACTCAGCAGGTACTCGGCAATCGCCTGAGCATCTTCCGCGGGCAAGCGCGCCAGACCGAGACTGACCGGGCGCATCGGGCCCGCCGCCGTGCCGTGTGCGTCGACCACTTCGGCCCGCAGGTAACTCACCAATTGTTCGCTGCTCCACGGGTTTGCCCGGTGCGCCATGCCCAGCAGTGACGGCGCGTCCCAGCCATCCACGCTGCCGCCGGCCAGGTTTTCGCCGGATTTCTCGGCGCCGATCAGGTTCAACGGCGAATGACAGCCCGCGCAGTGACCGGGACCTTCGACCAGGTAACGTCCGCGATTCCACGTCTGCGATTGCTCCGCCAGCGGCGTCAGCGGTTTTCCATGCAGGAACAGCAGGTTCCAGAACGACACCAGTGGCCGGATGTTCATCGGGAAGTTCATGCGGTTCTGTTGTGGCGGCGAGTCCACCGCGGGGCCGCTCATCAGGTACGCATAGGCGTCGGCGATATCGTCTCCGCTCATGCGCCGGTAATGAACGTAAGGGAAGGCCGGGTACAGGAAGTGGCCGTCGCGGGAGATCCCTTCACGCATCGCCCGCTCGAAGGCCGGCAACGACCATTGGCCGATGCCGGTCTGTGGATCCGGGGTGATGTTGGTGCTGTAGAGGGTGCCGAACGGCGTTACCAGCGGCAGTCCGCCGGCCAGGTATTGGCCGCCGGGTCGCGTGTGACACACCGCACAGTCGCCAGCCTCGACCACTCGTGCGCCGCGTTGCAGTTGCGCGGAGTCGAAGGTTTGCGGGCGCTCGACCGGCGCAATTGCCGGACGCCACATCAGCGCCAGGGCCGCGATTGCACCGATCGACGCGAGGGCTGCCGCGCTGACCCACAGCGCTCTGGATCTCATGAAATGGCCGTTCATGAGCGGCTGCCCAAGCGGCACGCGGTGGGCGTGAGGGACGGATTCGGCATCTTCGACAACTCCTTGAACGACCGGGGAAGGGCGCCGATGCAAAGCCCTGCGCCTGGTGCCCAAGGGTAGAGAAGGTGCATCCGTCCGAGTATTGCCGGACCGCGCAATAGCACGTTGCGCCAAGTGCAACGCCGAGGGTCGTTGCATTTGGCGCATCACTCAATTGCCCGAGAGATGGATACTCGAAGGCCTGCGCGACCCTTAGCCTTGGCGTCACTTTCCCAACTCATTGAGGTGTCATCATGCTTACGGGCAATCCGGCAGCGGCGGCCAAGGCCGAACCATCCGCTTCTCTTTCCGGCCTGATGGTCGCGTTCCTGGCATTCTGCTGCGGCGCGGTCGTGGCCAACCTTTATTACGCTCAGCCGATCGTCGAACTGATCGCGCCGCAGATCGGCCTGTCCAGCGCCAATGCCAGTCTGATCGTTTCACTCACGCAGTTCGGTTATGCATTGGGCCTGCTGTTGCTGGTGCCGCTGGCCGACCTGATGGAAAACCGTCGGCTGGTGGTGGGCTTTACCCTCGCGGCGAGCGTGACGCTGTTGTGCGCCGGTCTGACGCATTCGCCGTCGATGTTCCTTGTCCTGTCGTTGCTGATCGGCCTGACTTCGGTGGCGGTGCAGATTCTGGTGCCGTTGGCCGCGCATCTGGCGCCCGAGGCAACCCGTGGGCGGGTGGTGGGCAACATCATGAGTGGCCTGTTGCTGGGCATTCTGCTGTCGCGACCACTGTCGAGTCTGCTGGTGGAAGTGTTTGGCTGGCGCGGTGTGTTTTTCAGCGCGGCGGCACTGATGGCCGTCATCGCACTGATCATGGCGATTGCCTTGCCGCGCCGCGTCCCGAGCCATCAGGCGACGTACGCTGCGCTGATCGGCTCGGTGTTTGCGCTGGCCCGTCGGCACGCGGTTCTGCGTCAGCGTTCGCTGTATCAGGGCTTGCTGTTCGCCAGCTTCAGCCTGTTCTGGACCCTCGCACCGATCGAGCTGATGCGGCACCACGGTTTCAGTCAGGCACAGGTGGCGATATTTGCCCTGGTCGGCGCCGTCGGCGCGGTCGCAGCGCCGATTGCCGGGCGGCTGGCCGATGCCGGGCACGGTCGGCGCGGGACGCTCGTTGCACTGTTGCTGGCGCCAGCCTCCTTGCTTATCGCCGCGCTGCCGGGCAGCAGCTATGTCTGGCTGGTGGTTTGCGCGGTGCTGCTGGACTTCGCCGTGCAACTGAACATGGTGCTGGGCCAGCGCGAGGTGTACGCCATCGATCCGCACAGCCGCGCACGCCTGAATGCCGTGTACATGACCAGCATCTTCGTCGGCGGTGCTCTGGGATCGCTGGTCGCCAGTCCGCTCTACGAGCATTTCGGCTGGAACCTGTCCGCCGTGTCCGTGGCGTTGCTGCCGGCGCTGGCCCTGGCGCTGTTCCTGAGCCGCAAGGCCGATGCCTGAACCGCAGACACCGCTAAGTCCGATGAAGCACGGTCCTACAAGACGATTGGCGAACGGTGATGCACAATCATCACCGTTTCCTTTCGATCGGGCTCCACTTATGGACAAGTTGCTGGCACTGAAGATGTTCGTTGAAACCGTCCGTTGCGGTGGTTACTCCTCGGCGGCGCGCAAACTCGGCATCTCCACCTCTTCGGTGACGCGCCAGGTGGCGGGGCTGGAACACGAGTTGGGCGCGAGCCTGCTCAACCGCACCACACGCAACACCAGCGTGACGGTCGCCGGCCAAACCTATTTCGAGAAAGCGGTAGCCATTCTCGATGCCATCGATGAGGCCGACGCGGTTGTCGCCGACCGGGGCAGCGAGGCGCAGGGACGCCTGCGCATCAGCGTGCCGGTGGAGTTCGGCCGACAGATCATTGCGCCGCAACTGGGAGTATTGCTCGACCGCCATCCGGGGCTTGAAATCAGTGTGTCGTTGAGCGATCAGGTCAGCGATCTGCTGAGCGAGCAGATCGATGTCTCGGTGCGCCTGGGATCGTCGGTGGTCAGTGACGATATCGTCAGCAAACGCGTGGGCGGCTTCCAGCGCTGGGTGGTGGCGAGTCCGGATTACCTGAGCGGTCACGCTGTGCCGGCGCATCCACGAGACTTGCTTGAGCATCAATGCCTGCGCTTCGACTACGGTGGTTCGCACCAGCACTGGACGTTCCAGGGCGACGAGGAAACCATCCAGCTCAATGTCCATGGCCGCCTGCAAAGCAACAATGCCGATATCCTGCGCGCAGCGGCGGTGGCGGGGCGCGGGGTGGCCCTGCTGGCCGACTGGCTGGTGCGCGCCGATGTCGAGGCGGGGCGGTTGATGCGGCTGCTGGAGAGGTATGAAGTCAACCCCGGTAATGCGAGCTGCTGCATCAATGCGTTGTATCTGCCCAATCACCGTGGCTCCAGCCGTATCAATGTGTTCATCGACTTTCTGGAAGACATTCTGGCGCGTCCCTGCGCTCAGAAGACCTAGAAGGTGTATTTGGCCGTCAACATCATGTTGCGCGGGCTGCCATAGCTGTCGCCGCCGTAGCTGACGGAGTTGGCGATGGTGGAGTAGTACTTGCGGTCGAAGATGTTGTTGGCGTTGAGTTGCAGGTCGAGGTTGTCATTGACCCGGTAGCCGGCCATCAGGTCGGTCACGGCGTAAGCGCCTTGCTTGAGGCGGTAGTTGCCGCCATCGAGCAGTTCGATGTCGTTGTACATGCGGCTCTGCCAGGAGATGTTGCCGCCCACACGCAGTTTTTCCAGCGGGCCCTGGAAGTTGTAGCGGGTGGTGAGCTTGAACAGGTGCTCCGGGGTGTCGGTGTCGAACTGCTTGTTGACGTTCTGCGGGTTCGCCGCGTCTTTGATGGTGTGCGTGCGGGCGTAGGTGTAGCCGCCGCCGATCTGCCAGTTGTCGGTGAGCGCGCCTTGCAGCTCGAGGTCGATACCCTGGCTGCGGATTTCGCCGGAGGCGTCATAGCAGGAAGACTGCGGGCAGTTCGGCACGAACACCTGCACCGCGCGGTTTTCCTGATCGACACGGAACACGGCGAGGCTGGCATTCAGCGCGCCGCCCAGGTATTCGCCCTTGATGCCGACCTCGTAGTTCTTGCCCACGATCGGCTTGACCGGGTTACCGGAGGTGCCCTTGTTGCTCTGCGGGGTGAAGATGTCGCTGTAGCTGGCGTACACCGAATGATGGTCGTCCAGCTCGTAGATCAGGCCGGCATAGCGGGTGACGTTGCGGGTGACTTTGTAATCGCCGTCGCCATCGCGGTTGTCGTAGTCGTACCAGTCCAGACGCCCGCCGAGGATCAGCTTCAATGGGTCGGCCAGGCTCAGGCGGGTGGTCAGGTACACGCCGTCCTGAGTGGTGACTTCACGTGTGTTGTTGGTGTGGACGAAGTCCGGCTTGCCGGCGTTGATCGGCCAGTTGGTGTCGTACGGCGAGTAGTTGTGGGTGGTCAGGTCGTAGATGCGTTTGCTGGCGCCGACCACCAGTTCATGGCTGCGTCCGAAGGCTTCGAACGGGCCGCTGAAGAAGGCGTCGAGACCTGCCTGGTTTTCATCGGCCTTGGACTGGTAAACCGTGCGGGCCAGGGTGTCGTTGACCCAGCGCGACTGGTACGAGCCGGAGAACAGCGCGTTCTGTTCGGAATAGTTGGCGTTGACCTGCAGCTTCCAGTCGTTGGCCAGTTGCTGACGGATCTCGGCGAAGACGGTGTTGATTTCCTGATCCTTGTCCTCCCAGGAAGTGCCGGGGTTATACGAGCGCGGCAGGTCGAGGTGATGGCCGTCGAGGCCGATCATTGATGAACCCCAAAAGTAGTTGGTCCTGTCCTTCTGGTGCGAGAAGCCGAGGGTCAGGGTGGTGTCGTCGCTCAGATCGGCTTCGGTGACGGCGTAGAACAGGTTGTGTTGCTCGTCGACGTCATCGATGAAGCTGTTGGCGTCGTGGTAGGACGTGACCACCCGGCCGCGCAGGGTGCCGCTGTCGTTGAGCGGGCTCGAAGCATCGAGCTCGCCGCGATAGTTGTCCCAGGTTCCGGCGGCGCCGGTCAGGGTGACGCGCTGCTCGGCCAATGGCCGTTTGCGCACCAGGTTGATCGCCGCCGAAGGGTTGCCGGCACCGGTGACCAGACCGGTCGCGCCCCGAACGACTTCAACCCGATCAAACATCGCCAGATTCGGCTGGGATCCGACGTTCACGCCGTCGTAGCCGCTTGGAATGCCGTCGTACATCAGGTTGTCGATGTTGAAACCCCGGGCTTTGTAGGCCTGTCGGCCTGGGCCGTTGGAGTAGTCGAGGAACAGCCCAGGCGTGGCGTTGACCACGTCGTTGATGCTGGTCATCGCCTGATCGTCCATGCGCTGACGGGTGATGACAGTGACGGCTTGCGGTGTTTCGCGCAGGGTCAGCGGCAGTTTGGTGGCGGTGGCCATGGTGCCGGTGGTGTACGACTCCGAGCCTTCGGTGGTACTGCCCAGTTGGGTGGATGTGATTGCAGTCGCGCCGAGTTCGAGGGTGGCGGGTGGGGCAGCGTCTTGCACCTCGCGGGTTTCATCGGCCAGCGCCGGGGTCATGACGGCCATGCAGATAGCCATGGACAGGAGGTTGCGTGACGGGGTGAAACGACTCTGCGAGATGGGACGCGACATTGAGGCTTCCTGATTTTAAATAGCAAACAAAGAGCAGTTGAGAATCATTGCCAATAATTGTGTCAGGGTTTTTTACCGCAACAAAGCGCTTCGTGAAAAAAATGTGAAATTGCGCAATGGGAGAGGGCGGTAGGCTTGAGTCATTACCGAACCGCTCAAGCACGGACGTTGCAGCACAGCCAACCGAAAAGCCGTTTGTCAGCTTCCTATGCAATCCAGCAGGTTGGCGTCTACTTTTGTGGCCGGGTCAGCCAAATGACAGGCGAAATTCTGAAGTCATTGAAGCGAATTCGAACTGGCCCCGTGACGTTGATTTCAGGATGGATCTTGAATGAGGCGCGGAGCGTCGCTCCGGCGATGCGTAACGGAAACCCGCGCCTTTGAACTCGTTAAGGAGAACGCAGATGGCAATCAGCCGAGTCACCGAAACAACCGATAAAACAGCGCTGGTGCAAGCCGAGGTGTACCGCTGGTACAACCTCTTTTTCCCGTGGTCGCGCGGCGTGGCTTCCCAGTCGGAAGAGGCGATCAAGCCTTTGTACGATGCCCTGGCGAATGATTTCCGGGTGGTGCTCACGGACGGTCAGATCATGGACCGCGAGAACTACTGGGAACGCCTTTGGGGGCTGCACGGCAAACGTGCCGGAAGCCCCGAATCACACATCATCAATCTCTCGATCACGCCACTTCCCGGTGACTGCTTCCTGACGGTTTTCGACCTGGTCAAGAACGGGATCACCAAGAAGAAAGTCGACTCGGCGCTGATGCGCCTCGACCCGGATTCGCCATCGGGAATCTCGTGGATTTACGTCCACGAAAGCGAGCACGAGACGTCGTTTGCGTAAATCGTTGAATGACCGTTTCGCTCCTCTGGTTGTTTGAACCGGAGGAACGGCATCGCTCCAACCCTGTAAAAAGAACCGCCCGAAGCCGTGCATCGGGCGGTTTGTCGGATCAAACAGGGCTGATTCAGATCAGCCGCAGGGTGACGTCGATGTTGCCGCGAGTGGCCTTTGAGTAAGGGCAGGTCTGATGCGCAGCGTCCACCAGCGCCTGAGCGACCGAAGGCTCCAGCCCCGGCAGGCTGACACTCAAGCGCGCCTGAAGAAAGAATGCATCGCCGGCCTTGCCCAGATCGATTTCGGTTTCGACCGCCACCTCCGCCGGAAGCCTGATCTTCTGTGCCGCGGCTGCCTTGCCCATGGCGCCGATGAAGCAGGCCGACCAACCGGCTGCCAACAGCTGTTCGGGATTGGTGCCGCTGCCATTTGAACCGGGTGGCGAGAGCTTGATGTCCAGGTTGCCGTCCGAACTGCGCGATGCGCCATCGCGCCCGCCGGTGGTGCGGGTCTTGCCGGTGTACAGCACGGTGTCGAGTTGATTGATCATGGAAATACCTGCCTGAGTGATGGGGGATGTCGGACAGTGAAGGTTCCGATGGCTCACACTTTTGCATTGGCATGTACCCGGGATGTGTCGTGCAGCGGAGTTTTTGTATCGCTCTGTAGCCTGTATCGGCGTGGGAGGGATCAAGGGCGCAACTAATCGAAACTTCGCCGTCCGACGGGCTGTCCAGACCTTTACATCTCCCGAGCGTGTCGTGGATGTCGGCGCACCGGGATGTCATACGCAATGAAAAGATGAGGTCGGACATGACGGTGACAGTGGGTGATTTTCTGGTCGAGCGCCTGAGCCAATGGGGTGTGACACGAATTTTTGGTTATCCCGGCGACGGTATCAACGGCGTCTTCGGTGCGTTGAGCCGGGCAGGTGGCAAGATCGAGTTCGTCCAGGCGCGTCACGAGGAAATGGCGGCGTTCATGGCGTCCGCCCATGCCAAATTCACTGGTGAACTGGGTGTGTGCATCGCGACATCCGGCCCCGGCGCCTCGCACCTGATCACCGGACTTTACGACGCTCGGCTGGACCACATGCCGGTGCTGGCGATTGTCGGGCAGCAGGCGCGCACGGCACTGGGCAGCCATTATCAGCAGGAGCTGGATCTGGTCTCGATGTTCAAGGACGTGGCCGGAGCATTCGTGCAGCAGGCTTCGGCACCTTCGCAGGTCCGGCACCTACTGGATCGCGCGGTACGCACGGCGGTCGGCGAACGCCGGGTGACGGCGCTGATATTGCCGAACGACTTGCAGGACATCGAGTACAAGGCCCCCGCGCGGGCCCATGGCACCGCGCATTCCGGGATCGGTTACAGCAAGCCGAAGGTGCTGCCTTACGACGCGGATCTGCAACGTGCCGCCGACGTGCTGAATGCAGGGGAGAAGGTGGCGATTCTGGTGGGTGCCGGAGCGCTGCAAGCCAGCGAGCAAGTGTTTGCGATTGCCGAGAAACTGGGCGCCGGAGTGGCAAAGGCGCTGCTCGGTAAAGCGGTGTTGCCGGACGAGTTGCCCTGGGTCACGGGCTGCATCGGTCTGCTCGGTACAGAGCCGAGCTACAAACTGATGACGGAGTGCGACACCCTGCTGATGATCGGATCGGGGTTTCCCTATGCCGAATTCCTGCCGAAGGAGGGGCAGGCGCGCGGGGTCCAGATCGATTTGCAGCCCGACATGCTAAGTCTGCGCTACCCGATGGAAGTCAATCTGGTTGGCGATGCAGCCGAGACCCTCGCGGCACTGGCACCATTGCTCGAACACAAGCCGCTGCGCAAGTGGCGTAAAAAGATCGAAGGCTGGCGGGCGAGCTGGGATAAAACCCTTGAGAAGCGCGCCATGGCCAAGGCCGATCCGGTTAACCCACAACGGGTGGTGTACGAGTTGTCCCCGCGGTTACCCGAGCAGGCCATCATCACCAGCGACTCCGGTTCTTGCGCCAACTGGTTCGCCCGTGACCTGAAAATCCGCAAGGGCATGAAGTGCTCGCTTTCCGGTGGCCTGGCCTCGATGGGAGCCGCCGTGCCCTACGCGATCGCGGCGAAGTTCGCTTTCCCGCAACGGCCGGTGATCGCCTTGGTCGGCGATGGCGCCATGCAGATGAACAACATGGCCGAACTGATAACGGTCGCCAAATACTGGCGGCAGTGGGACAGCCCGAAGTGGATCTGCGCCGTGTTCAACAACGAGGATTTGAATCAGGTCACCTGGGAGCAGCGCGTGATGGAGGGCGACCCAAAATTCACAGCGTCGCAAAGTATTCCGGATGTGCCTTACCACTTGTTCGCCATCTCCATCGGTCTCAAAGGCATTTTTGTCGATCGGGAAGAAGACGTCGCCGCTGCCTGGGAAAAGGCGTTCGCCTCGGAGGTGCCGGTCGTCATCGAATTCAAGACCGACCCGAACGTGCCGCCGCTGCCTCCGCATATCAAGCTGGAACAGGCGAAGAAATTCGCCACTACCCTGCTCAAGGGCGACCCGGACGAAGCGGGTGTCATCGTGCAAACGGCTAAACAGGTATTGGGGGCGGTATTGCCCGGTAAGCCCAAATAAGCTTCAGCGTGGCGAGGATCGTCTCTGTCGTACTGCCCTTGGCTTCGAACCCGACCGCGTCCATTTCGTCTTAACGCATCTGCAGGATGATCGGACTGCTGCTGGCCGGATCAGTGTGCTCACGCAGTTTGCCAACCGTGTTCGCATCCACAGCGTTGCCGTGATTGCCCCAGGTGCTGCGCATAAAAGTCAGCACCTCGGCGATCTGCTGATCCGACAGCTGCTCACGGAAGGCCGGCATGCGATAGGCATCCGGTACGCCGGCCGCCACCACTCGTTGCGAACCATTCAGAGTGATGTTGATTGCCGAGGCACTTTCCTTGGCCAATGCCGAGGTGGCGCCCGCCAGCGGCGGCATCCATTGCGATTGACCCTTGCCGTCCAGACCGTGGCACGACGCACAGCGCGTCACGTAGGTCTGCGCACCGGGCGAGTCCAGACGTTGCGCTGCCGAAACCGCTTGATACTGCCAAGGTGCACCATCGCGTTCGCGATCACCGGGAAGCGACTTCAGGTAGTGGGCAATGGCCGTCAGATCGTCATCGCTCATGAACTGCGTGGAGTTGTTGAACGCCTCGGTCATCGAGCCGTAGACCACCGCGTGCTGGTTGCGACCGGTCTTGAGGAACTGCACGATCTCTTGCTCGCTCCAGCGGCCCAGTCCGGTGTTGTGATCATCACGCAGGCTCGGGGCGTACCAGCCATCGAGCAGGGCGCCGGCGAGGTATGGCTTGCCGGACTCATCCAGTGCCTTCTCGTTGAACGCCAGGCTGCGCGGCGTGTGGCAACTGCCGCAGTGCCCGGCGCCCTGCACGAGATAAGCACCGCGGTTCCATCGTTCATCCTGCGTCGGTTTGGTCACATAAGGTTCGGCGTCAACAAATACACCGTTCCACAGCGCAATCGGCCAACGCAGGTTCAGCGGAAACGGAATCGCACTGGGGATGTTCGCCTGTTTGACCGGCGCTACGCCTTTCATGAAAAACGCATACAGCGCTCGTACGTCTTCATCACTGAGCTTGGCGTAGGACGGGTAGGGCATCGCCGGGTACAGACGGCGACTGTCGGGGGCCACGCCGTGGCGAACGGCACGGTCGAAGTCCGCCAGGCTGTAGTGGCCGATGCCGGTTTCCGTGTCCGGGGTGATATTGGTCGCATGGATCGCGCCCAGCGGCGTGGCCATTTCCAGCCCACCGGCGAATGGCGCGCCGCCCGGCACGCTGTGACAGGCTACGCAATCGCTGAGCCTGGCGACGTATTCGCCACGGGCGACCAAAGCCGGGTCGATGTCGGCCACGGCGATCTGATGGTTCTCCAGGCGCGAGACTGGCTCGCGGGTGACGTACCAGGCCAGAAGGCCTGCCGCGAGCAGGCACGGCACCGCCAGCCAGCCAGCGGTTCTTGCGAATCGGCTGTTACTCATGAACGCTCCGGCGCTGATCAAGTGAAAGTATGTCGGCTCATGGGCAGGCTGCGCACCCGCTGACCGGTCAGCGCTGCCACCGCATTGGCGACAGCAGGCGCGACGGCAGGCAACGGCGGCTCACCGATGCCACCCATTTTTTCCCCGCTCTCGACCACGCGCACATGGACCCGTGCCATCCGCGCAGGCGGCAGGATCGGATACAAGTCGTAGTTGCGCGCCCGGGGTTTGCCATCAATCCACACGGCTTCTTCCACCAGCGTCTGCGATAGTCCCAACGCCACGGCGCCGTTCACCTGAGCCTCGACAATCGCCGGGTTGACGATGCTGCCCGGATCAATCGCTTGCCAGATGTCATGCACCTTGACCTGGCCGTTCTCGATGGACACCTCGGCGATCACCGCCGTCTCCGTACCAAACGGCGAAGCCATGGCCACGCCGCGCGCACGTTTGCTGCCATCCTCGGCGGTAAACGGCCCACGTTTCCAGCCGCCCGACAGTTCACCCACGGCTTGCAGCAGTGTGGTCAGCCGTTGGTTGTCACGCAGCAAATGCAGGCGCAGGTCGAACGGGTCTTTGCCGCCCTTGTCGGCCAGTTCATCGAGGAACGATTCATAGAAGAAGTCGTTGAGGGAATTGCCCACCGAGCGCCAGTAGCCAAGCATCGCCGGGCCTTTGACGTAAATCTGCGCGATGCGCTTGTTGGGGATCGCATAGGACTTGCCCGACAAGCCTTCAAGCGCGGTCGGATCGAGCTTTTCACCTTGCTTGCCGGCGAGGGCTTCGGTCGGGCCTTCGGTGGCACTGATCGCTTCGATTGCCAGCGGCCAGCCGTCGTTGTCCAGTGCCGCCCGGAAATTCACCGCGGCAACCGGGCGGAGCACGTCACGCAGGAACTCTTCTTCGCGACTCCAGATCAGTTTGACCGGGCGCCCAACCGCTTTGGCCAGCGCGATGGCCTGAGGGTAGGGACTGGCCGAGTCGTAGAGGAAATGCCGACCGAAGAACCCACCCAACAACGGCGAATGCAAGGTGATGCGTGACGGATCGAGCCCGGTGCGTTTGGCGATGTCGGCACGGAACATGTCCGGCGCCTGATTCGGCAGCCAGACTTCCAGCGAACCGTCCGGATTGAATCGGGCCAATGCCGACGGAGGCTCCAGTTGGCCGTGGTTCAAATACTGGTTGTGGTAGGTGGCGTCGATCCGGGTCTTGGTCTCCTTGAGAATCGCCGCCACGTCGCCTTCGTTTTCATCATCTTTGGCCGGGCTTTTATCTTCAGCGAGGCGCTTGAACCAGGCATCGCTGGAAAAGTCAGCGGGCATCGGCCGCACTTTGCTGTCGGCCGTCGGCTCTTGCCAGTCGACCTGGATCGCCTCGACGGCACGTTTGGCGTGCCACCAGCGCTCGGCGACCACCGCTACAGCGCCCGGCAGACGGTGCACGGAATGCACGCCTTTCATCGCCTTGACCTGGTCTTCGTTGCGCAAGTTGCCCACGGTCATCCCCAGGCGCGGGGCATGTTGAACGGCGGCATGCAGCATGTCGTCGACTTTCAGATCGATGCTGTACAGCGCCTTGCCCGTGGATTTGTCGTAAGCGTCGAGACGCTTCACCGGTTTGCCGATCCAGCGGAACTGGCTCGGATCACGCAGCTTCACCGAGGCCGGATCGGGTACCGGCAGATCCATCGCGCGCTCGGCCAGTTCACCGTAGGCCAGCGAGCGGCCCGACTTCGCATGGACCACCTTGCCAGGCTCGGTGCTCAACTCGCTCACCGGCACGCCCAGTTGCTGCGCGCCGGCCTGCAACAGCATGGCGCGGGCGAGGGCACCGAGGCGGCGCATGACCGGGTAACTCATGCGCACCGACATACTGCCGCCGGTGATGCGCATGCCGTTCTCCATGACTACGTAGGCCTCGCCGGGCGGGGCGGCTTCGACCAGGAAGGTCGCCGGATCGGCATCCAGTTCTTCACCGACGATCTGCGCCATTGCGGTGAACGTGCCTTGTCCACCTTCCATGAACGGGCACAGCAGACGCACGCGGTTGTCCGGACGGATCTCGAGAAACGCCGGGACCTGCGTGCCGCGCTCGGCCGTCGTCGCCGCTGCAGCTTGCACCCGTGTGGAACCGAGTGGGAGGCCGAAGCCGAGCACCAGCGCGCCGACGGCGGTACCGGTCAGGAAACGTCTGCGCGACACATTGATCGGTTCCTGCAGATCCAGGGCTGAAGCGTGTTGTGAAGGGTCGATACGAACGTTCATCACGCGTCCCCCTTGCCGGCAAGTTCATGCACGGCGGCATGAATGGCGTTGTAAGTACCGCAGCGGCACAGATTGACCATCGCCGCCTCGATCTGCGCATCACTCGGTTTGGGGTTCTGCTTGAGCAGCGCGGTGGCAGCCATCACCTGCCCGGACTGGCAGTAGCCGCACTGGGCGACCTGCAGATCGACCCAGGTCGAGACGACTCGTTTGCCCACGTCATCGGTTTCGATGGCTTCAATGGTGGTGACCTCGCGGCCAACCACACCCGCCACCGGCGTGACGCACGAGCGCACGACGTTGCCGTCCACCAGCACCGAGCAGGCGCCGCATTGCGCCAGTCCGCAGCCGTACTTGGTGCCGGTCATGCCCAGATCATCGCGGATCACCCACAGCAGGGGCGTATCGGCGTCGGCATCGACCTGATAGGTCTTCTGGTTGATTCGTAGTTCCATGATTCACCCGCTGATCATCGGTTGACGTGCATTGTTATGAGCGGTGACACGCGGCGGGGCGCATCACCGGTTTTCGTTCAATTCGCGACTGTGCCGAGCGCTGCTGCCTCGAAGGGCTGCCCGCGCAAAAGGGCCATGTCGCGGCTCGGCGCGGTGCCGAACAGACGGCCGTATTCGCGGCTGAACTGCGAAGGGCTTTCATAGCCCACCGCAAACGCTGCCCGCGACACATCGAGGCGCTCGATCAGCATCAGTCGGCGCGCTTCGTTGAGCCGCAGCCATTTCTGGTATTGCAGCGGACTCATGCCGGTGAGCTGGCGGAAATGATGGTGAAAGGTCGGCGCGCTCATCTGCACTCGCGCCGCCAGATCGTCGATGCGCAGGGCATCGGTGTAGTTGACCTTCAGCCAGTCAATGGCCTTGGCGATGCGATAACCCTGACCGTCGACGGCAGTGATCTGCCGCAGTCGCGGGCCTTGGTCGGTGTGGAGCAGCCGATAGTGGATTTCTCGCAGAATCAGCGGCGCCAGGACCGGGATCGCCTCGGGTTCATCGAGCAATGCCAGCAGGCGATCGAGCGCGTCCTCCAACGCTGACGACAGGCTGCCAATCGCAGCGCCCGTACCCGTTGATGGCTGGCGTTTCGCGGGCAAGCCGCTCTTGGTAATGACCTCGGCAAGCATGCTGACATCCAGTTTCAGCACAAGGCCGACACAGGGCCATTCGGGAGTGGCGAGCATTACTTCGGAGTTGGCGGGCAGGTCCAGCGACGTGACCAGAAACCGCGACGGGTCATAGCTGTAGCCCTCACCGCCGACCCACAAGCGCTTTTCGCCACGACCCACGAGAATCAGGCTGGGTTCGATCATGCACACAACGGGGGGCGCCGGCTGGTCGCGACGAAACAGCGACAGCCCGGGTATCGACGTGGCGAAGTCACCCGGCGCGTTCACACGCGGGTCGATGTGCCGCGCCAAAGGTGATTCCTGGGGCAGAGGGGTCGGGATCATGTGGGCTCACTCCTTTGACCGGACTCTAATGCGCGCGCGCGACGTTTCCTATCCATCACCCTGCATCCCCAGAGGATCAGGCAAGCATTCAAGAGGAATGCACTAGGGAAGCACCGGACTGACCGGGAGAATGTGTCTATCTGTTACAGGGGCGGTGCCCGGATGGGCGACAAACCGCTTGTCCCTGCGCATCACCCCCCTACGTTTTTTCGCACCACAGGTAGTTTTCATGACGTTACCTTCTACAAAACCTTCTAAAAGAACGGGCGGCTGGAGCGCCGTGCTGGCGATGTCGCTGGCCGCATTCGCTCTGGTCGCTTCCGAGTTCATGCCCGTCAGCCTGCTGACGCCGATTGCAGCAGACCTGCACATCACCGAAGGCCAGGCCGGGCAGGGAATTTCCGTGTCCGGTGCCTTTGCCTTGATCACCAGTCTGTTGATTGCCTCGGTCGCCGCTCGCATCGAACGGAAGAAATTGTTGTTGGGCCTGACCTTGTTGATGATCGTCTCCGGTACAGTCGTCGCACTCGCCCCGGGCTACCCGTCGTTCATGTTCGGACGTGCGTTGATCGGGATTGCGATTGGTGGTTTCTGGTCGCTGTCGGCGGCGACTGCCATGCGCCTGGTGAAGCCTGAACAGGTTTCCCGTGCGCTGGCCATCGTCAATGGCGGCAACGCTTTGGCCACGGTCATCGCCGCTCCGGCGGGCAGCTTTCTCGGCTCGTTGATCGGCTGGCGCGGTGCATTCTTCTGTGTGGTTCCGGTCGCGGTGCTTGCCGCCGTGTGGCTGCTGATCAGCCTGCCGTCCTTCAAGGCCGAACGCCAGGCAGGTAGCGGCAACGTTCTGCGTCTGATGAAGCAATTGCCAGTAGCTTTGGGCATGGTCGCCGTCAGCGTCTTTTTCATGGGCCAGTTCATGCTGTTCACCTACCTGCGACCATTTCTTGAGGGCGTGACGGGCGTCAGTGTCTCAACCTTGTCGTTCATGCTGCTGGGGCTTGGAGTGGCAGGTTTTATCGGCACCTTTCTGATCGAACGGTTTGTGGGGCGCGGCCTCTACCGCACGTTGACCGCCATTCCGCTGATCATGGCGGTGATCGCGCTGGCGTTGGTCAGCTTCGGCAAATCGCCGGTGCTGACCGCCGTGCTGCTCGGACTCTGGGGGCTGGTTGCCACGGCCGCGCCGGTCGGCTGGTGGACGTGGCTGGCGCAGACGCTCCCGGATGATGCGGAAGCCGGAGGCGGCTTGCTGGTAGCCATCGTCCAACTGGCGATCGCCGGCGGCGCAATCATTGGCGGTCTGGCCTTTGATTTGAGCGGTTACAAAGCCACCTTCGAGCTTAGCGCCGCTGTCCTGGTCGCCGCTTCCGTGCTGGCCTGGCTGGCCGGACGCAATGCCACGCAAATTCATCTTGTCGAGTCGAGCGCGACAGCCTGACGAGATCACCTGCAACCTTCCTTATGGCTCAAGCATCAAACTGCGCCAAACGATAACGGGCGGTTGAACCTGCACATCATCCGGTTGAAGCGCTTGCTGCTCCTCTGGCGAAATCACTTCGGCTGAGGGCCGCTCCAGCAGTAAAGGGTGTGCAGTGTCTACGTTCGATTCAGGAACAGGCGGCGTGGTCATTTGAGCGCAACAACGACCTTGCCCTTGGCGCGTCCCCGCTCAACGTACTTCAATGCCTCGGCCGTTGATTCAAAGGGGAAGGAGCGATCAACCACAGGTTTGATGATTCCGTCCTCAACGAGCGCGGTGATGCGTTGCAGTTGAGCGCCATTGGCCCGCATGAACACGAACGCATAGCTGACGTCCTGCTTGCGCGCTTTGCGACGAATGCCAAGGCTCAGCAGGCGCATGACTTGCTGCAATGGCCAGGACAATCCTTGCTCCCTCGCGAACTGCACAGTGGGTGGGCCCGAGATGGAAATGAGTTGGCCGCCGGGCTTGAGGACCTTGAGTGACTTCTCCAGCACGTCGGCGCCGAGGCTGTTAAGCACCACGTCGTAGTCTTGCAGCACATTTTCGAAGTTCTGCTGTGTGTAGTCGATCACCAGATCGGCCCCCAGCGCCTTGACCCATTCGACATTGGCGGTACTGGTGGTTGTGGCGACAAACGCACCGAGGTGTTTGGCAAGCTGAATGGCAATGCTGCCGACGCCGCCGGAACCCGCGTGAATCAGCACTTTCTGGCCCTTTTGCAGCCGGGCGGTTTCAACCAGTACTTGCCAGGCGGTCAGTGCAACCAAGGGCAGGGATGCGGCTTGCGCCATGTCGGTATTGGCGGGTTTCAGGGCAACCGCGTTTTCGTTCACGGCGATCAATTGGGCGAACGTCCCGATCCGCGCTTCGGGCGGGCGAGCGTATACCTCGTCTCCCGGTTTGAAGCGTGTCACCTGCGGGCCGACTTCAACCACGACACCCGCCAGGTCATTGCCCAATATCAACGGAAAGGCGTAGGGCAGGATCAGCTTGAACTCGCCTTTGCTGATCTTCGAATCCAGCACGTTGACACTGCTCGCATGGACCTCGATCAAGATGTCGTGGGCACCGACTGCAGGGGCGGGTGCTTCGCCAATGCGTCCGGGGTTCTTGCCATAGCCATCAATCAGAAATGCTTTCATCGTGGTGCGGCTCTTGCTGGTTGTACGGAGGGGAGTCGGTGGGTTGCGGTGTTGCTGCGTGACGTGATCAAGCATCGAGAAACGCCTGCGCCTTGGCCACAAAGTCGGCGTGATGCTGGAAAATCCCGCCATGCCCGGCATCCTCATAAATTACCAACTGTGCGTCGGGGATAAGCCTGGCCAGTTCAAACGAGTTAACGCTGGGCACCATGATGTCGTTGTCGCCGTTGACGACCAGTGTCGGTGTGCGCAAGCGTCCGAGCGCTTGCCGCGGTTGTCTGCCCCACGCCGTGATGGCTTTCAATTGCCGCAGGAAGGCGCGTGGAGTCGGGCCCTTGTCGCGATTGTTCTTGCGTGCCTTGAGACGTCTCAAATACTGCGAGGCAGACCGTCGTCCATTGGCCGACGAGGTGAAGAAAAGGTAGAACTTGGGATCGCGCAGGGTCAGCAAGCCTTTGAGGATCAATGGCCATGACACTGTGCCGACCTTGTCGATGCCGGTGCCGCCCGCCGGTCCAGTACCGGTCAGAATCAACCGGCGTAACAAGTCAGGCGCCTTGAGGGCAATGTCCTGAGCGACGAAACCTCCGAGGGAGAAACCGAGCACATCCACGGTTTTCAGCCCCAGCGCCCTGATCAGCTGGATGGCATCGTCGGCCATTTCACCCACCGTCAGTGGCGCGGTGCCGCCCGAGTTGCCGATGCCGCGATAGTCGGTGGTGATGACGCGTCTGGTTTGCGCCAGGCCATCGATGATCGCGGGGTCGAAGTTGTCCAGCACCGCGCCCCAATGATTGAACAGCACGAGGGGCACGCCGGTTGCGGGCCCGGTGTCGCGGTAGGCGAAGGGAATGCCGTTGACCGTGATCGACTGGTTCGCCGCGTCGATGAATGACGTCGGCGAACCCGAGCGGGAATTTGTCTGTATTGAACTCATTGTCACTCCGGCAAGCCAGCAGGATTCGATGCAATGCCCTGTGCCTGCATCGAATCCGGCGCGAATGCTCGCTAGCAAAAAATCACTGTGGCGTCTGATAGCGCTGGGCAACCGCAGACTGACGGATTTGCCCCAGCAGGCCCTGACGTGCGCCCTGCAGTTCATCCCAGCGCTCGGCTTCGTGCAGCGGCGGGATGGTCACAGGTTCGCGACGATCAAAACCGACCAGTGCAGCATCCACCAGATCACCCACTTCCATGATTTCGCTCAGGGTGTTGATGTCGACGCCGGAGCGATCCCAGATTTCCGTGCGAGTGGCGGCGGGTAGCACGGCTTGCACATAGACGCCCTGCGGCGACAGTTCCAGGCTCAGGCCCTGGGACAGGAACAGCACGAAGGCCTTGGTCGCACCGTAGACGCTCATGCCGAACTCCGGCGCCAGGCCCACCACCGAACCGATGTTGATGATTGCGCCGTCGCCGGCCTTGGCCAGGCGTGGGGCGATGGCGCTGGCGAGCCGCACCAGCGCCGTGGTGTTGAGGGCAACCAGTTGCGCGACGCTGTCGGTGCTTTGGTCGACGAAGTGGCCGGACAGCGCGGCGCCGGCGTTATTGACGAGAATGCCGATGCGGGCGTCGTCGCGCAGGCGGCTTTCAACGGTGGTCAGATCGGCGAGTTGGGTCAGGTCCGCCGGGATAACATCGACGGCGACGTCGTGCTCGCTGCGCAAGCGCGCTGCCAGTGCGTCCAGGCGAGCCTGATCGCGGGCGACCAGTACCAGATCGTGACCACGTTTGGCGAAGCGTTCGGCATAGACGGCGCCAATGCCGGTGGAGGCGCCAGTGATGAGAACAGTAGGGCGAGTGCTCATGGGGTATCTCTCTTTCAGGAGGTGAGAAACGGAACGCGCTCAGCTTGCGCTGACGCTCGATTCAGCCAGCGTCGGGTAGTCGATGTAGCCCGCCGCGTCGCCGCCGTAGAGGGTGGCGGGATTGAACGCGGACAGCGGCGCACCCTGCTTGAGGCGCTCCACCAGATCCGGGTTGGCAATGAACGGGCGACCGAAGGCGATCAGATCGGCCTGGTCTTCGGCCAGCCGCGCAGTCGCCAGGTCCAGGTCATAGCCGTTGTTGGCGATATAGGTGTTTTTGAAGCGCTGGCGCAGGGCGTCGAAATTGAAGGGCGCCACGTCGCGCGGGCCGCCGGTCGCGCCTTCGACCACGTGCAGGTAAACCACGCCGAGGGCATCGAGTTGCTCGACGACGTAATTGAATTGCGCCTGCGGATCGCTGCTGGCCACGCCGTTGGCCGGCGACACGGGAGACAGACGCACACCGGTGCGATCTGCGCCGATCTCATTGACGACCGCCGCCGTCACTTCGAGCAACAGACGCGCACGGTTTTCAATCGAACCGCCGTAAGCGTCGGTGCGCAGATTGGCGTTGTCCTTGAGGAATTGATCCAGCAAATAGCCGTTTGCACCGTGAATCTCCACGCCGTCGAACCCGGCAGCGACCGCGTTGGCCGCGGCCTGGCGGAAATCGGAGACGATCCCCGGCAGTTCGTCGAGTTCCAGCGCGCGGGGTTCCGAGACGTCTTCAAAGCGGTTGTTGACGAACACTTTGGTCGCGGCACGCAGCGCAGAAGGGGCCACCGGTGCGGCGCCGTTTTCTTGCAGGTCAACGTGTGAGACGCGGCCGACATGCCACAGCTGCAGGAAGATTTTTCCGCCCTTGGCGTGGACGGCATCAGTGACTGTGCGCCAACCGTCAATCTGTGCCTGGGTGTAGATCCCGGGGGTGTCCTGATAACCCTGGCCCTGTCGGGAAATCTGCGTCGCTTCGCTGATCAGCAAACCGGCGCTGGCGCGCTGGCTGTAATAGACGGCCGCGAATTCGCTGGGGACAAAGCCCTGGCCTGCGCGGTTGCGTGTCAGCGGTGCGAGAACAACGCGGTTCGACAACGTGAGACTGCCTAGCGTGTAAGGGGTGAACAGAGTCTGTTTGGTCATCTGATGAATCTTCCGTGCCCGTTGATGGAGATCGGTGGGGTGTGAAATTAGGATGATGATCGAAATCTAAACTGTCAACGGTTTTGATTATGGGCGACATCTATGTATCATCGGACGCAGGAATTCCCGCTAAACACGAGGTATTGCACGTGAGAGTGACCAAGGCCCAGGCGCAGGCCAATCGAGAACACATCGTTGAAACGGCCTCAGAGCTGTTCCGTGAGCGTGGCTTTGATGGCGTCGGTGTGGCCGATCTCATGGCGGCTGCCGGGTTCACCCATGGAGGCTTCTACAAGCACTTCGGCTCGAAGGCTGACCTGATGGCCGAAGCTTCGGCCTGCAGTCTCGGCAAATCGTTGACCGGCGCCCAGGCGCTCGACGTGCCCGGTTTCATCAACGTCTACGTGAATCGAGAACATCGCGACGGACGCGGCAGCGGTTGCACGATGGCCGCACTGTGTGGCGACGCGGCGCGTCAGTCGGACGATGTGAAAGCCACGTTTGCCGAAGGCATTGAACGCACCCTGCAAACTCTGGGGGAAAAATATCCGACAGGGCCGGATGCCGCGGAGGGTGAGGGAAGAAGGAAAATGATCGACTTGCTGTCGCGTGCGGTCGGCGCAATTGTCTTGTCACGCGCCTGTCCGGATGATTCCGCCTTGGCGGATGAAATCCTTGAGGTATGCCGCGCCGAAATGTTTGCTTCATTGCCGGTGTTGCCGGTCGATGAAGTGGAAACGCCGTAGAAGGGCCGATCCACCCTGTTCGATGACTTGAACGTCAGCCCGTTTCAGACAGCCGTTTTTCGTGAATATGTAGTCTATTGGTCACGATTTGTAAGACCTCGACAGGGTGAGTAAGCTACGCCCATGAATCAGCCATCCATATCTTCGCCCGGCCCACGTGGCCCAGTCGATCACGAGATTCGTGATCAGATTGTCGCGGCAGCCAATGAACACTTCAGCCAAAACGGCTATGGCAAAACCACGGTTTCCGATCTGGCCAGGTCCATCGGTTTTTCCAAGGCGTACATCTATAAATTCTTTGATTCCAAACAGGCGATCGGCGAAGCGATCTGCTCGAATTGTCTGGGGCAAATGGTTGCAGCGGTCGAACAGGCTGTTAACGCAGAGGGGATTTCGCCGACCGAGCGTTTCCGTCGACTGGTGAAAACCGTGATTGCCACGGGTGTGGACCTGTTCTTCAATGATCGCAAGCTTTACGACATCGCGGCATTCTCCGCAGCGGAGCGTTGGCCAAGTGCTCAGGTGTATGAGGAGCAGATCAAGCGCTTTATCTTCGACATCGTGCGTGAAGGGCGAGAGCTCGGAGAGTTCGAGCGCAAGACCCCGCTGGACGAGACCGTCGAAGCGATTCATCTGGCCTTGCGCCCCTTCGTAAACCCGTTGCTGCTGCAGCACAATCTGGATTTTATCGAGGTAGCGCCCACGCTGACCTCCAACCTCATTCTGCGTAGCCTGATGCCCTGACCTGAAAGCGATCTGGTGGTGCTGCTCAGCGTGCCGCTACAGGTTGTGATTCAGTGGGTTGCCAGCCCCCGCCCAGCGACTTGAATACCGCCACCGCCGCACGGGCCGATTCGGTCCGCGCTTGCGCTCTGGCGTCGGAGGCCTGCAACAGTGTTTCGTCGGCGTGCAGGACATCGATCAGGCTGGCGGTGCCTTTTTCATAGGCGGTGAACGAGGACTGGCGAGCTTGAGTCAGCGCGGCTTCGCCGCCGGTAAGGGTGGTGGTCTGAGTTTGCCGATTCACCAGTGAGGACAGCGCGTTCTCTACATCTTCGGTGGCGCGCAGTACCGACTGGCGATAGGCGGCCAATGCTTCAGATTCCTGGCCTTTGGCCTGATCGATCCGGGCGTTGATGCGTCCGAAGTCGAATAGCCTCCAGCGCAGACCCAGGACAGCGCTCGACTGGCTCGCGCCGCTGGTGAAAAGATTGCCGCCGGAGACGGCAGTCGCGCTGCCGAGCAAGGCGCTGAGGGAAAATTTCGGGTAGTACTCGGCAATCGCTTCACCGATACGCGCGTTGGAGGCCGCGAGACGGCGTTCGGCGACGATCAGGTCCGGTCTGCGCCGCAGCAAATCTGCCGGTGTGGCCAGCGTAGTCAGCGACGGTACATCGGGAATCTCGCCCTCACGTGCCAGTTGCGTGCGGTGAGTGCCGGGAGGCGTGCCGAGCAGCACGTCCATCGCATTCATGGCTGCCTCCAGACCGCTTTGCAGTACCGGAACGGTCGCCTGGACTTGCGACAACTCACCCTCGGCCTGGCGCACCTGATACTCCGCGGCCAGCCCTTTGCCGTAAAGCAACTGAACCTTCTCCAGCAATGCGCGCCGGGTGTCGACTTGCCGGTTGGCGATGTCCAGCCGCGCCTGTAATCCGCGCAGGGTGATGTAGATATCGGCTGTTTGCGCAGCGATTGCCAGCCTCGTCGCCGTGAAACCGGCTGCTGAGGCCTGATACTCAGCCAGTGCCGCCTCACGCCCGCGGCGCAGTCCGCCAAAGACATCGACTTCCCAGCCCGCCTCGAGATTGGCCTCGTAGGCATTGCCGTAACGGTCGTAGCCGGGTGTTGAATTCAAGACTTGGCCCAGTGGTGTCTCGACGGACTGATAAGCGCGTGCCGCCTGTGCGCTGATATTTGCCGAGGGCAGCAGTGCTGCATTGGCGGCGCCCAGGCCGGCCCTGGCCTGGGTGACGCGCGCTGATGCCTGTGCAAGGTCCAGATTCTGCAGCAAGGCCTGGTCGATGAGGTTGCTCAGTAGCGGATCGTTAAAGCTTTCCCACCAGGCGGCAAGGCTGTCCGGTGTCGATCCTGATCGCGGTTCGACAGCAGACTGCCCGAGGTAATGATCTGAAAGCGGGGCGTCCGGACGATGGTAATCCGGACCCACCGCACAACCTGCCATGAGGCTGGCGGTAACCAAAAGAGCAATTGGGCGCAGGGGAGGCATCGGCGTTCCTTAACGAGATTTTCGTGACCATATTACGCAATGGTCACAACGTGTCAATTAAGGCTTGAAAACGCAATCACGGCATAAATGATAAAGCTGGAGCGTCGAATACCTCATTTAATGTGACTATTGACGATATTGGTCACAAAGATGAGAATATTATGATCATCCTATTTCAGTAAGTGAACCTATGCGCCGGCTTCGAATTTCCCCCATTGCCGCATGCCTGTTGCCACTCGCCCTGGCGGCGTGCGGTGATTCCTCATCCGTTGCAGACCCGCGCACACAGGCGCCTCTGGTCAGGTTCACCGCCGTTCAGGCTGCGGGCGACGGTTCCCGATCTTTTACGGGGGTGGTGACGGCACGCATTCAGGGCGATCTGGGGTTTCGCGTTTCGGGCAAGGTGCTCGAGCGTCTGGTTGACACGGGGCAGAGCGTCAAACGCGGTCAGCCGCTGATGCGGCTCGACCCCATCGACCTGGGGTTGCAGGCACGCGCGCAGCAGGAGTCGGTCATCGCCGCACGAGCCCGGGCCAGGCAGACAGCCGATGACGAAGCCCGCTATCGCACTCTGGTCAGCGCCGGCGCCATTTCCGCATCGGCCTACGATCAGATCAAAGCCGCCGCAGATACCGCCAAGGCGCAACTCAGCGCCGCTGAAGCGCAGGCGGACGTTGCCCGCAACGCTTCCGGTTATGCGGTGCTGGTTGCCGATGCCGACGGCGTTGTGGTGGAAACACTCGCCGAACCCGGACAAGTCGTCAGCCCTGGACAACCGGTGGTTCGGCTGGCGCGGGCAGGGCAGCGCGAGGCCATCGTGCACTTGCCCGAGACGTTGCGCCCCGCAGCAGGATCCACTGCGCAAGCCACGCTCTATGGCGACGCCTCGGGTGCTGTTACCGCGAAACTGAGGTTGCTTTCGGATTCGGCGGACCGCACGACGCGTACGTTCGAGGCGCGCTATGTACTGGAAGGCGCGTTGGCCAATGCGCCGATAGGTTCGACAGTCACCCTCAGAATCGCCGAGGGTTCGACACCTGGCGCGTCGTTACAAGTGCCCATCGCCGCGCTTTATGACGCGGGTCGAGGTCCTGGCGTGTGGGTCATCGCCGGGACACCGCCAACCGTGACCTGGCGACCGGTTCAGGTGCTGGGGTTGAGCGACGATTCGGCCCGAGTCGCTGGCGATCTCCGGGTTGGCGAACAGATTGTGGCGCTGGGCGCTCACCTGTTGCGCGAAGGTGAAGCAGTAAGAATGCCCGTGCCTGATGCGGCGACCGTTGCCGGGAGTCGTCCATGAGCGAAGGACGATTCAACCTTTCCGCCATCGCCGTTCGCGAGCGTTCGATCACGGTCTTTCTGATTTTCCTGATCGCCGTTGCCGGCACCCTGGCATTCTTCCAGCTGGGGCGTGCCGAAGATCCTCCGTTTACGGTCAAGCAGTTGACCGTCATCACGGCGTGGCCGGGGGCGACCGCACAGGAGATGCAGGATCAGGTCGCGGAGCCACTGGAAAAACGCCTGCAAGAACTCAAATGGTACGACCGCTCGGAAACCTATACGCGGCCAGGGCTCGCTTTCACGATGGTCTCGTTGCTCGATAGCACGCCGCCCTCGCAAGTGCAGGAAGAGTTCTATCAGGCGCGTAAAAAACTCGACGATGAAGCGATCAAGTTGCCAGCGGGCGTCATCGGGCCGATGGTCAACGACGAGTATTCGGACGTGACCTTTGCGCTGTTCGCCCTGAAAGCCAAGGGCGAGCCGCAGCGTCTGCTGGTCCGCGATGCGGAGTCCATGCGCCAGCGCCTGTTGCATGTGCCGGGGGTGAAGAAGGTCAACATCATCGGCGAACAAGCCGAACGGATATTTGTTTCCTTTTCGCATGAGCGGTTGGCGACCCTGGGTTTGTCACCGCAGGACATCTTCGCCGCGCTGAACAGTCAGAACGCACTGACCCCGGCCGGATCAATCGACACCAGCGGGCCACAGGTTTTTCTGCGCCTCGATGGTGCGTTCGACAAGCTGCAGAAAATCCGTGACACCCCTGTAGTGGTGCAGGGGCGGACACTCAAGCTGTCTGATGTGGCGACGGTCGAACGCGGTTACGAAGACCCGGCTACCTTTCTGGTGCGTAATAACGGCGAAGAGGCGCTGTTGCTCGGTGTGGTGATGCGCGAGGGCTGGAACGGCCTTGATCTGGGCAAGGCGCTGGATGCCGAGACCGTCAGGATCAACGAGGAAATGCCCTTGGGTATGACCCTCTCGAAAGTCACCGACCAGGCAGTGAATATCGACTCCGCCGTCGGCGAGTTCATGGTCAAGTTCTTTGTCGCGCTGCTGGTGGTCATGCTCGTCTGCTTTCTGAGCATGGGCTGGCGCGTTGGCGTGGTGGTCGCCGCTGCGGTGCCGTTGACCCTGGCGATCGTGTTTGTGGTGATGGCGGCCACCGGCAAAAACTTTGACCGTATTACCCTGGGGTCGTTGATTCTGGCGCTCGGGCTGCTGGTCGATGACGCGATCATTGCCATTGAAATGATGGTGGTGAAAATGGAGGAGGGCTACGATCGCATCAAGGCCTCTGCCTATGCCTGGAGCCACACGGCGGCGCCGATGCTGTCCGGAACCCTGGTGACGGCGATCGGTTTTTTGCCGAACGGTTTTGCTCAGTCCACGGCCGGCGAATACACCAGCAACATGTTCTGGGTCGTGGGCATCGCTCTCATCGCTTCGTGGGTCGTGGCAGTGGCGTTCACCCCTTATCTGGGCGTGAAACTGTTGCCAGATATCAAGGCGGTGGAGGGTGGACATGCGGCGATCTACAACACTCCGCGATACAACCGCTTCCGCCGGGTTCTGACCCGGGTCATTGCCCGCAAATGGCTGGTCGCGGGCATGGTCATTGTGCTGTTCTTTGTGGCCGCTGCGGGTATGGGCCTGGTGAAGAAACAGTTCTTCCCGACCTCTGACCGTCCTGAAGTCATGATCGAAGTGCAAATGCCCTACGGCACTTCCATCGAGCAGACCAGCGCCACGGCCGCCAAGGTCGAAGCCTGGCTGCGCCAGCAGGATGAGGCAAAAATCGTCACGGCCTATATCGGCCAGGGTGCACCGCGTTTCTTCCTGGCGATGGCACCGGAACTGCCCGATCCGTCGTTCGCCAAGATCGTTGTACTGACCGACAGTCAGGAAGCACGGGAAACCCTCAAATTGCGTTTTCGTGACGCGGTGGCTCAAGGGCTCGCCCCGGAAGCGCGCCTCAGGGCATCGCAAATCGTATTTGGTCCTTATTCACCATTTCCGGTGGCCTACCGGGTGATGGGGCCTGATCCGGCCAAGTTGCGCGTGATCGCCGAGCAGGTGCGGGGTGTGATGCAGGACAGCCCGATGATGAGAACCGTGAATACCGATTGGGGGCCGCTGACTCCGTCGTTGCATTTCAACCTGGATCAAGATCGTCTGCAGGCAGTGGGGCTGACATCGACTGCGGTTGCACAGCAATTGCAGTTCCTGCTCAGCGGAGTACCGATTACGGCGGTGCGTGAGGATATTCGTTCAGTACAGGTCATGGGGCGGGCAGCGGGCGATGTCCGGCTCGATCCACAGCAAATCGAAGGCTTCACCTTGGTCGGTGCGTCGGGGCAGCGGGTCCCGTTGTCGCAGATCGGCGAGGTTGATGTGCGCATGGAGGATCCGATCCTGCGCCGGCGTGATCGCACCCCGACCATCACTGTGCGCGGCGACATTGCCGAAGACTTGCAGCCACCGGATGTTTCCAGTGCGCTGCTGAAGCAACTGCAGCCGATCATCGAGAAACTGCCTTCCGGTTACCGGATCGAGCAGGCGGGCGCGATTGAAGAGTCCGGCAAGGCCGGCAAGGCGATCCTGCCGTTGTTGCCGATCATGATCGCCATGACCCTGGTCATCCTCATTGTGCAGGTCCGTTCGATCTCGGCGATGATCATGGTGTTCCTGACCTCGCCGTTAGGCTTGATTGGCGTGGTGCCGACACTGCTGATCTTCAATCAGCCATTTGGCATCAATGCGCTGGTCGGGTTGATTGCACTGTCGGGGATCCTGATGCGCAATACGCTGATTTTGATCGGCCAGATTCATCACAACGCGCAAGAAGGGCTGGATCCGTTTCACGCGGTCGTCGAAGCCACGGTGCAACGTGCGCGACCGGTCCTGTTGACGGCCCTGGCGGCGATCCTGGCGTTTATTCCCCTGACACACTCGGTGTTCTGGGGGACGCTGGCCTATACCCTGATTGGCGGCACGCTCGTCGGCACCATCATGACGCTGGTGTTCCTGCCCGCGATGTACTCGATCTGGTTCAAAATCGGTCCTGACGCCAGGCCGCCGGCTGCAACAGTCAAACCGGAGTAGCCATCAGTGCTGAAAATCGAGGCCTGGGTTCACCTAGATCGATGCAGACATTCATGTGATGTGAGCGCCTGCCGCCTTCGTTGGGCTTTCAAGAACGGCCCTGAGTGATTACTGGTCGACCCAGGTGCTTTTCATAATGACGAAGAAAGTGTTGCCACTCCGGTTCGCTCCAATAGGAATGGCGCCTGAGTTGCAAAATGTCGTGCCGAGCTGCCCGCAATGAGCTAATTCGCCCATGGGACTTCTCGAGATCGAGCAGCGCAAGCTCGAACTCGGGATCGCTCGACGAATTGCGAACTTTGATAAAAATGTGCTTTGAGCGCATGCAGCCATGTTGCCAGCGGCCGAGATGCATTCGTGCCATCAATGACGCGAGTATTTCGAGCACATTGTCCAGTTGCTTGGGCGTGTATTGGTTTTTTGCACCTTGGTTGTACCACGATTCCAAATCCTGGAAACCGTTCAAGTCCTTGGTGACCAAGATACCGTGCCAGACCCCTTTGATTTTTTGCGCACCGTAGTAAACCGGTTGAGGGGCGTTGACCCCAAGGTGGAGTAACTTTGTGAGCGCGCGGCCTTCGCGCAAGGTAGTGGGGCGCCCCAGAGGATATCTCAGGCTGCGAAACAAATGACCCGTCTGACGCTTAACGTACACAGTCGCACCGTTATGCAGAACTCGCTGCACTCCGCTCGTGCCACTCCTGCGTACGTTGGGTTCTTCTACCCAAGGGCCTGATGTATTCCACCAATAGGAAAAAATTTGGTCGGTTTGGCTCATCGCGCACTCCATTCTTGTGTTGTTATCAGCTGCGCCATCGGCCTTTTTGCTGGCTGGCATCATGCCGTTATTCAAACAGACGTTTCAATAATGGGCTAGTTCCTTTGATGACGCGCTTATCCATTATTGAGCGGCAGCTACGGTCCAAAGGCAGTCGTGAGAGATGAAATGGTTTCGGCCAGGACAGTCGACGGTTTTCAAGTCTGAAGATTAATTCATATATTTCAATGCCTTAACTTGTATTCGTTTCCGCTAGGCCGTATTCATTAATGCTCTGGAGGACTCTGAAATCAAGGGGTGGATACTTATTTGCGGAAACGAAGTTGTCCGGTTATCTGGCGTTCTGGGTAGGCTCATGATCGCCCTGAATTTCATAGCTGCAATCGAGAGGTTGCGCTTGATGGAAAAGCGACTTTCATCTGAATTGGGATTTTCGCAGCCAACCTGGTCAGTCGTGACAGGCAGGACACGTCCAAAAGCAGACGATCGCTGGAACGCTACAGACTAGATGCTTTTCCAATCATGCTGAAATTATGATCATCGTCGCTGTTCAGGCGGCGTTGGAGGCTCATTGCGTCTTGGCATGTCGCTGCTTTGAGGTCTGAATCCCTCCCGACCTTTCAATAACATTCGATGCGGTTGCGCCCGGCACGCTTTGCGCAATAGAGCGCCTTGTCGCTGCGCGACAGGCTGGCCTCAGCGCTGACATCGGCTGAATGGAGGGCGGCGATACCTACGCTGACCGCCAGTGTCAGACGTTCGTCTCCGTGGTCTAGTGGCGCACTGGCCAGCTCATCCTGGACTCGTTGGGCGAAGATTTTGGCCTCGTCGACGGAAGCATTGCTCAACACCACTGCGAACTCTTCGCCGCCCATGCGACCGGCAGCATCGGTTCTGCGCAGCTGTGTGCAGAGAATGGCCGAGAAGTGCTGAAGCGCGAGATCACCTACCGAATGTCCCCAGCGATCATTAATGGCTTTGAAGTGGTCAAGGTCGAACATCAGGATTACCGCGGGATAGCCGGCAGAGCGCTGCACACGCGCCAACTCGCTTTCGAGGTGCTGCATGAAGTGGCGACGATTGGACAGTTGCGTCAAGGAATCCGTGCTGGCGAGCACCTGCAGTTCTGCTTCGATTAGCTTGCGCTCGGTGACATCGGTGATGATGCCGTGCCAGAGCACACTCCCGTCCGCCAGTGCCCTGGGACGCGCAGCACCATGACGCCAAGCGGCGCCCCCACCGGGCAGCAGTACCCGGTATTCTAGGTTCCAGGGATTGAGATCCGTCGCAGACGCTTCCAGGGAGCCGAGGTAGGCAGTCAGATCGTCCGGATGGATGATCATGTGCAGCATGTCGGCATCTTGCATCAGTTGCTCCGGCGTCACTCCATAAATGTCGCGGGCCCCGATGCTGACGAAGGAAAAGCTGTACTGTCCATGCAACTGCCGCAGACTCTGGAAAACCATGCCGGGGATTTCGTTGGTCAGGTCGGTCAGCAGAGCGGCGTTCAGCTGTATCTGTTCCGACAGGGCGTACATTGCAGTGACGTCAGTGGTGGTTCCGACCATGCGCGAGGGTTTGCCGGCACCGTCAAATTCGACCACCTTGCCGCGACTGCAGACCCACTTGTAACTGCCGTCCCGGCAACGTAATCGGTGCTCGACTTCGAAAACCTCGGTGCGCCCGTCGATGGCCTCCTGGTAGACGGCCAGCACGTATGCGAAGTCGGCAGGATGGATGCGGGTGTAGGCCTCGGCAGGGTCGCTGCCGATCTCGTTGTTGGTGTAGCCCAGCAAGGCCTTCCAACTATCGGAATAGTTGACTTTGCCGGTGAGCATGTTTCGGTCCCAAACACCGGTGCCGCTAGTGGCGATGGCCAGCGCCTTACGTCGATCGTTTTCGCTTGGAAGCTCAAACTCCGCTCGATCCGAATCCTTCAGCAGCAGCGCCCCAACTGCCAATTGAGCGAACTCCTGCAACCCTTTTTGTTGCTCGGCATCGAGCTCGCGCGGTTGGTCGTGAAGCAGACAGAGAAGGCCGAGCTGCCCTCCACCTGGCGCCTGCAGTGGGCAGGCGGCGAGAAAGCGCAGCGAGGGAAACGTTTTTGTCAGTGGGTGATTGCGCAGATGCTCGTCGCGGCTGATATCGGGTACAAGCAGAAGTGTATGGGCATTGGCATCGGAGGGAAGCGGCATGCGGAGGTCTGGCAGTGTGTCGCGCACAATCGGGCCGGCGCCAGCGCAAAAGCGCTGTAGATCCTGTGCGCCGGTTGTCAGCAGGACGGCCACGACACCGAACTGCCGCCTGACCATATGGAGCAGGCCGTCGAAGCGCTCGTCTCGGGAATCTTCTGACGACTTGGATCTGCTGGACAACATTCGGACTTCTCCACTCCGGGGTACGAGTTGTGCCTCCCGGCGATTATCGGCTTGGGGTTGGAAAACTTAACAATAATAGCTTTCTGCCGTCATCATTTCGTTAAACCGTGACGAATTGGCTGGCAGCCCCTGCCGTTGTCTCAGTGGAACCGAAAAGGGACGGACTCGAGTCCCTATATTCGCTGGCGATGGCCAACCCTCATCCGGTGAATAAATAGCTCTGGTTTACCTACTCCGTCAGCCCGACTCGGGTCATGACGAGCCAGCTGCTGGTTACAGACTTATGTTTACGATTTGACTGGCTGCTGGAGGTAAGGGGCCGAGTCGTCTGCCTCTGGTCGGTTTCTGCTTGTCGTAACGGGCAGCCGTTGTCGTCCAGAAAGCAGATGTAGATTTGTCTGAAGTGGCGAAATAGCTGCCAAAATCATCGTGTTAAAGCGCCGCCTGAAATGGCAGCAAGATAAGCGCGTAAGTGTTGTTGGCACTTGAGGGTACCGAAAATTCGTTCAGCGACTACGGCAAGCGTCATCAACGACTATAGTCATTGGTGAGCCAGAGCGAATCTGACCATTCCCCTGCCAACCTGGCCTAATCCAATTCCGCGATTACACGGCGGATCTTCTTGTGTTCCTTGATGCGGAACGTGAATGTTTCGCTGCCGAAATCACTCAGGCTCAGGCTGAGATCGAGGCAGCGTTGTCTTTTTTTGAACCCCTTGATGGTGGATGGAGTTATCCCGTCGGGCACGTCGCATCCCACTGAGCACGTCCCAACCACCCATCTATCAAGGTTCAAGCAATGAATACTTTAGAGTTCGATGATGCACAAAAAACCAATGGCGACCTGGTTCAGGGTCCGCTGCCGGCCGGCACTGTCGCGCCCGACTTCACTCTTCACGCAACCCCTGATCAACAGTTGTCGCTGCGTGAGCTAAAGGGAAATCCCGTGATACTGGCGTTTTATCCCGCTGACTGGACTTCGGTGTGTGGTGACCAACTGACCTTGTACAACCAGTTGTTACCCACCTTCAGAGAATACGGTGCGGTGCTATTGGGTATCTCGGTTGACAGCGCCTGGTGTCATCAGGCCTTTGCCAAAGATCGAAATTTCCACTTCAGCCTGCTGGCCGATTTCGAGCCCAAAGGGGCGGTGGCACGACAGTATGGAGCGTACGAGTCCCAGCTCGGAGTTTGTAAGAGGGCACTGTTCGTGATTGACAAGGAGGGGGTGGTTGCCTGGAGCTACGTCTCACCAATGGCAATCAACCCTGGGGCGGACGGCATTCTGGATGCGCTGGATGCTCTGGTGAATTCGCCACAAAGCACGCCAACCAAAAATTAACAGGTGATTACATGGCCACTCTCAAAGTCCCGGTAAGTGCCAACGACCATCGCCAGGGAAGTGCGCATGCCAAGGTCACCTTGGTGGAATTTGGCGACTATGAATGTCCCTATTGCGGTGAAGCTTATTGGATGGTCAAGAATCTGCAGCAGCATTTTCGCGATGATTTGCTGTTCGTGTTCCGTAACTTTCCTCTGACCACCGCTCACCCGCATGCATTGGGTGCAGCGGTCACCGCGGAGTATGCCGGGAGTCGAGGGTTCTTCTGGGAGGCCCACGACGAATTGTACGAAAATCAGGATCGATTGGGCCTGCCGCTGTATCGCGCCATCGTTCTCAAACACGGCCTTCCCAAGGAGGAATTCGATCTTGCAATGCAAGAGGATACTTACATTCCCAAAATACAAGCCGATTTCAACGGCGGTGTACGCAGCGGCGTGAATGGCACCCCAGCGTTTTACATTGACGGGCTTCGCTATGACGGAGTTCCAGAGTTCATCGGGATGAGTCAGATGATTGAGCTTTTGTTAGTGCGTGGACGAAATCGCTAGAGAGCCAAATCGGCTTGGCATCACCCACATCGGAGCCGAGGAAAAACCAACGTTAGCTTCCTTTTACATTAAAGAGGTGGACACGGAGCCGGCAACTAATGAAATCTTTGAAGTATTATGAAGAAAATCGACACGCCACATGGTTGGAGTTGTTTTTTGACCTGACTTTCGTTGTTACGATAGGCCAGGTTACGCACACTCTCGGACATGTTCATGACGGCCACTTTGAACATAAGCAATTATGGACATTCTTACTGCTTTTTGTACCGTTGTGGTGGATCTGGTCCAGTCACACGATTTACTCCAACAGGTTCGATACAGACAGCAATCTTCACCGTTTGGCAACATTATTCATAATGCTCCTGCTCATTGTGCTATCGGCACGGATCGGAGAAGACCTGGAAGTGAACTACCCGCTTATTATTGCCTGCTATTTTGGAATACGAGCGATCATCAGTGTTATGTACATTTCATCCATTAGTAAACTCGATTCTCGCGGCGAACTTTCCTCAAGGCTTGGTTTTGCCCTATTAGTTAGCGCAGTTATTAGCCTTTCATCCGTTATTTTTGACCCGCCCTTGCGTTACCTTGTTGCTTATATTGGGATTATTCTTGATATTCTGTTTCCTGTATTTTTCTGGACTAAACTAAAACCGTTGCCAGCACACACGGAACACTTGGTTGAGCGCATAGGTCTACTCACCCTAATCTTATTGGGGGAGTCAATTATTAGCCTTTCTGGAGGCTTATCTAACATTCAATGGGGTTATTATAATGTGATGGCGGCCATCACCGGATTTATCATGATTTGCAGTATCTGGTGGATCTATTTTGATAGTTTTTATTTATTGAACAAACATCAAAGCAGTATGAGTGGGCACGCCTTGATCTACTCGCACCTTTTTCTTTTTATGGGGCTGGCACTTCTGGCAAATTTGATCAGGCATGCGATCCTGAACGACATTGCGATGCGCGATTTCCAGATTATGTCGATCACCGGCATGGTCTTGTTTTTCCTGGGGAAGCAATATGGCTATTTCATAGCTGTGAGTCGAATAAGGAAATACATACTGCAAAACACCTTGATCGTGTTTTCTTTAGGTGGGTTAGTTATATTTCTACCGCGTGTCGAGTACATATTGGTCGGCTTGACAGTCACCATGATCTGTTATGTTCTCCTGAATTTCAGATATCGTTGAGTCTTGATTATCAGGCCACAGCTCGGGAAAAGTGATCAAGCGGCTGGTCTGCGGTTTGCGCGCTGCCTACCTACTACGTCATTCTCAGTGTCCAAGCGACATGCGACGCTACCCTTGGTCTCTTTGGGTTTGTAATCCTGGTGTCGTCGACCATAGTTAATTGCCGGATGCCCCTTTTAGCTATTGCGACCAGATAGCACCAGCCGCATCGTAACAACAGGAGCCACGTCATGGTCAAAGTAGCGTTGTTCGTTCGTCTGGAAGCAAAACCTGGGAAAGAGAAAGAGGTGGAGCGCTTTCTCTTGAGCGGCCTTCCTTTAGTGGAGGAGGAGCCAGCCACTAAAGCCTGGTTTGGAATCCGCTTGGGGCCGTCTACCTTTGGCATCTTTGACGCATTCCCGGATGAAGCGGGCCGGCAGGCTCATCTTTCGGGCAAGGTCGCGGCGGCGCTTATGGCAAACGCTGCCGAGCTGTTTGCCGAACCGCCATCAATCGAGAAGGTTGACGTCCTTGCGGCCAAGCTACCCTGAAAGGATACGCGCGCAAATCGTGTCCATGGACGGCGTGGAAGCCGCACAGAATCTGCAAGGCAATGTGCTCATCACGGGTTTAGGCTGGGTAGGGTAGATTGCTTGCCGGGCACCGGTCGCTCATGGCGCGAAGATCTCCATCATTGATGTAGATCCGGAGGTCATCCGCGCCGTGACACTTTATGGTTTCGTCAAGTGAGCATTCGTCGGCGTAGCAGTGACCGATGTTCAATGCGCTGCCGGACGCGGCTGCACTCCGAACTGCGCAACGATGTGCGTACCCAATTCCTCGATAACCTCCGCCGCAGGGCGCTTGCCGTATTTGAGATTGAGAATGACGTGGTCCACGCCGATTTCCTCAAGCGACTCCAGCAAAAACCGTAGATGGTAACGTCCCAGTCTGAAACCCAAATGGATACGTGTGGGGGGCGTGGACGGATTTTCATCGAGATCGATGTACAGCGACTGAGTAAAGGGCTTGTACACAGAGCCACATTGTTTCGTGACCTCCAGTCGCCAATCTTCCACGACCAGCCGCTGCATGTTCGGAATGCGTGGATAGTTGATCCATCCGTTGCTCTCACGCGCGATCCAATCCAGTGACTGGCGACTGTTGCCGGTCACGAGCATTGGAATGAATTGGGTGGTAGGTTTCGGAATCAGGTCTGCGCCTTGCATTTCACCAGTGCTCCAGTGGATGGGCTCAAAACTGGTGCTGTGGGCGCGGCGAATCACTTCGTAGTGTTCTCGAAAGATCTCTCCACGCCTTTCGGGATCGACGCCAAACGCCGAAAACTCCACTGGCCGATCTCCCGAAGCAACCCCCAGAATCAAGCGACCAGTGCTCAACTGATCGACGCTGGCTGACGCCTTGGCCGTGTGCAGGGGATGGTGCAGCGGGATGGCGATGGAGGCGGTGCCAAGTGCAATCTCCGAGGTATGGGCGGCCATATAACCCAGGTAAACCCAGGGGTCGAAGACTTGGCCGACATCGCCGAAGCCAGGGTCGCGAAGCGGCACGTCGCGAAACCAGAGCGCGCAGAAGCCCAGCGCCTCGGCTTTTTTAGCCAGTGTGACCTGGTTGAGCATGCTCGGAGTGTCCCCGTCGAACGCCTCCATGGGAAAGAATAATCCAAGGCTCAAATGCCCCTGAGTGAAGGTTCGGCTGAACCCTCGATGCTGCTGGTAAGGAATCGTGCTCGGCCGATACATACGGATTGACCTCATGGCAGAACGTGAACAGCGCCCCCGTTTCCAGAGGTGCTGCGGCATCGGTCGCTTTTGAACGGCAGGTGGGGGGACTGGGTCTGGCTTTTACCCGTTGCGCCGTACTGCTGGTCGTGTGGACCGGACTCAGGGGGCAGTTGCTGGCGATAGGCGCGGGTTGGTCCGGGTGGGTATTAAGCGGACGGTCAAAGGAAGTCAGATCTCTCGGCTCTATACCACCAGATGGGCAAGGCGTTCGAGGAATCATTCTATAAGCGTAGGCGGTTTTGCAGCTCTCCGCCATATTCTTGCAATCGAGCCACTGACGGGCGAAAGTCGCATATCGAAGGCAGTTATCGGTCGTTTCCTGCCATTCCAGAACGGCCGCTATTCGCCGATTGCTGCCTGTCGCGGAGGGCAGCATTCGGCCAAAAGCTGCCACGGTAACGGGTAGAAAGCGGCAAAAAATAGTCATTGGAGGAATGTCAACACGAAGTCGATGTCCATTTCATCGACCGCCGGAGGCGGCCGTTATGACACTCGCTGGTTTTGGCCCTAGTGACGTGAAGCTTGATGAAATAGCTTATTGGAAACGTTAGATAATTAGGAATATTCTCTGAACGCACTCATTTGAACCGCAGATCTATGACCAGCCAAGAGTTCTCTCAAGACATTAATGCTATCCACCGCATCAAAGCTGTGCCGGTGATATTGAGCATGGTCAAGCACGTCACTGGAATGCGGTTCGCCGCTGTCGCCAGGGTCACTGAAAAAAACTGGGTGGCGTGCGCAGTAGATGACTCCATTGAGTTCGGCTTGAAACCTGGCGACGAGCTGGTGCTTGAGTCAACGATCTGCCATGAAATTCGGCAGCACAGAAAACCGGTCATTTTTGGCCACGCCAGTGAACATCCCGTTTTTTCCCTGCATCACACGCCCAGAACCTATGGATTGGAAAGCTATATTTCTATTCCGATCATAAAGGCAAACGGCGAGTTTTTTGGGACACTGTGTGCCATCGACTCTGTGCCTGCTCATCTCGATGACCCGGCCATTGCCAACACACTTACGCTTTTCGCCCAATTGATAGCGTTGAGCCTCGATGCCCAGAATAATCTCGAGCTTGCCCAAGCGGAGTTAGTTAATGCCCAGGAGCACGGAAGGTTGCGCGAGCAATTCGTCGCCGTACTCGGGCATGATCTGCGCACGCCATTGAGCGCCATTCGTATGAGCGCCGATCTGCTGGAAACCAAAACAACGGACAAAAGATCGCTTAGCTTAATTTCAGCCATTCGTACTAGCTCCACACGCATGGGAAACCTGATCGAAAACGTGCTGGATTTTGCCCGGGGTCGAATGGGGAGCGGAATTCCAATCAAACGCCAACTTGTCGATGATCTGGGCAACACACTACGTTTGACTCTGAATGAGGTTCAAATCTCGCACCCTCGAGCTACATTTATTGAGTTGGTAGACATACCGGCCGGTGTCTATTGTGACCCTCTGCGTATCAGCCAGTTGCTTTCCAACTTGTTGGGAAACGCAGTCACCCACGGCTCATTAGCGTCGCCTATCACTGTTAAGGCCGACACTGAAGTGGACGAAATTGTTATATCTGTGACCAACCAAGGCCCCCCGATACCGCCGCACTTGTCGCCCTTGCTGTTTGAACCTTTCACCCGATCAGAGGCTGGACAACGTGGTGAAGGCTTGGGCTTGGGACTCTATATCGCCTCCCAAATTACCACTGCGCACGGAGGCAACCTGAGCGTGGTGTCCACACTCGAATCGGGAACTTGTTTCGTAGCAAGATTTCCCGCTCGTCTCAAATGTGCCTAAACAACGATCTTCATCCTTCAGATCATTGTTGATCGCCTTTAGACAGTGCCATGTCCCTTCGCCTGGATTTTTACTGATAATAAGTACATGAGCCTATCGGCTTTTTAAGACAAAGTCCTTCTTTTAGTCCGAAGGCTTCCTTTAGACGATGTCCGCTTCTGGCCGTTTTCTGCCCGTCGCGAGAGGCAGAAAACGACCCAATGCAGCCCTTCTTTTTCATTGTGTCTGTAACTGTCGGCAGCCGACTGTCGGCTCTCGACAGGCCCGGCGCATCGGGCTTGCATTGAACTACTTGCGCTTCAATTGCTGCTGGGACTGTTTCACTCGAAAGGTCAGGACAGGTCAGGACTTAGGATGCGGCTGAGCGATTCTTTCCCTGCGTACACGGATTAAAAATCTGGCGAATACTCTCGCTGGTTCCTATATAGGTTTTGGTACCTGGTACCGCCACAGCCGAGTAATTCTTGCGATCGGTGACCTGAATAAAATTTCCTTGCGCAGCCGTGAAGCTCTCAGTGTTTGGCGGCACTAGCACGCTCAGGAACTGGGCTTTCTTGTCGAGGGCCAAAGCACCTCCCACGGTAATTGGCGCCAGCATGGCGGCCCAACGTTCACTGAATAGGTAGAAGGTATCGGCTGCGGCTCTGCCACTTTGCAGGTGGGCACACTGCACATCGCTGGCGTTGATGACTTCAGCTTGCTGGTAGATGCCGCCCTTATAGAAGGCCAGCACTAGCTTGCTCTTGGTCAGCACACCCAGGCCTTGCTTGGGTCTGCACACTTGCAAATCACCATAGGGAGATAAGCACCAGTTGGTTTCGGTGATAGTGACGATTTCGTCTGCGCTGAGCTTCAGATCGCGTTCAATATTGGCGCGGGCTTCCGGGGTTTCGTAAGGGATTGCGCATGCGCTCAATAGAGCTGCGAGGGTAAGGGCGAGTAGCGGGGTTCTCATCAAGCGTCCTTTGCTGCTGGAAGGTACATGTAAATGACGAATATTTTTTTGCAAATCTCTTCCTTCAACACTCTACGAGTCAAGCAATCGCGAGAGCAGGAGAAAATAGCCGTCGTTGAGATTGGGTTCTGAGATAAGAACATCAAAGCGGACGATGTGATCGACAAACTCTGGCCGCTGATGACGGCTGAGCAGATCCTCCACCGGTCTACGCACCGGGAAAATTATACAGATCGCGCTGAGTTTAAAGAGCTGTTGGAAAATCTGCTAAAACTCGTCGTTTGAATTTCTCGACAGCTAGCGCGCGACTGAGATCCATTTTGGGTCAGACGCCGCGTCGTGCGCTGGCGTCCAAAAAGCAGCTATCGTGAGAGTCCGCTTTTGGCCGAAAGCGGTCCTTTCTGATGGGTGTTTTTTTGGCCGAAGGGGGGACGATAAAAAGGCGGCGGAATATTATCAAACCACCGTGGGCCGCAACTCTTGCGCCAGTTCAATCAGTGCGCGCAATCGCGCCGGCACGAAGCGATGGCCCGAGTAGTAGAGCCTCAACCCGCCAAACGACGGGCACCATGGCATCAACACCGGCACCAGGACGCCGCTCGCCAGTTCTTCTTGGATGAACCACTCGGAAATGAAACCAATGCCAAGGCCCAACACCACGGCCTGTTTGATGGCCAGCAACTCGTTGGAGGCGAAGCGCACCGGCAGATCCATCTGCAGCTTTTGGCCATCGCGCTCCAATTCCCACTGGTAGAGGCCACCGTGGGCCATGCGCATGCAGATGCTCTGGTGGGTAAGCAGATCTCGCGGATGCTCGGGTACGCCGTGGCGTTCGAGGTACTCGGGCGTTGCTACCACGAGCATCCGGATGTCACCTGACAGTGGCACGGCAATCATGTCTTGCGGCACAGACTCCGCCAGGCGGATCCCGGCGTCGAAGCCACCGGCGATGATGTCGACCATGCTTGATTCGCTGACGATGTCGATGCGCACTTCGGGATAGCGCTGAGCGTACTGCTTCAATAGCGGATCCAACAGCAGGTAGGCCGCGCCATGCGGTGCATTGATGCGCAATGTGCCGCTGGGTTCATCGGGGCCGAGGCTGGCTTCTTCGCCGGCACTTTTGATCTGCGCCAACGCAGGGGCGATACGTGCCACATAGCGTTGCCCAATGTCGGTGAGGGCCACGCTGCGCGTGGAGCGATTGAACAGGCGCACTTTCAGGCGTGCTTCCAGGCCGGCCACCGCGCTGCTCACGGCGGTGGTGGACATGCCCAATTCCTGTGCTGCGCCGCGAAAACTGCTGCGGCGCGCCACGGCCAGAACCACTTCCAGCTCGGTCATTCCTGTTCTGTGCATGGATTGTCCTGAATATGCGGATGCTTCATAAGCCAAAGGGTGGCTTATCGGAATAATGAACCCTTCTTAGACTTCATCACAGAGGCTCGATTCAGGCGAGTCGTTTTTGAGCGAGGAGTCGCCATGCAACTCATTGAACATATCTACATCGACGGCGAGTTCGTCATTCCGCACGGTCAGGAATGGTTCGACCTTCATAACCCGAGCACCGAGGAAGTCATCGGTCAGGTTCGGCTGGGCGATGCATTGGACGCACAGCGTGCGATCGCAGCCGCCAAGGTTGCGTTCCCGGCGTGGGCTCGTACTAGCCGGGGGGAGCGCATTGCGGCACTGCAACGCATGCACCGGGCCATGGCGGCAAGGGAGGAGGAACTGTTGGAAGCCATCCTCGTGGAATACGGCGCGCCTGCGGTTCGCGGGCGCTGGATGGCGACTTATCCGGCCGATGTGATTGCGCAAGCAATCGATGCACTGGAGGCGTTCGATTTCGAGGAACAGGTCGGCGTGGCCAGGGTCATTCTGACGCCCGTGGGCGTGACCGGTCTGATCACGCCCTGGAACAGCAATGCGGGCTTCATCTGCAACAAGCTGGCCACTGCGCTGGCGACAGGCTGCACCGCTGTCATCAAGCCCAGCGAGATGAGCGCGTTGCAGACGCAGGTCGTGGTCAGAGCGTTGCACGATGCGGGGCTGCCACCGGGTGTATTCAATGTCGTCAACGGACGGGGCGATGTGGTTGGCGAGGAGATCGCCCGTCATCCCGACGTTGCCAAGATCTCGTTCACGGGTTCGTCCGCTGTCGGTCAGCATCTGGTAAGAACCGGTGCCGACACCATGAAGCGCGTGACGCTGGAATTGGGCGGCAAGTCCCCCACCGTGGTGCTTGACGATGCTGATTTCCAAGCGGTCATGCCGTTGGTGCTGCAAGCCGGATTTCTCAACAGCGGCCAGGCTTGCATCGCGGGCACTCGCATCCTCGTGCCGCACAGCCGGCTGGCAGAGTTCGAGCGGATTGCGAAGGAGGGTGTCTCACAGATTCAATCGGGCGATCCACGCAGCGCCGACACCGACATCGGTCCGATGGTGAGCCAGAAACAATGGGAGCGGGTGCAGCGCTACATCCGTACCGGCCACGAAGAAGGCGCGAGGTTGCTGGCGGGTGGCGAAGGTCGCCCGGAAGGCTTGCATGCCGGATGGTTCGTGAAGCCCACGATCTTCACTGATGCCACCAACCGGATGCGCATCGCGCGTGAGGAAATTTTCGGCCCCGTGCTGACGATCATCCCCTACGAGGATGATGCCGATGCGATCAGCATTGCCAACGATACGGACTATGGTCTGAGCGCCCTGGTGCTGGGAAAAAGCTCCGAACGTTGTATGAACGTCGCCCGTCAGATCGATTCGGGACGCGTGTTCATCAACACCCTGGCCCACGAACCGCGTGCCCCCTTCGGTGGATTCAAGCATTCAGGCCTTGGGCGCGAAATGGGCAGGTGGGGGATGAGCGCGTATTTGGAGCCAAAGACGTTGATCAGCTATGACCCATTGAAATGACTGGGTCAGGTTCCTGTCTGGGAGCACTGGATGAGGAATGGCAGTTAGCGTCCGCTTTTGGCCGAAAGCAGCCTACTGCTCCACTCAAAATTCGTCTGTCGCATTAAATTTGGCAATTGAAATTGACGGGAGGAGGGCGGTCTGAAAAGTAGGGTTGCGGAAATGGCCGAAAAGATGCGGAAACGATCTATAAAGAGAGGAGCAAAATTCCTGAAAGCCAGAAACGACAAAGCCCTGAATAATCAGGGCTTTGTCGTATCAAATATGGCGGAGGCGATGGGATTCGAACTCATGGACCTGTTACAGTCGACGGTTTTCAAGACCGTTGCCTTAAACCACTCGGCCACACCTCCGTTGCGTTGCGGGCGCCATAATACCTGAATGAAACACACTGTCAAACTCTGTGCATGGCTTGTTACAGAGCGTCTGTTATGATCTTTGCGACTGAACGTTTCAAACCAACAGGAGTGTCGCCATGCGCGAACAGGATTACGCAGTTCACAACAGCGTGCAGGCTGAGCAGCTAGAGGTTAGCCGCGTCCTGCGCAACACTTACGGTCTACTGGCGCTCACCCTCGCATTCAGCGGTGTGATGGCGTTCGTGGCCCAGCAGATGCGGGTCGGCTACCCGAATATTTTCGTGGTGCTGATCGGTTTCTACGGACTGTTCTTCCTCACCAACAAGCTTCGTGATTCCGCCTGGGGCCTGGTGTCGGCGTTTGCCCTGACCGGTTTCATGGGTTTCCTGCTCGGCCCGATCCTCAACCGTTACCTGGGCATGCAGGGCGGCGCTGAAGTGGTCAGCTCCGCGTTCGCGATGACCGCACTGGTGTTCGGTGGTCTGTCGGCTTACGTGCTGATCACCCGCAAGGACATGAGCTTCCTCGGTGGCTTCATCACCGCCGGTTTCTTCGTCCTGCTGGGCGCGACGCTGGCGAGCATGTTCTTCCAGATCAGCGGCCTGCAACTGGCTATCAGCGCAGGTTTCGTGCTGTTCTCCTCGGTTTGCATCCTGTTCCAGACCAGCGCCATCATCCACGGCGGCGAGCGCAACTACATCATGGCGACCATCAGCCTGTATGTATCGATCTACAACCTGTTCGTCAGCCTGTTGCAGATCTTCGGCATCATGAGCCGCGACGACTGATCGCTGCACTGCAATAAACAGAAAACCCGCGAAAGCGGGTTTTTTGTTGCCTGCGAAAAAGAGAGCAGGCGATCAATTGATCACGATGCTGCCATCGGCCTGTTGCTTGTAGATCGTGTAGGGCAGCAGCAACGTATCGAGCACTCCCGACACGGCCGCGTCCACCAGCAGACCCGGCGTCGCGTTCTTGTAGTTGAACGCATCGACGTCATCCGGCTTTTCGGCGTGCAGCATGCAGAAGTCGTACGTCACGCCGCTGTAGATGCGCGGTACAGCGCCGCAGTAGGATTTGTTCGCTTTCAACTGCTCCGTGGAATGCTTGTCACTGAACGCTACGGTCTGCACCGTCCCGCACCCAGCCAGCATCAACGCTGCCAGCATCGTTGCCTGAATTTTCATGCCGCCAATCCTTCGCCGGAAAAAACTCAATCTACGCCGCTCACGCCATCGGCGGCAATCGACGTTTTACCGGGGTCTTCTTGACGATCGCTGTATTGGTTTCTGCCAACGTATTCAACCGGTCGAGCAAGGTGTCCAGCTGTTCCATCGAGCGCACATGCAGGCGGGCGATAAAGCAGTCCTCGCCGGTGACCTTGTCGCACTCGGTGAACTCGGGAATCGACATAATCTGCCGCTCGACTTCCTGCAATTGCCCCGGCAATGGCCGCACCCGGACAATCGCCTGCAACTGATAACCGAAGCACTTCGGGTCAATCTCCACGGTGTAGCCCTTGAGCACACCGCGTTCTTCCAGGCGGCGCAAACGCTCGGCCACGCTCGGCGAAGACAACCCGCTGATCTGCGCCAGCGCCTTGAGCGAGCGCCGTGAGTCCTCCATCAAGGCCCCGATCAGGATCTGGTCGATATCGTCGGTCATACAAAAACTCCCGCATTAGGCGAATGATGCAAACCACCCTCGATAAAAAAGGTAGAAATCGAGTTTAGCCTGCTTTTTGCGCTGGAGAAGCCCCGGTCACGCTTGGCATACTTTTGCCACACATTAAGGAGATTGATGATGGACAAAACAATCCGTCGCGGCTCATTTGAAATGACCGCCGCCATGCTGATATCCGGGACGATTGGCTGGTTCGTGCTGGTGTCCGGGCAACCGGTGCTGGACGTGGTGTTCTGGCGCTGCGTGTTCGGCGCCGGGACTTTGCTGCTGATCTGCGCCGCCTTCGGCTTTCTGCGCCCCGGCATTCTGACCCGCACCACCTTCCTGCTGGCGGTGCTCAGCGGGGTGGCAATCGTCGGCAACTGGGTGCTGCTGTTCGCCTCCTATTCACGGGCTTCGATTGCAATCGGCACGGCGGTGTACAACGTGCAGCCGTTCATGTTGGTGGGGTTGGCAGCGCTATTTCTAGGCGAGAAGATCACCCTGCAGAAGCTGTTCTGGCTGGCGATTTCTTTCATGGGGATGCTGGCCATCGTCAGTGCCCACGGCGGGCAGGGCGAGGGCGGCAGTGACTACTTGATGGGGATCGCGCTGGCGCTGGGGGCGGCGTTTCTGTACGCCATAGCTGCGTTGATCATCAAGCGCCTGACCGGCACGCCGCCGCATCTGATTGCGCTGATCCAGGTCTGCACCGGCGTGCTGTTGCTCGCGCCATTCGCGCATTTTTCAGCAATGCCCGAGGCGCCAAGTGCCTGGGCCAGTCTGGTGACGCTGGGCATCGTCCACACCGGTCTGATGTACGTGCTGCTTTACGGTGCGATCCAGAAACTGCCGACTGCATTGACCGGCGCTCTGTCGTTTATCTACCCGATTGCGGCGATTTTCGTCGACTGGTTTGCCTTCGGTCATCAACTGCAAACCCTGCAATGGATCGGCGTGGCAGCGATCCTGTTGGCCGCTGCCGGCATGCAACAGGGTTGGGGATTGAAGGCGCGGCGCCTGGCCGCGCAGTAAATCTCAGATGTTCCAGCGCGGCGCAGTTTTCGCCAGGCGCTGGCGCATTTCGCCGATGTTGGCCGCCAGTTGCCGGGTCAGCAAACGGTAGCCGTCCAGCGGGCTGTAGACCGGCGTGTCGAGGCTGGCGTCCGGCAATTCCACCGGGCGTCCCAATCGACCGGACGCACCGGTTTTCAACGCTCGGGCCATGCCGATCAATTGCACGCGAATGTGCCGGTGTTCGGCCTTGAGCGCCGCTTGCAGGTGCGTCATGGCGTCGGGGTCGTTGGCGTCCGGGCGGATGTTGCCGAGGATTTCCAGGGTGCTGATGCACATGCGCAGGTTGCGCTGGATCGCGTCCAGTTCGGTCATCGAGACTTTGACTTCCTTGGACACCGACGGCATCAGCGAGCGCAGTTGCACCATCACCGCGTTCAGCCGGTTCATCAACTTCAAGTGTTCGTCGGCGGTCACCGGTTGGCCACCGATAATCCGTCCGTACACCGTCGCGCAATCGCGCAGCGCGTCGGCCAGGTTGTAGCGCCACGAGTACACCGCGTACAGCGGCAGTGCGAAGGAAAAGGCCAGGGCCAGGGCGATGCCGATCAGGATATCGACCCCGCGCCATAGCCCGTCGGTGATCGGGTTGTCGCCATGCCCGGCGACGATGAACACGGTGATGGCCGAGAGCAGGGCGGTGTAGCCGCCCTTGCCGATGGCATGATACGAGAAGAATCCGCAGACCACTGCCATCGCAAAATAGGTCAGCCACGGCATGCCCAGCCACGCCTGTTGCGCCACGATCAACAAACCGACGCCGGCGCCGATCAAGGTGCCGGTGGCGCGTTCGGCGGCTTTCTTGCCGATGTTGCCGTGATGCTGCAAACCGCCGATCACCACCAGCATGGTCACCGACGCCCATTCGCCGTGGGGCAGATTGATGCCGGTGGTCAGCAGGATTGTCGCCAGCAACCCCAACGCGACCCGCACCGCGTGAATCGTTCGAGCATGGCGATAACGTCGATACGGGTCGAGCAACGGCCGCAGGATCCGCCGCAACAGCGGCGGCCAACGGTGGGGGCTGAAAGTGCTCAGCGCTGATTCCTCCTCAGAAGATGTAGTCGGTGGCGATGAAGTTCGAATCGCGGCCGCGAATGATTTCGCTGATCAGATCCTTGTTGGGTTCCTGGAACTTGGTCGCTACCAGCGTGCGGATCGAAAACACCCGCAGTGCATCGTGTACCGACAGCGTGCCCTCGGCGGAGTTCTTGCGCCCGTTGAACGGGTAAGTGTCCGGGCCGCGCTGGCACTGGGCGTTGAGGTTGATCCGCCCGACCTGGTTGGCGAAGGTGTCGACCAGTCGGCCGACTGCCACCGGATTGGTGCCGAAGATGCTCAGTTGCTGGCCGAAGTCCGATTCCAGCACGTAATCGATCACGGTATCGAGGTGACGGTACGGCACGATCGGCACCACCGGCCCGAACTGCTCTTCCTGATAAACGCGCATCTGCGGCGTCACCGGGTACAGCACCGCCGGATAGAAGAACGATTCCCGCGACTCGCCACCATTCGGGTTGACCACTTGGGCGCCTTTGCTCTGCGCGTCAGCCACCAGCCCATGCAGATAATCGACCTTGCCCGACTCCGGCAGCGGCGTCAGCGAAACCCCGCTGTCCCACGGCATGCCCGGTTTGAGGCTGGCCAGTTTGGCGTTGAATTTCTCGATGAAGCTGTCCACCACATCTTCATGCACGAACAGAATCTTCAACGCAGTGCAGCGCTGGCCGTTGAACGACAGGGAGCCGGTGACCGCTTCGCTGACCGCGTTATCCAGATCGACTTCCGGCAGGACGATGCCGGGGTTCTTCGCATCCAGCCCCAGCGCGGCGCGCAAGCGGTGTGGTTTCGGGTGCAGCTTCTTCAGGTCGCTGGCGGCCTTGTTGGTGCCGATGAAGGCGAAAATGTCGATCTTGCCGCTGGCCATCAGCGCGCTGACGGTCTCGCGGCCGCTGCCGTAGATCACGTTGATCACGCCGGTCGGGAAGCTGTCGCGGAAAGCTTCAAGCAAAGGACGGATCAGCAGCACGCCGAGCTTGGCTGGCTTGAACACCACGGTGTTGCCCATGATCAGCGCCGGAATCAGCGTGGTGAACGTCTCGTTCAGCGGATAGTTGTAAGGGCCCATGCACAGCGCCACGCCGAGCGGGACGCGGCGGATCTGGCCGAGGGTGTCCTGTTCCAGCTCGAAACGGCTGGAGCGGCGGTCGAGTTCTTTCAGCGCATTGATGGTGTCGACGATGTAGTCGCAGGTGCGGTCGAACTCTTTTTCTGAGTCCTTGAGGTTCTTGCCGATTTCCCACATCAGTAGCTTCACCACGGCGTCGCGCTGCTGGCGCATGCGCCCGAGGAAGGCCTCGACGTGCTGGATGCGTTCGGCCACGCGCATGGTCGGCCACAGGCCCTGGCCCCGGTCGTAGGCGCGGACGGCGGCGTCGAGGGCGGTGAGGGCGGTGTCGGCGTCCAGCAGCGGTGTGCTGCCGAGGATCACTTGTTCGTCGCCATTATCGCCGTGCAGATAGACCGGGCTGCGTACGGTGGCGAGCGGGCCGTCCCAGCGGCGCAACTCGCCATCGACCAGGTATTCGCGTTGCTCGACCTGACCGTCGAGGCGGTATTTTTCCGGGATGTCGCTGACAGAAGGGAACAGGTTGCCAAGGATGTTTGCTGTGGTCATGTCGCTACCCCGTGTTGATGTCCGCATGCAGATCAAAAAGTCTCAACAGGTTATACGCCTGAATGCGCGGAAATTTAAACCCGCAAATGTCACGCGAATGTCACGCGAAACCGCACAGCAGAGCGGGCATCCACCATGATCGTTCCCACGCTCTGCGTGGAAATGCCTCAAGGGACGCTCCGCGTTCCAAGCGGACGCAGAGCGTCCAGGGCTGCATTCCCACGCGGAGCGTGGGAACGATCGTCTTCAGGTAATGGGCTGGCCCCGTTTGCCCCCCTCAATGTCCCGCAATGCCCTCAACCCGCCGACCCGCCTGCCTTAAGGTGTGACCACAACAATAAGCGAGGCCGTTATGCGGGCAATCCGACTCACATTATTACTGGCGTTGGCCATGACGCTGCCTGGCTGCGGCGAAGACCCCAAACCCCCGGCCAGCACCAACAACACCATTCCCAAAGACCCGGCGCTGGCGCAGATCTACGCCAACAGCTGCCAGCTCTGCCACGCCAACCCCGCCGCCAATGCGCCGCTGACCGGTGACCGCAAGGCCTGGGAACCGCGCATCCAGCAGGGCGCCGACTCGCTGCTCGACCACGCCATCAACGGCTACAACGGCATGCCACCGATGGGTCAGTGCGTCGAGTGCTCGGAAGAACAATTTCTTCAGTTGATCGGCTTCATGGCCGATCAGCCGCTCCCTCAATAAGGATCCTGGCATGCCGATAGATCTGACACGCCGGCAGTTGTTGCAACGGGCAAGCATCGTCGGCGCGTTCAGCGCGCTGGCCTGCAATCCGGCGCTGGGCCAGTTGATGCGCGCGCCGCGACTGATTCCCTGGCGCAACTGGTCGGGCGGGCAGAGTTGCCTTCCGGCGGCGCGGGTGGCGCCGAAGAATCTGGACGAATTGACGGCGGTGATTCAGCAGGCACCGGGCAAGATTCGCCCGGTCGGCTCGGCGCATTCCTTCAGCGCGCTGGTGCCCACCGACGGCACGTTACTGTCGCTGAGCTACTTCAACGGCCTGCTCGACCACGACCCGAAAACCCTGCAAGCCGAATTCGCCGCCGGCACGCCGATGTCGCGCATGGGCACGCCGCTCAAGGACATCGGCCAGGCCCTGCAAAACATGGCCGACATCGATTACCAGACCCTCGCCGGGGCCATTTCCACCTCGACCCACGGCACCGGCAAAACCTTCCAGTCCTATTCCGCACACGTCTGCGGAATGCAACTGGTGACTGCCAGTGGCGAGGTGCTGAACTGCGACAGCCAGCGTCATCCCGAAGTGTTCAACGCCGCCCGGGTGTCCCTCGGCGCGCTGGGTGTGGCCACCAAAATCCGCCTGCAAAACCGCCCGGCCTATCGCCTGCGGGAAACCCAGTGGATCGCCAAAACCGAAGAACTGCTCGAAGACCTGGATAAGAACACGAGCGAAAACCAGCACTGGGAAATGCTCGTCGTCACCCATTCCGACTACGCCTTGTCGATTGCCCTTAACGAAACCACCGACCCGCCTACGCCACCGATTCCGCCCGAAGAGGAGGGCGGCAACGAATTTGTGACCCTGATCGAGAAGATCGACAAGTACGGCAGCGATTTCCCGAACCTGCGCAGTTCGCTGCTCAACAGTCTGCGGCATCTGGCGAGTTTCGATGACCGGGTTGGCGACTCGTTCGACATCTACGCCAACGTGCGCACCGTGCGTTTCAACGAGATGGAATATTCGGTGCCCGCCGAACACGGCCCCGCCTGCCTGCGCGAGATTCTCAAGCTGATCCGCGACAAGGACCTGCGCACCTGGTTTCCCATCGAGTACCGTTACGTCAAGGCCGACGACATTCCGCTGAGCATGTTCGAAGGCCGCGACAGCTGCTCGATCTCGGTCCACCAGCATTACCAGATGGACCATCACAACTTCTTCGCCGCCGTCGAGCCGATCTTCTGGAAGTACAACGGCCGCCCGCACTGGGGCAAGTTGCACACGCTCAATGCCCGCACGTTGCAAACGCTCTATCCGCGCTGGCAGGAATTCATTCGGGTACGCGAAGCGCTGGACCCGAGCGGCAAGTTTCTCAACGGGCATCTGTCGTCGATTCTGGGGGTGAGCTGATGGCGGTCAATCGACGTAATTTCGTGCTCGGGACTTTGGGTGTTGGCGCTTTGCTGGTGGGCGTGGGTGCGTTGTTAAGGCCGGGGGATCGCGGCGGGCCTTACAGTGACTATTTCCGGGCGCTGAACAACGAGCTCAAGACCAAAGGCCCGATGCGCCCGGTGTTGCTGATCGATCTGGATCGACTCGACCACAACATCGACGTAGTGATGCGCTCGGTCAAACGCGCGGGCAAGCAGTTGCGGCTGGTGGAGAAGTCATTGCCATCGCCGGGCCTGCTCAGCTACATCGGCCAAAGGGCCGGGACGCAGCGGCTGATGTCGTTTCATCAGCCGTTTCTCAATCACGATGCGGTGACGTTTCCGCAGTCGGACATTCTGCTCGGCAAGCCATTGCCAGTGCGCTCGGCCGAGATTTTCTACCAGACCCACAAAGGCCCGTTCGACCCGACGAAGCAACTGCAATGGCTGATCGACAACCTCGAGCGCTTGCAGCAATACCTCGCACTGGCCCAGGGCTTGGGCACGCGGATGCGGATCAACATCGAGCTGGACGTTGGCCTGCACCGCGGCGGCGTCAGTGACGTGAACGTGCTCGGGCAGATGCTCGCGCTGATCGCCGCCAACCCGCAGCACCTGGAGTTCGCCGGCTTCATGGGTTACGACCCGTTCGTGGGCATGGGCGTGCCGGGGATTCTCGGTTCGCCCGAGGAACTGTTCGCCAAGGTGATGGTGATTTATCAGCGCTGCGTCGATTTCACCCGACAGCAATACCCGGCGCTGTGGCATGACGGCTTGTGCCTGAATACGGCCGGCAGCCCGAGTTATCGCATGCATGAAAACGAAAGCCTGAGCAGTGAAGTGTCGGTGGGGACAGCGATGCTCAAGCCGACGCATTACGACCTGCCGTCGCTGGTCGAGCACGAGCCTGCCACGTACATCGCAACGCCGGTGTTGAAAAGCACCGGTGCGGTGAACATCCCGGCGCTGGATGACAAATCGAAGCTGTTTTCGTGGTGGGACACCAACCAGCGGCAGACCTTTTTCATCTACGGCGGTAACTGGATGGCCGAATTCGAATCACCGCCCGGATTGCAGAGCAATGGCGTTTACGGCCGTAGCTCGAATCAGGAGATGGTCAATGGTTCGAATGCCGTAGGTTTGACGGTAGAGGATCAAGTGTTCTTGCGCCCGACCCAGACCGAGGCGGTGTTGCTGCAGTTTGGTGATTTGCTGGCGGTGCGTGGCGGCAAGATCGTCGACATTTGGCCCGTCTACACCTGACGGAATGTTTTTCTGAAAACACCCCATAACCCTGTGGGAGCTGGCTTGCCAGCGATGACGGTGTGTCAGCCAAGTAAATGTTGCTGACCTGACCCCATCGCTGGCAAGCCAGCTCCCACAGTATTTGTGCTGTCTGCAATTCCCCGATCAATTTCTGTAATGAAGCTTTTATGACAAAAGTTCGGTAGCACATCGCCAGTCCGGTCATGCCTATGTAACGCGCTTGAGGGGCCCTGAGGGGCGCTTTTCACAAGCCGAGGCGGGACGCCGGGAGTGAGGCAATGGGGACTATGGAACGCTACTCGAAAGTGGGCATGCAGGAACTCGATCAACGCCTGTCGAAGATCGTCGAAGCCGCGCGCAAGAAGCCGGTTTCGGTGTATCGCTACGGCGCGCCGTGGGTCTGGATTGTGTCGCAGGATGACTGGCAGGGCGCCTTGAAAGAGGTCTCCAGCTACATTCCGCCGGGGCATTCGCTGGTGCTGCTGCGCCCGCAGATCGATGACTTGCTCGATGCCCACCGCGATCTCCTGCACGACCTCAATGCCCGGCCCGGCATGCTGATCGCCCCGCAGACGGTCATGCACATCCTGCTGCTGCAACTGCTGTATTCGGTGCCCAGCGAGCAGCAACTCTACGAACAGCTCAATTACAACCTGCTGTTCCGCTGGTTCGTTGGCCTGGGCCTGAACCAGAAAGTCTGGAGCTTCAACGTCCTCAGTCGCGACATCGCCACGCTGCTCAACGAGCCGCGTGCGGTGCAGCTCATCCAGAAAATCATCGGTGAAGTGTTCTGCGGCGCGCTGCTGCAAATGCCCGAGTTCTCGCTGAACTTCGCGCTGCTGCACACCTGGCTGGGCAAGCACACCGGGGCCAGCACTTCAGCAATCAAGAACGCCAGTAACTGACGCACACGCAAGGCGCATGAGCGCCAACAGGTCATCGCGAATTTCAGGGGGTAGTGTGGATCAGATTTTCACGTCACGGCTGGCGCTGTGGGGCTGGCTGCTGGTGACGGCCGGCGCGCAGCCGGCGTTCGCCGATGAGGCCGAGAACGCAGCGGCGCAGCGTCTGGTGGACGTCAACGAATACTTCGTGCGCGGCAACACCGTGCTCGATGCGCGGGCAATCGAAGAAGCGGTGTACCCGTTCCTCGGCCCGCAAAAAGCCTTGAGCGACATCGAAGGCGCGCGGGATGCCCTGCAGAAGGCCTATCAGGAACGCGGCTATCAATCGGTGTTCGTCGAACTGCCGGAGCAAGCCGTGGCCGACGGCATCGTCTACCTGCAAGTCAGCGAAACCAAGGTCGGCCGGGTCCGCGTGGTCGGCGCCAAACACTATTCGCCGCTGGATATCCGCGACAACGTCCCGGCGCTGAAAGAAGGCGAGGTGCCGGACTTCGCCAAGGTCCAGGGCGAACTGGCGCAACTCAACAAGACCCCGGGCCGGCAGGTGATGCCGCTCGTGCGCGAAGGCCAGCGCCCCGGCACCATGGACGTGGACCTGCAGGTCGAAGACCAGAACCCGTGGACCGCCAGCGTGGGGCTGAACAACGACTACAGCGCCGACACCGAAAAGCTGCGAACCGTCACCAGCCTCGGCTACAACAACCTCTGGCAGTTGGGGCACAGCGTCAACCTGACGTTCTTCACCGCACCCCAGGAAACCGACAACGCCAAGGTCTGGTCGGGCTCCTACACCGCGCTGCTGACCGAGCGCTGGAGTGTGCAGTTCTCCGGTTACCAGTCCGACAGTAACGTCGCCACCATCGGCGGCAGCAACGTGCTCGGCAAGGGCCATTCCTACGGCGTAGCGGCGATCTACACGATCCCGTCGAGCGGCAACTGGTCGAACTCGCTGTCGGCCGGCATTGATTTCAAGGACTTCGACGAACGCCTGACCCTGTCCGGCGAGAGCGACAAGGTGCCGCTGAAATACGCGCCGTTCACCTTTGCCTACAACGGCTACCGCTACAGCGAAAAGAGCCAGCTCGGCCTCGGCCTGAGCCTGGTCGCGGCCACTCGCAGCATCTTCGGCTACGGCAGTTCCGACGAAGACTTCGACTACAAACGCTACCGCGCCAACCCGAGTTTCGCCGTGCTCAAGGGCGATACCAACTTTACCTGGACCTTCGACAGCGACTGGCAGAGCGCGAGTAAAGCCGCGTTCCAGCTGGCGTCGGGGCCGCTGGTTTCCAACGAACAATTCTCCGCCGGTGGCGCCACTTCGGTACGCGGTTATCTGGCTGCCGAACGCACCGCCGATGACGGCTTCCTGTTGAGCGAAGAGCTGCGCACACCGTCGCTGGCCAAATACGTCGGCGGCTGGATGCAGGACTGGCGCTTCTATGCCTTCGCCGAAGGCGCGCAACTCTACCTGCGCGACGAACTGCCGGACCAGGACGCCAATTACGCCCTGGCCAGTGTCGGCCTCGGCACCCGCGCCAGCCTGAGCAAATGGCTGTCCGGCAGCCTCGACTGGGGCTATCCGCTACTCGAAGGGCCGAACACCTCGAAACAGGAATCGCGCCTGCACTTCAACCTTCAGGCCACTTTCTAACAAGGAGCACTTCCATGCAGCGCCTTTTCCTTTCGTTGTTGATCTGCCTGGGCTTCGTGCTCCCGGCCACGGCTCAGGCCTGGTGGCAGGACGACTGGCATTACCGCAAACAGATCGCCGTCGACACCACGCCGCAAGGCGCCGCGATCAATCAGGCCCTCGGTCGTACCGCGCTGCTGGTGCGCCTGCACACCGGCAACTTCACGTTTGATGGCGTAAAAGAGGACGGCTCGGACCTGCGCTTCGTCGCCGCCGATGACAAGACCGTGCTCAACCACCAGATCGAAAGCTTCGACGCGCTGATGGGCATGGCGCTGATCTGGGTTGATGTGCCGAATGTCGAGGGCGGTCAGCGTCAGGACATCTGGATGTACTACGGCAACCAGAAGGCGCCGGCCACCGGCAATGGCCAACTGACGTTCGATCCGAATTACACCGCGCTCTATCACTTCGACGGCGCTACTGGCACCCCGGCGAAAGACACCACCGCTTACGGCAACACCGCGCAGAGCGCGACCGGCGCCGCCATCGACGGCGTAGTAGGGCGTGCCTTGCAGTTCAGCGGCCAGCCGCTGCTGTTGCCGGCCAGTCCGTCGCTGCAGCACAACGCTGGCAGCGCTTTCACCTTCAGTGCCTGGCTGCGTCTGGATCAGGCCAATGGCGAGCAACTGATCCTGGCCCGCCGCGAAGGCTCCAACAGCCTGCTGGTTGGTGTGAATCAGGGCGTGCCATTTGTGGAAATCGATGGCCAGCGCGCCGTCGCTACGCAGCCACTGAATCCGGGCCAATGGCAGCACGTCGCAGTGACCGCTGAAGGCGCGAAAGTGACGCTGTACATCAACGGTCGCGAAGGCGCGGCACTGGCTCAGGCGATGCCGGCCTTCAATTCGGTCATGGCCATCGGCGCCGATCTTCATGAAGGTCCTTTCCAGCCGTTCGTAGGCGCCATTGACGAGTTGCGGCTGTCGAAAGTCGCCCGCCCGGCGCCGCTGCTTTTGGCCGACGCCACTTCCCAGGGTGCCGAGTCGAAACTGGTCGCCTTTGGCGTCGATGAAGAACAGTCCGGCTTCGGTTTCGGCAGCCTCGGCTTCCTGCTCAACGCGGTACCGGTGGACGCCTGGGTGATCATCGCGGTGCTGGTGCTGATGATGTTCCAGTCGTGGATCATCATGCTGCGCAAGAACCGCACCCTCAGTCGCGTCACCGCCGCCAACGAAGATTTTCGCGTGCAGTTCGCCAAGGTCGGCACCCGTCTGGAAATGTTCGCCGACGACACCCAACTCGCCCAGCGTTTGCAGCACTCGCCGCTGTGGCGCCTGTATCAAGTGGCGGTGAAAGAAATCCGCACCCGCCGCGAGCAGGGCGCCGATACCTCGTCCGTTTCCGCCGCAACCATCGAAGCCATCCGCTGTTCGATGGACGGCGTGCGCACCCGTGAAAACCAGCAGCTCAGCTCGAAACTTTCGACCCTGTCCAACGCCATCGCCGGCGGCCCGTACATCGGCCTGCTCGGCACGGTGCTGGGGATCATGGTGGTGTTCCTCGGTACGGCCATGGCCGGCGACGTCAACATCAACGCCATCGCGCCGGGTATGGCGGCAGCCCTGCTGGCCACGGCCATGGGCCTGTTCGTCGCGATCCCGGCGCTGTTTGGCTACAACCGCCTGATCACCCGCAACAAGGAAGTCAGCGCCGACATGCGCGTGTTCGTCGACGAGTTCATCACTCGTCTGGCGGAGATGCATGGCGAAGGCCAGTCCAGTGAAGCGGCGCATCAGCGCGGTCATCACGCCAACCACTCCGTACCGGCCTGAGGAGCACTGACATGGCGTCCGTAAATGCCTCCCACGACGATGACGAAGATGCCGCAGTGGACAGCATCAACATCACGCCTCTGGTGGACGTGCTGATGGTGGTGCTGGTGATGTTCATCCTCACCGCCACCGCGCAGGTCTCCGGGATCCAGATCAACCTGCCCAAGGCCAGCGCCGCCGTGTCGCTGTCCGAGGCCAAGACCAAGGCGATTTCGGTCAACGACGGCGGCCAGGTGTTCCTCGACGCCTACCCGGTGACCTTGCCGGAGCTGGAAGAACGCCTGCGCATCGAAAAAGCACAGAACCCGGACTTCCCGGTGATCGTGCGCGGCGACGCCACGGTGCAGTACCAGAAGGTCATTGAAGTGCTGGACCTGCTGCGCCGGCTCGAACTGTCCCAGGTCGGTCTCGTTACCGGCAAACCGACGCAGGGCTGAGTGATGACTGCACAACTGCCAATCGAGCCTTTGCCGGTGAAGAAGTCGCCACTGCGCTACGCGAAGTGGGGCGCCGGGCTGCTGCTGGGCGCCATTGCGGCGTTTCTGTTGTGGCAGTGGGCCAACGACATGAGCGGCATCCGCCGGGAAGCGCCGAAGGTGCCGACGATCATTCCGTTGCCGCCACCGCCACCACCGCCGCCGGAAAAACCGCCGGAGCCGGAAACCCCGGTGGAAGAAAAAATCGTCGAGCCCGAGCCGACGCCCGAGCCGCAGGAAGTGAAACCCGAGGAAGAGGCGCCGCCATCGCCGGCGGACGATCTGGCCAACCCGATGCAAATCGACGGCGACGCCCAGAGCGGCAGCGACGCCTTCAACATCGGCGCGGGCAAGGGCGGCGGCATGGCCGGTTCCGGCGGTGGGCGCCTTGGCAACGGCACCTACAGCCAGTTCCTCGCGTTCACCTTCCAGAAGCTGCTGCGCGAGAACCCCGACCTGCGCAACCTGGCGTTTTCGCTGCAGGCCGATGTGTGGCTGAGCAGCGTCGGGGAGATCACCCGGGTCGAGCTGATCAAGTCCAGCGGCAACCCCGAGATCGACAGTCAGGTGTTGGCCGCATTGCGTAACGCGCCGCATCTGAGCGAGCGGCCACCGGCCTCCATCACCTTGCCTGTGCGCATGTCCCTGCAAGGGCGGCGTCCGGGTTAACCGAATTCATAAAGCTGTATGAAAAGGAGTTGTGTGCAGATGATTTCCAACGTGAATCGATTGTCCCTGGCGGTCGGCATGGTCATCGCGACCCTGGTCGGTCAGGCCGCGGCAGCGCCTGCGCCCTCGGAGAACGCCACGATCAATCTGATCCGCTTGCTGGTCGAGCAGGGCATTCTGAAACAGGACAAGGCCGACGCACTGATCGCCCAGGCCCAGAACGAAGCGGCCCAGGCCAAACAGGCTGCGGCGTCTACCGCTGTGGCCGCCGGGCCGGTCGCCGCGCCGGGCGATGTGCGGGTGCAATACGTGCCGGCGGCGGTGCGCGACCAGATCCGTGATCAGGTCAAGGCCGAGGTCATGGCCACCGCCAAGCAGGAAAACTGGGCGGCGCCCAATACATTCCCGGACTGGGCGTCGCGCATCAGCTTCGACGGCGACATCCGTCTGCGTGACGAATCGCGCTATTACTCGGGCAGCAACAGCAACGAAATCGTCGACTTCGCCAAGCTCAACAACAATGGCCCGTACGACGTGAACCCCAACAGCAGCAACGCGTTGCCGCCGTTGCTCAACACCCGCGAAGACCGCGAAAACCTGATCCGCCTGCGCGCCCGGCTGGGCATGAAAGCGGTGATCTCGCCGGAATGGACCGCCGGCATCCGCATCGGCACCGGCTCGGACAACAACCCGGTGTCGACCACCCAGAACCTCGGCGGCGGCTTCTCGAAAAAGGACATCTGGCTCGATCAGGGTTACCTGACCTGGAAGCCGTCGGATGAACTGACCCTGACCGGTGGCCGCTTCGCCAACCCGTTCATGTCCACCGACATGCTGTATTCCAACGACCTGAACTTCGACGGCGTGGCGGCGATTTTCGACCACAAGCTCAGCCGCGACTGGGGCGTGTTCGGCACCGTCGGCGCGTTCCCGGTGGATTACACCAACGACACCACCACCAGCAACGGCTTCGACAAGGAAGAAAGCGACAACAAATGGCTGTACGGTGCGCAGATCGGCGCCAAATGGGCGATCAACAGCAACAATCGCTTGAAAGGTGCGCTGGCCTACTACCGCTTCGACGACATCGAAGGCCAGCGCTCGAGCCCTTGCGAACCGTGGGCTGGCGCACCGGGCTGCGACAGCGACGGCACGCGCGCAGCGTTCATGCAGAAGGGCAACAGCGTGTTCCTGCTGCGTGACATCACGCCGAACCCGCTCAACCCGACCACCACGGCGCAACCGCAATTTGTCGGCCTGGCGTCCGAGTTCAACCTGCTCGACCTCAACGTGGTGTGGGACGCCGACCTGCCGGAAGACTTCAAACTGCGCAGCCAGGGCAACTACATCCACAACCTCGGTTACGACGAAGGCGACATGCGCAAGCGTGCGGCGGGGCAGATCGTCAACAACCTCGACAGCAACGGCAACATCGAAAGCGGCGCCAATGCGTGGATGGTCCAGTTCACTCTCGGCAATGCGCTGGAGCTGAAGAAGCAGGGCGACTGGAACCTGTTCGCCGGCTACAAGTACATCCAGCCGGACGCCTTGCCGGACGGCTTCAACGACTCGTCGTTCCACCTCGGCGGCACCAACGCCAAGGGCTACTTCCTGGGCGGCAATTACGGTCTGGCGAAGAACGTCTACGCCACCGGCCGCTGGCTGAGTTCGGAGGCGGTGTATGGCGCGCCGTTCGACATCGACGTCATGCAGCTTGAGATCAACACGCGCTTCTAAAGCGCCGGGAGAGGGTTATGAAAATCCGCTTTTTATGGCTTGGGCTCGGCATGTTGATCGCCACCGGGGCAAGCGCCGAAGGCATGGAAGAACGCCTGCGCACCCAGTTGCGCAGCACCACCCAGCAGCTGCAAACCCTGCAAAGCCAGCAGGCCCAGGCCAGCGCCGCGCAACTGGCGGCGCAGAACGAAGCCAAGGCTGCGCAGGCGCAAATCAAGCAATTGACCGCCGAACTGGCCAAGGCCAAAGGCCTCGCCGAGCAACTGGCCGGACAGCAACAAAGCCTGCACAGCCAGGCCCAGGCGCAAGTCGCGGCCAGCAACGAGCAGACCGGCAAATTCAAGAAAGCCTATGACGAGTTGTTGGTCATGGCCCGTGCCAAAGAGGCAGAACGGTCTAAGCTTCAAGCGCAATTGGCTGAACGTGACACACAAGTGCAGCAATGTTCGGTCAAGAATCAGCAGATGTACGGCGTGGCCAAGCAGATTCTCACCGCCTACGAAAACATCGATGTGGCCGAGGTGATGAAGATCCGCCAGCCCTTCGCCGGCAGCGCCCGGGTCAAGTTCGATGAACTGGCTCAGGGCTTTGGCGACGAACTGTACAAGACTCAATTCGATGCGCCGCAAGCCGCGATCGCGCACTGATTAAAAGACTCATGGACAAGGAAGAAGTAATGACTCAATTGATCTCCCACGTATCCCCACAATCCCTGACCGACGTACTGCAAGCCGCTGGTTACCGCGTCAACCAGACCGAACAGAACGGCATCGTCCAGTTGCTCAGCGCCAGCCAGGGCATCGGTTATGCCGTGCGTTTCGGCAACCCGGCGGTGGCGGAGCAGGGCAGCTACGTCGACTTCACCTTCAGCTGCGCCTTGCGCGTGCAGGGTGAATTGCCAGCCGGTGTGGCCGAGCAGTGGAACGCGACCCGCCGGTTTGCCCGGTTGTCGTTGCAGGGCGAGTTTCTGGTGATGGAAATGGACGTGGTGGTAGCGGCTGGCGTCAGCAGCGATTACCTGCGCGGCAACCTGGAATTGTGGGATCGCCTGCTTCAGGAGTTCATCGTTTACCTGCGTGATTTCACCCAAAGCGCTGCCGTTGCCCAGGCACCAAAAGTTGAGCAAGAGGAAGTCGCGCTGTGACAAAACCTGCCATGGTAATCAGCGCCGCTGCGGTGGCGCTGTTGGTGGTCGCCGTGGCGCTGGTGGTGCGGCCGGGTAATGACCCGGTCGCCGCCCAGCAACCGGCGCCGGTGATTGCGGCGAACAATGAACCGGCAGTAGCCAGATTAGGCAATCAGCAGGTTTCGCCGGAGGAATTGCAGGCGTTGCTGGCGGCTGTTCCACCGCAAACCCGCGAGCAACTGCGCGGTAATCGTGAGGCGCTCGAGCGCTGGATTCGTTCACGTCTGGCCGAAAAAGCCGTACTGGAACAGGCCGATGCCCAAGGCTGGGCGCAGCGCCCGGACGTGGTGCGGCAGACCCGCGCCGCCACCGAACAGATCGTGTTTCGCGACTATTTGCAGTCGGTGAGCCAGGTGCCGGCGGATTACCCGAGCGCTGCCGAGTTGCAGCAGGCGTATGACGCGGGCAAGGCCAATTGGCAGACGCCCGCGCTGTATCGGGTCAGCCAGATTTTCCTTGGGGTGAATGAGCCACAGAATCTTGAGGTGGTGCGCAAACAGGCGACGGAGTTGAGCAAGAAAGCCCAGTCGAGCCCGGCGGACTTTGCAGCGCTGGCCAAGGAGTTTTCTCAGGATCGCCTCACGGCCGAACGCGGGGGCGACACCGGCCTGCAACCGTTGCAGCAACTGGTGCCGGAAGTGCGTGGTGCGGTGGCGCGACTCAAGGTTGGTGCGGTTTCTGATCCCGTTCAGAGCAGCGCCGGTTTCCACGTGATCAAACTCACCGAACAACAACCGGCCCGCACCGCAACACTCGAGGAGCTGCGCGATCAACTGACCCAGGCCTTGCGGGCACAGCGTCAGGAACAGATCGCCCAGGCTTATCTGGACGGCATGCTCAACACCGCAACGCTGAGTATCGACGGGGCCGAGCTCAATAAGGTGCTGGAGAGCAAACCTTAAGCGCTGCACACCAAAACAAAGATCGACAGGGAGTCATCGATGTCATTCACCGAACCCGCAGCACGACAGAGCAGCGCCGATTTCCGCTGGCCCCGGGACAAGGACGAACCCTGGCTGGCGCAAGCCGCGACCCTCGACGGCGACGTCGCGCAGTACTTTCTGGTCAGCGCCCGTTGCGGCTGCTTCATGCAGGCGGCTCGCAGCCTCAACGTGCGCTCGACCCTGCTGCGCAAACAACTGGCGCAACTCGAACAGCAACTGCAATGCGCGTTGTTCAGCTTTCAAGGCAGCGCGCTCACCCTGACCCGCGAAGGCCAGCAATTGCAGGCGCAACTGATCGCGCTGGCCCACGAACGCAAACTCCCGGTAATCGAGCAACCCTTGATCAGGCTGGCCGTCGCCGAATCGATCCTGCACGACATCCTCGGCCGCGACCTCATCGCACTGCTGCGCCGCAACGCCAGCGTGCGCCTCGAGATCATCGCCCTCGACAGCGAACTGGCCCTGCGCGCCGTCAGCGCCGACATCGTGCTGTGGCTGGCCCACGGCGACACCCCGCACCCCGGCCCGACCTTCGCCACCAGCGAACCGCAACGCCTTGCACAACTGGAATATCAGCCGCACATCGCCAAACGTTACTCCCGCGTCACCGCACGCCCGGAAAGTCCGGATGACCTCGCCGATTTCATGCTGGTGCAATGGCAACATGACCGGCAGATCGACAGCTTTCGGCCGTGGAATGAACTGGTCGAACAGCGGTTGGCCGGGGTGGTGCAGATGCAGTCTTATGAGCTGATGCTGGAGATGATCCGGTGCAGCGCGTGCATCGGGTTGCTGCCGATGTACATGAGCCGGTTTGATCGCGGGTTGGTGGCGTTGCCGGGGTTGTTTGGCGAGGCGATGCGGTTGCAGGCTTGGTTGGCGGTGAATAGTGAGTCGGAGATGGTGGGGGAGGTGCAGGTGCTGGTTGAGTTGATCAGGCGCACTTTCAGCGAGCGGGGGGAGTGGTTTGAATAGCTGAATAGAGAAGGACGGATTATTCGCTTAAATAAATCTGAGAATCATCTGGCCGGCCTCCCCACCTCACGGAGGTGGCGCAAAATTCAAGGTGCGAACTTAGTCT
>NZ_POHV01000035.1:0-74750 GCF_002884345.1 Pseudomonas sp. GW456-12-10-14-LB2
GCGCAGGGCGAGCGGGGCGGGCCGGGTGGAGACTTAAATGTGGGAGCAGGCTTGCCAGCGATGCAGGCGCCGCGGTTTTTCAGGAAAACCGCAGTGATGCTATCGCTGGCAGGTCAGCTCCCACAGGAGATTGGGGGATTATTCGTATTGGCCGAGAAGCCGTTCCATCCGCGCCTCGAGGCGACGTTTGATTTCGGTTTCGATGTGCGGAGCGAAGTCGTCGATCACGTCCTGCATGATCAATTGCGCCGCGGCGCGCAGTTCGCTGTCCAGGTGCAGGATAGCGTCGGGGCCTTTCTCCACAGGCGCAGCAGCAGGTTGCGGAGCAGGCGTTGGCGCGGGTGCAGCCTCGACGGCTTGCGGTGTGTTGTCGACCGAATCGAACAACATCGGAATCTGTTCCTGTTCGCCATCATCGACCGTGTCGGTCAGCAGTGGCGGTTGCAGGTTGTCATCCCCGAGCAACTGGCGGATCGACTCGAGGTCATCCAGCAGGTGCGCGGGTTTTTGCAGCGGTTTTGGAGTGTCCATCGGCGTACTCAGAGTCGCTGTAAACGGTGGTCTTGCAGAGGATAGCCCTGTTCGCGGTAGAAACGGAAACTCTCCCGCGCCGCAGTGCGGATCGCCGGATCTTCCACCACCACCTCGGCCACCCGGGCGAATTGGTTGGCGAAAACCGGGACTTTCAGGTCGAGGTTGACCAGCAAGTCTGTGTGCTGGCCGCAGTCATCGCCCAGTCCTAGCACGATCAGTCCTTCCGGTTCGCTTTCAGCCGGGCCGTGAGGCACGAAGGTTTCGCCCTTGAACGCCCACAGTCGCGCATCGAGATCATCACGCTGGGCGGCATCGCTGCAATGCAGGTAGATGCGATGGCCCATGCGCCAGGCTTTATCGGTGAGCTTGCAGGCAAAGTCCAGGCGAGCCGAAGGATCGGCGCTGGGCAGGATGTAAAAGTCGACTTTGGTCATTGCGGTTCCTGAGCTGCAAGCAGCGCCCCTCAAGAGAGGCGCCGCTCGCAGTCATCGGTTTCAGGCTTTGGCGCGGTCCAGCAGGTACTGGGTCAGCAGCGGAACCGGACGGCCAGTGGCGCCCTTGTCCTTGCCGCCGCTGGTCCAGGCGGTGCCTGCGATGTCCAGGTGCGCCCAGTTCAGGTTTTTGGTGAAGCGCGACAGGAAGCAGGCAGCGGTGATGGTGCCGGCCTTAGGACCGCCGATGTTGGCGATGTCGGCGAACGGACTGTCCAGCTGCTCCTGGTATTCATCGAACAGCGGCAGTTGCCAGGCGCGGTCGTCGGCAGCCTTGCCGGCGCTCAGCAGTTGCTCGATCAGCTCGTCGTTGTTGCCCAGCAGGCCCGACGTGTGGGCGCCCAGCGCAACGACGCAGGCACCGGTCAGGGTGGCGATGTCGATTACCGCTTGCGGCTTGAAGCGCTCGGAGTAGGTCAGGGCATCGCACAGCACCAGACGGCCTTCGGCGTCGGTGTTGAGGATTTCCACGGTCTGGCCGCTCATGGTGGTGACGATGTCGCCCGGACGCGAAGCGTTGCCGCTCGGCATGTTCTCGGCGCAAGCCAGGATGCACACCAGGTTGATCGGCAGTTTCAGTTCCAGCACGGCGCGCAGAGTACCGAACACGCTGGCGGCGCCACCCATGTCGTACTTCATTTCGTCCATGCCGGCGCCCGGTTTCAGGCTGATGCCGCCGGTGTCGAAAGTGATGCCTTTACCAACCAGTGCATACGGCTTCTCGGATTTCTTGCCGCCGTTGTATTGCATGACGATCAGGCGCGGCGGCTGGGCGCTGCCCTGGCCGACGGCGTAGAACGAACCCATGCCCAGCGACTTGATCTTCTTCTCGTCGAGGACTTCGACTTTCAGATCCTTGAACTCTTTGCCGAGGTTCTTGGCTTGCTCGCCGAGGAAAGTCGGGTGGCAGATGTTCGGCGGCAGGTTGCCCAGGTTACGGGTGAACGCCATGCCGTTGGCGATCGCGGTGGCGTGGTTCACGGCGCGCTGCACTTCGGCCTGAGCGGCCTTGATGGTCAGCAGGGTGATCTTCTTCAGGGCGCGCGGTTCGGCTTTCTGGCTCTTGAACTGGTCGAAGGTGTATTCGCCGTCGACCAGGGTTTCGGCCAGCAGGCGGGTCTTGCCGTAGCTGTCGCGGTTCTTGACGATGATTTCATCGAGCGCCAGCACGGCGTCGCTGCCGCCCAGGCCTTTAAGCGTGTTGAGGATGCCGGCGACGATCTTGCGGAACGGACGGTCGCCCAGCTCTTCATCCTTGCCCACGCCGACCAGCAGCACGCGTTCGGCTTTCAGGTTCGGCAGGCTGTGCAGCAACAGGCTCTGGCCGACCTTGCCGGCCAGATCGCCACGCTTGAGCACGGCGCTGATGGCGCCACCGCTCAGTTCGTCGACCTGCCTGGCGGCAACACCGAGTTTGCGGCCTTCGCCGACGGCAACCACCAGGGTGGCGGTTTTCAACGTTTCTGGGCTAACGCTTTTTACAACCAGTTCCATGTCCGGATCCCTGAATGAATGGTCAACACGCAGGCGTTCGACGGTGCCCGCCGTCGCCTGCTTATAGAGAGAAGAGGCGCAGGCCAGTGCCTGCGACAGAGGCGGCAGTTTGAACCTCGCTCACCGCGCCTGACAACCCTCGGTTGTACGATCTTCAACGGATTGCACGCTTGCGTGAGTGTGCGCAGTGACAGGCGCCCTCAATCACAGGATAATGCCGCATCTTTTTTCGACGGCTCTGCCTTGCGGGCCCGTCGATACGTTTGCTTGTTTGGCCGCCTTAGCCTGACAACCCTGGAGTGTCTGGTTTGATCGTCTTCCGTTATCTGTCCCGCGAAGTCCTGTTGACCCTGAGTGCGGTAAGCGCCGTGCTGCTGGTCATCATCATGAGCGGTCGCTTCATCAAATACCTTGCCCAGGCCGCCGCAGGCCAGCTCGATCCGGGATCGCTGTTCCTGATCATGGGCTTCCGTCTGCCGGGCTTCCTGCAACTGATCCTGCCGCTGGGCCTGTTTCTCGGGATCCTGCTGGCGTACGGCCGGTTGTACCTGGAAAGCGAGATGACCGTGCTCTCGGCCACCGGCATGAGCCAGCAGCGTCTGTTTCGCATGACTCTGTTTCCGGCCACCTTGGTGGCGCTGGTGGTTGCATGGCTGAGCCTGAGCCTGGCCCCGCAAGGCGCCAACCAGTTCCAGCTGCTGCTGAACAAGCAGGACGCCCTGACCGAGTTCGACACCCTCGAGCCCGGCCGCTTCCAGGCCCTGCGCGACGGTACGCGGGTGACCTACACCGAAACCCTGAGCGATGATCGGGTCAATCTTGGCAGCGTGTTCATCTCGCAGAAGAACCTCGGCGCCAACCAGAAAGATCGCGGGATTTCCGTGCTGGTGGCGGAAAAGGGGCGTCAGGAAGTGCGTCCCGACGGCAACCGCTACCTGATCCTCGACAACGGCTACCGCTACGACGGCAGCCCGGGTCAGGCCAACTATCGCGCCATCCACTACGAAACCTACGGCGTGCTGCTGCCCAAGCCGGATGTCAGCGAGGAAGTCACCGACCGTGACGCCATGCCGACCTCGTCCCTGCTGGGCAGCGACGACATTCGCTCGAAAACCGAACTGCAATGGCGCCTGTCGCTGCCGTTGCTGGTGTTCATCGTGACCCTGATGGCGGTGCCGCTGTCGCGGGTCAATCCGCGTCAGGGGCGTTTCCTCAAGCTGCTGCCGGCGATTCTTCTTTATATGGCTTACCTGACCATCCTGATTGCCGCCCGCGGCGCCCTCGAGAAAGGCAAGATTCCACCGGCGCTCGGCTTGTGGTGGGTGCACGCGATCTTCTTGGTCATCGGCCTCGGCCTGCTGTACTGGGAGCCTCTGCGCCTGAAACTGGCGAGCCGTCGCAGCGCAGCGCTGGAGGTGGCCCGTGGTTAAACTCGACCGCTACATCGGCAGCAGCGTGTTCATGGCGATCATCGCAGTGCTGGCGATCATTCTCGGCCTGGCAACCTTGTTTGCGTTCATCGACGAGATGGGCGACGTCAGTGACACCTACACCTTGGTCGACGTTCTGAGCTTCGTGCTCCTGACCGCGCCGCGTCGGCTCTACGACATGCTGCCGATGGCGGCGCTGATCGGTTGCCTGATCGGCCTCGGCAGTCTGGCGAGCAGCAGCGAACTGACCGTGATGCGCGCAGCCGGTGTGTCCATCGGGCGCATCGTCTGGGCGGTGATGAAGCCGATGCTGGTGCTGATGCTGGCCGGCGTGCTGATCGGCGAGTACGTGGCACCGGCCACCGAAAGCATGGCCCAGGCCAACCGTTCGCTGGCGCAAGGCAGCGGCGACGCGCAAAGCGCCAAGCACGGCATGTGGCACCGTCAAGGCGAGGAGTTCATTCACATCAACTCCGTACAGCCCAACGGTCGCCTGTACGGCGTGACCCGTTATCACTTCGACAAAGAGCGTCACCTGCTGAGCTCGAGCTTCGCCAAACGCGCCGAGTTCGACACCGATCACTGGCAGCTGACCGACGTGACCACCACCAAATTCCACGAGCGCAGCACTGAAGTGGTCAATACGCCGGTCGAGCGCTGGGATGTCTCGCTGAGCCCGCAATTGCTGAGCACCGTGGTGATGGCGCCGGAATCGCTGTCGATCACCGGTCTGTGGGGTTACATCCACTATCTGGCCGATCAGGGCCTGAGCAACGGTCGTTACTGGCTGGCATTTTGGGTCAAGGTGTTGCAGCCGTTGGTGACCGCCGCGCTGGTGCTGATGGCGATTTCCTTCATCTTCGGTCCGTTGCGTTCGGTGACTCTCGGTCAGCGGGTTTTCACCGGTGTGCTGGTGGGCTTCACCTTCCGCATCGTTCAGGATCTGCTGGGTCCATCCAGTCTGGTCTTCGGCTTCTCGCCGCTGTTCGCGGTGCTGGTGCCGGCTGGCGTGTGTGCGCTGGCGGGTGTCTGGCTGTTGCGTCGAGCCGGTTGATGAACAAGGTTTCACCCACGCTTTAGCCTTGAAAACGCCTCGGTCATCAGATCGGGGCGTTTTTGCATGCAATCAGGGTGACAGGCGAACGTGACGCTTGCGCCGTGTATCAGGTACAATTCCCGGCTATTTTTCGGCGGGCCAAGCCTGCAGCCTTTTTGAGTGTTGATCCGTGAGTGATTTGAGTCATATCCGCAATTTCTCCATCATCGCCCACATTGACCATGGCAAGTCGACGCTGGCTGACCGTTTCATCCAGATGTGCGGTGGCCTGGCCGAGCGTGAAATGGAAGCCCAGGTACTGGATTCCATGGATCTGGAGCGCGAACGCGGGATCACCATCAAGGCCCACAGCGTTACCCTCTATTACAAGGCCAAAGACGGCGTCACCTACCAGCTGAACTTCATTGACACCCCGGGCCACGTCGACTTCACCTACGAAGTCAGCCGTTCCCTGGCCGCGTGTGAAGGTGCGCTGCTGGTGGTCGATGCGGGGCAGGGCGTTGAAGCCCAGTCCGTGGCCAACTGCTACACCGCTATCGAGCAGGGCCTCGAGGTCATGCCGGTCCTGAACAAGATCGACCTGCCACAGGCCGAGCCTGATCGCGTCAAGGACGAGATCGAGAAGATCATCGGCATCGACGCCACCGACGCCGTCACCTGCAGCGCCAAGACCGGCCTGGGTGTCGACGAAGTGCTCGAGCGTCTGGTCGCGACCATTCCTGCGCCGACCGGCAACATCGAAGATCCGCTGCAAGCGTTGATCATCGACTCCTGGTTCGACAACTACCTGGGCGTTGTTTCCCTGGTGCGCGTGCGTCATGGCCGTGTGAAGAAGGGCGACAAGATCCTAGTCAAGTCCACCGGCAAGGTGCACCTGGTCGACAGCGTCGGCGTGTTCAACCCGAAACACACCGCCACCGCTGACCTGAAGGCCGGCGAAGTGGGCTTCATCATCGCCAGCATCAAGGACATTCACGGTGCGCCGGTCGGTGACACCCTGACCTTGAGCTCCACCCCGGACGTTCCGGTGCTGCCAGGTTTCAAACGCATCCAGCCGCAGGTTTACGCCGGTCTGTTCCCGGTCAGCTCCGACGACTTCGAAGACTTCCGCGAAGCGCTGCAGAAGCTGACCCTGAACGACTCGTCGCTGCAATACACCCCGGAAAGCTCCGACGCACTGGGCTTCGGCTTCCGTTGCGGCTTCCTCGGCATGCTGCACATGGAGATCATCCAGGAGCGCCTGGAGCGCGAATACGACCTGGACCTGATCACCACGGCGCCGACGGTAATCTTCGAACTGGTGCTGAAAACCGGTGAAACGATTTACGTCGACAACCCGTCGAAGTTGCCGGACGTCTCGTCGATCGAAGACATGCGCGAGCCAATCGTGCGCGCCAACATCCTGGTACCGCAGGAGCATCTGGGCAACGTCATCACCCTGTGCATCGAGAAACGCGGTGTGCAGGTCGACATGCTGTTCCTCGGCAATCAGGTGCAAGTGACCTACGACCTGCCGATGAACGAAGTGGTGCTGGACTTCTTCGATCGTCTGAAATCCACCAGCCGCGGCTATGCTTCGCTGGACTACCATTTCGATCGTTACCAATCGGCTAATCTGGTGAAACTGGACGTGCTGATCAACGGCGACAAGGTCGACGCTCTGGCGCTGATCGTGCACCGTGACAATTCGCACTTCAAAGGTCGCCAGTTGACCGAGAAGATGAAAGAACTGATTCCTCGTCAGATGTTCGACGTGGCCATCCAGGCTGCCATTGGCGGTCAGATCGTCGCCCGGACAACCGTCAAGGCACTCAGAAAGAACGTATTGGCCAAGTGCTACGGCGGCGACGTCAGCCGCAAGAAAAAACTGCTTGAGAAGCAGAAGGCCGGTAAGAAACGCATGAAACAGGTCGGCAACGTGGAAATCCCGCAAGAAGCCTTCCTCGCCGTGCTCAGGTTGGAATAGTCAGGTCCTATGTCACTAAATTTCCCGCTGTTGCTGGTCATTGCCGTGTTCGTCTGCGGTCTGTTGGCGTTGCTCGATCTGTTGATCCTGGCACCGCGTCGGCGTGCCGCCATCGCCTCCTATCAGGGCAGCGTCAGCCAGCCTGATGTGGTGGTGGTCGAGAAGCTGAACAAGGAACCGCTGCTGGTCGAGTACGGCAAGTCGTTCTTCCCGGTGCTGTTCATCGTGCTGGTGCTGCGTTCGTTCCTGGTGGAACCGTTCCAGATTCCGTCCGGCTCGATGAAACCGACCCTGGACGTCGGCGACTTCATTCTGGTGAACAAGTTTTCCTACGGGATCCGTTTGCCGGTGATCGACAAGAAGATCATCGAAGTCGGTGACCCGCAGCGCGGCGATGTGATGGTGTTCCGCTACCCGAGCGACCCGAACGTCAACTACATCAAGCGTGTGGTCGGCCTGCCGGGCGACACCGTGCGGTACACCGCCGACAAGCGCCTGTTCGTCAACGGCGAGTCGATTGCCGAACAACTGGTCGGCTCCGAGCCGGGCACCCTGGGCAGCGCGGAACTCTACAAGGAAAAACTCGGCGTCGCCGAGCACCTGATCCGCAAGGAAATGAGCCGCTACCGCGCCACGCCGGACCATACCTGGACCGTGCCGGCCGGGCACTACTTCATGATGGGCGACAACCGCGACAACTCGAACGACAGTCGCTACTGGGATGATCCGAACATTCCCAAGGATCTGCTGGGCATGGTTCCCGACCAGAACATCGTCGGCAAGGCCTTCGCGGTCTGGATGAGCTGGCCGGAACCGAAACTCAGCCACCTGCCGAACTTCTCGCGGGTCGGCCTGATCAAGTAAACAAACACGGCGCTGTTGACCACAGCGCCGAATGCATTTCTGGCGTCGGCACAACCGGCTCCGGGGCATGAAGCCACGATATTCAGGACGTCATTTTTGAACACAGCGTTAATTGTCCCAGGCCTGCGCCGTATCCCGGCGATGGCAGTGGAATCCAGCCACGAACTCAGCGTGGGTAAACCGTGAGCGTTTCTCTAAGCCGTCTCGAGCGTCAGCTCGGTTACACCTTCAAGGATCAGGAACTGATGGTCCTGGCCCTTACGCACCGCAGCTTTGCCGGACGCAATAACGAGCGTCTGGAATTCCTCGGCGATGCGATCCTCAACTTTGTTGCCGGCGAAGCCTTGTTCGACCGTTTCCCGCTGGCTCGCGAAGGCCAGTTGTCGCGTTTGCGCGCACGGCTGGTAAAAGGTGAGACGCTGGCGGTGCTGGCCCGCGGTTTCGATCTGGGCGATTACCTGCGTCTGGGGTCCGGCGAATTGAAGAGCGGCGGTTTCCGTCGCGAGTCGATTCTGGCCGACGCCCTTGAAGCGCTGATCGGTGCGATCTACCTCGACGCCGGCATGGAAGTCGCCCGCGAACGTGTACTGGCCTGGCTGGCCGGCGAGTTCGAAGGTCTGACGCTGGTCGATACCAACAAGGATCCGAAGACCCGCCTGCAGGAATTCCTGCAATCGCGCGGCTGCGAACTGCCGCGCTACGAAGTGGTGGATATCCAGGGCGAGCCGCACTGCCGTACCTTCTTCGTCGAGTGCGAAGTTGTCCTATTGAATGAAAAAAGCCGGGGTCAGGGTGTGAGCCGTCGTATTGCCGAACAGGTAGCGGCCGCCGCAGCACTGATTGCCCTGGGTGTGGAGAATGGCAATGACTGATACAAACGCAACGCGCTGTGGCTATGTTGCCATCGTCGGCCGTCCCAACGTGGGCAAGTCCACGCTGCTGAACCACATCCTTGGCCAGAAGCTGGCGATCACCTCGCGCAAGCCGCAGACCACTCGCCACAACATGCTCGGGATCAAGACCGAGGGCGACGTGCAGGCGATCTACGTCGACACCCCCGGCATGCACAAGGGTGGCGAAAAAGCCCTGAACCGTTACATGAACAAGACCGCTTCGGCGGCGTTGAAAGACGTCGACGTGGTGATCTTCGTGGTCGACCGCACCAAGTGGACCGAAGAAGACCAGATGGTGCTGGAGCGCGTGCAGTACGTGACCGGCCCGCTGATCGTCGCGCTGAACAAGACCGACCGCATCGAAGACAAGGCCGAGCTGATGCCGCATCTGTCGTGGTTGCAGGAACAGCTGCCGAACGCGCAGATCATTCCGATCTCGGCGCAACACGGGCACAACCTCGATGCGCTGGAAAAGGTCATCGCCGATCATCTGCCGGAGAACGATCACTTCTTCCCGGAAGACCAGATCACTGACCACAGCAGCCGCTTCCTCGCCGCCGAACTGGTGCGCGAGAAGATCATGCGCCAGCTCGGCGCCGAGCTGCCGTACCAGATCACTGTGGAAATCGAAGAGTTCAAGCAGCAGGGTGCGACGCTGCACATCCATGCGCTGATCCTCGTCGAGCGTGACGGCCAGAAGAAAATCATCATTGGCGACAAGGGCGAGCGCATCAAGCGCATCGGCACCGAGGCGCGCAAGGACATGGAGCTGCTGTTCGACTCCAAGATCATGCTCAATCTGTGGGTCAAGGTGAAGGGCGGCTGGTCCGACGACGAGCGTGCGCTGCGTTCGCTGGGTTACGGCGACCTGTAAGCGCTGATCCCGAGAACACCGATACCCACTGTGGGAGCGAGCCTGCTCGCGATAGCGGTATTTCAGTCGACATCCTTGTTGTCTGATACACCCTCATCGCGAGCAGGCTCGCTCCCACAGTAGTTTTGGGTTTGTGTGTAAAACTGCGTTTCGTCATCGAGAACTCAATGTCGCAAAGCCCGCCTCCCGCCCAACCCGCCTACGTCCTCCACTCCCGCGCCTACCGCGAAACCAGCGCATTGGTGGACTTCCTCACGCCGCAAGGTCGGCTGCGGGCGGTGTTGCGCAGTGCGCGGGGCAAGGCCGGGACATTGGCGCGGCCATTCGTGCCGCTGGAAGTGGAGTTTCGCGGCAAGGGTGAGTTGAAGAACGTCGGGCGCATGGAGAGTGTCGGCAACGCAACGTGGATGGTCGGCGAGGCGCTGTTCAGCGGCCTGTATCTCAATGAACTGTTGATTCGCCTGCTGCCCGCCGAAGATCCGCACCCGGCGGTGTTCGATCATTACGCCGCGACCTTGCTGGCATTGGCCGAAGGCCGGCCGCTGGAACCGTTGCTGCGTTCTTTCGAATGGCGGCTGCTCGACGACCTTGGTTATGGCTTTTCCCTGAATACCGACATCAACGACGAGCCTGTCGCTGCGGACGGTCTCTATCGCTTGCAGGTGGATGCCGGACTCGAACGGGTCTACCTGCTGCAACCCGGTCTGTTCAACGGCACCGAACTGCTGGCCATGGCCGAAGCCGACTGGTCGGCCCCAGGCGCGTTGTCCGCTGCCAAGCGCTTGATGCGACAAGCGCTGGCCGTGCATCTGGGCGGTCGTCCCTTGGTCAGTCGCGAGCTGTTTCGCAAGCCCTGATCTCACCGTATGCTGTGCGCCGAATCTTTCCATTCAGGAGCGCATCCGTGACCACCAGCAATCGCATTCTTCTTGGCGTGAACATCGACCACGTCGCCACCCTGCGTCAGGCCCGTGGCACGCGCTATCCGGATCCGGTCAAGGCTGCGCTGGACGCGGAAGAGGCGGGCGCCGATGGCATCACCGTGCATCTGCGCGAAGATCGCCGGCACATTCAGGAGCGCGACGTGCTGCTGCTCAAGGACGTGCTGCAAACCCGCATGAACTTCGAAATGGGCGTCACCGAAGAAATGATGGCGTTCGCCGAACGCATTCGCCCGGCGCACATCTGCCTGGTGCCGGAAACCCGTCAGGAATTGACCACCGAAGGCGGTCTGGATGTGGCGGGGCAGGAAGAGCGGATCAGGGCGGCTGTCGAGCGTCTGTCGAAGATCGGCAGCGAGGTATCGCTGTTCATTGACGCCGACGAGCGGCAGATCGCTGCGTCGAAGCGCGTCGGTGCCCCGGCTATCGAGCTGCACACCGGGCGTTACGCCGATGCCGAAACGCCCACCGAAGTGGCTGAAGAGCTCAAGCGTGTGGCGGACGGCGTGGCCTTCGGTCTGGCCCAGGGCCTGATCGTCAATGCCGGCCATGGCCTGCACTATCACAACGTCGAGGCGGTTGCCGCAATCAAGGGCATCAACGAGCTGAACATCGGTCACGCACTGGTGGCGCACGCGTTGTTCGTCGGCTTCAAGTCGGCGGTGTCGGAGATGAAGGCGTTGATTCTGGCGGCTGCCAAACACTAAGTTTCAACATCCTGTGGGAGCAAACTTGCTCCCACATTTGTATTGGGGATGGGTTAAAGCGGGGCGGGCTCTTGAGCCGGTTTCGATTTATCGATCCCCGGCACATGCAGGTTGCCCTCGGCCACTTGATCGCCTTCAAGCTGCGGCTGGGTCACCCACGTCAGGATGTCGTAGTAGCGACGGATGTTCGCCACGAAATGCACCGGTTCGCCGCCCCGGGCGTAGCCGTAGCGGGTCTTGCTGTACCACTGCTTCTGCGACAGGCGCGGCAGGATCTTTTTCACATCCAGCCACTTGTCCGGGTTCAACCCTTCCTTGGCCGCCAGTTTGCGCGCGTCATCCAGATGACCGCTGCCGACGTTGTAGGCCGCCAGAGCAAACCAGGTGCGATCCGGTTCCTGGATCGACTCGTCGAGCTGATCCTTCATGTAGGCCAGGTACTTGGCGCCGCCCATGATGCTCTGCTTCGGATCGAGGCGGTTGGACACGCCCATGGCCTGAGCGGTGTTCTGGGTCAGCATCATCAGCCCGCGCACGCCGGTCTTCGAGGTGACCGCCGGTTGCCACAGTGATTCCTGATAACCGATCGCCGCCAGCAGGCGCCAGTCGACTTTCTCTTTCTTGGCGTAGGCCTTGAAGTGCTGTTCGTATTTGGGCAGCCGCTGCTGCAGATGCTGGGCGAAGGTGGTGGCACCCATGTAGCCGAGGACGTCGACGTGGCCGTAATAGCGGTCTTTCAGACGTTGCAGGGTGCCGTTCTTCTGCACCTTGTCCAGATAACTGTTGATCTCGTTGAGCAGGCTGTTGTCTTCGCCGGCGGCCACGGCCCAGCTCTGGCTGCGCGCGTCGCCGAGGTCGAAGGCCACGCGGATGTTGGTGAAATACACCTGGTTCATCGCCACTTCGTTGGAATCGACCAGGGTCAGGTCGATCTGACCTTCATCGACCATGCGCAGCAGGTCGACCACTTCAACGGCGTCGGATTCTTCGTACTGGATGCCAGGATATTTCTGTTTCAGCTCCGCCAGTTGTTCGGCATGGGTGCTGCCCTTGAGCACCATGATCTTCTTGCCCACCAGATCGCCGGCGTCGGTAGGACGAGATTGGCCGTTGCGATAGATGATCTGCGGGGTGACTTCGAGGTAGGAGCGGGAGAAACGCACCTGTTTCTTGCGCTGTTCGCTGCTGACCAGGCCGGCGGCGGCCAGTACCGGGCCGTTCGGCTTGCCGACCTGGTTGAACAGGTCGTCGAGGTTGTCGGCGGTTTCAATCTTCAGCTCGACCCCCAAATCGTCGGCGAAGCGCTTCACCAGCTCGTATTCGAAGCCGGTTTCACCGCTGCGATCCTGAAAGTAGGTGGCGGGGCTGTTTCGGGTGACCACCCGCAGCACGCCATCCTCCTTTACGCGCTCGAGTGTGTTGGGTTTATCAACACAGCCACTGAGCATCAGGAAGAGTCCGGTAGCGATCAGCCATTTGGCGTACCGCGGACGCAAAGCCGTTGGGGAAAACATGTGCGCAGTATACGCAAAGGACAACGGGCGCCATATCTCGACAGTTGCGGGGTTGTCTGCTAGGGATCACAAAACCGCTCGAAACCCCGCAGGAATGGGCCCGAAAGGCATTTTGTGACAGAAAAAATAACCCGCGTTCCAACACCCCATAAATTTGACCCTCAAGGCAGGAACACCACTCGACATCCGGGTGCAACCGTGCGTAGCGTTTCGGGTGATGTTGAGGGCGGTTTAGGCTAGAATGCACGGCCTCAAAGCACACCCCTTCCCGAGGCTGTCCCGAAGATGTTGATCCTGCGCGGCGCTCCTGCCCTTTCTGCCTTTCGCCACAGCAAACTCCTTGAGCTACTGAGCCAGAAGGTTCCGGCTGTCAGTGGCTTGTATGCTGAATTCGCTCACTTCGCCGAAGTCACCGGCGTCCTGACCGGCGACGAACAGCAGGTGCTTGCGCGCCTTCTGAAGTACGGTCCAAGCGTTCCGGTTCAAGAGCCGACCGGTCGTCTGTTCCTGGTATTGCCGCGTTTCGGCACCATCTCGCCATGGTCGAGCAAGGCCAGCGACATCGCCCGCAACTGCGGCCTGAGCAAGATCCAGCGCCTGGAGCGCGGCATCGCGTTCTACGTGGCCGGTCAGTTCAGCGAAACCGAAGCGCAGCAGATTGCAGACGTACTGCATGACCGCATGACTCAGATCGTTCTGGCCAACCTCGAGCAGGCTGCCGGTCTGTTCAGCCACGCCGAACCGAAGCCGCTGACCGCCATCGACATCCTCGGCGGCGGTCGCGCCGCACTGGAAAAAGCCAACGTCGAACTGGGCCTGGCTCTGGCCGAAGACGAGATCGATTATCTGGTCAACGCCTTCAACGGTCTCAAGCGCAACCCGCATGACATCGAACTGATGATGTTCGCCCAGGCCAACTCCGAGCACTGCCGCCACAAGATCTTCAACGCCAGTTGGGATATTGACGGCGAGAGCCAGGAAAAAAGCCTGTTCGGCATGATCAAGAACACCTATCAGATGCACAGCGAAGGCGTGCTGTCCGCTTACAAGGACAACGCTTCGGTGATCGTCGGCAACGTCGCCGGCCGCTTCTTCCCGGATCCGGAAACCCGCCAGTACGGCGCGGTGCAGGAGCCGGTGCACATCCTGATGAAGGTCGAAACCCACAACCACCCGACCGCGATCGCTCCGTTCCCGGGCGCGTCCACCGGTTCCGGTGGCGAGATCCGCGACGAAGGTGCAACCGGTCGTGGCGCCAAGCCGAAGGCCGGCCTGACCGGTTTCACCGTGTCGAACCTGCAGATCCCGGGCTTCGAACAGCCGTGGGAAGTGCCGTACGGCAAGCCCGAGCGCATCGTCAACGCGCTGGACATCATGATCGAAGGCCCGCTGGGCGGCGCCGCGTTCAACAACGAATTCGGTCGTCCGGCCCTGACCGGCTACTTCCGTACCTTCGAACAGTCGATCACCACCCCGCACGGTGATGAAGTTCGCGGTTACCACAAGCCGATCATGCTGGCTGGCGGCATGGGCAATATCCGTGAAGAGCACGTCAAGAAAGGCGAGATCGTCGTCGGCTCCAAGCTGATCGTCCTCGGCGGCCCGGCGATGCTGATCGGTCTGGGCGGCGGCGCTGCCTCCTCCATGGCCACCGGCACCAGCTCGGCGGATCTGGACTTCGCTTCCGTTCAGCGTGAAAACCCTGAAATGGAACGTCGCTGCCAGGAAGTCATCGACCGTTGCTGGCAGCTTGGCGACAAGAACCCGATCAGCTTCATCCACGACGTGGGTGCGGGCGGTCTGTCCAATGCCTTCCCGGAACTGGTCAACGACGGCGACCGCGGTGGCCGTTTCGAACTGCGCAACATTCCAAACGACGAGCCGGGCATGGCCCCGCACGAAATCTGGTCCAACGAATCCCAGGAACGTTACGTTCTGGCGGTCGGTCCGGCCGACTTCGAGCGCTTCAAGGCGATCTGCGAACGTGAGCGTTGCCCGTTTGCCGTTGTCGGCGAAGCCACCGCCGAGCCGCAACTGACCGTGACCGACAGCCACTTCGGCAACAACCCGGTGGACATGCCACTGGAAGTGTTGCTGGGCAAGGCGCCGCGCATGCACCGTTCGGTGGTTCGCGAAGCCGAGCTGGGCGATGACTTCGATCCGTCGAACCTCGACATCGGCGAAAGCATCGAGCGTGTTCTGCACCACCCGGCCGTGGCGAGCAAAAGCTTCCTGATCACCATCGGCGACCGCACCATCACCGGCCTCGTGGCCCGTGACCAGATGGTCGGCCCATGGCAGGTTCCGGTGGCCGACGTTGCCGTCACCGCCACCAGCTTCGACGTCTACACCGGTGAAGCGATGGCGATGGGCGAGCGCACTCCGCTGGCGCTGCTGGACGCTCCGGCGTCGGGCCGCATGGCCATCGGCGAAACCATCACCAACATTGCCGCTTCGCGCATCAACAAGCTCTCCGACATCAAACTGTCGGCGAACTGGATGTCCGCTGCCGGCCACCCGGGCGAAGACGCGCGTCTGTACGACACCGTGAAAGCGGTCGGCATGGAACTGTGCCCTGAGCTGGGCATCACCATTCCGGTCGGCAAGGACTCGATGTCCATGGCCACCCGCTGGAACGACAACGGCGAAGACAAGACCGTCACCTCGCCGATGTCCCTGATCGTGACCGGTTTCGCGCCAGTGGCTGACATCCGTCAGACCCTGACTCCGGAACTGCGCATGGACAAGGGCACCACCGACCTGATCCTGATCGACCTCGGTCGCGGCCAGAACCGTATGGGTGCCTCGATCCTGGCGCAGGTTCACGGCAAGCTCGGCAAGCAGGCTCCGGACGTCGACGACGCCGAAGACCTGAAAGCCTTCTTCGCCGTGATCCAGGGCCTCAACGCCGACGGTCACCTGCTGGCTTACCACGACCGTTCCGACGGTGGTCTGCTGACCTCCGTGGTGGAAATGGCTTTCGCCGGCCACTGCGGTCTGAGCCTGAACCTGGACAGCGTTGCCGAAAGCTCCGCTGAAATCGCCGCCATCCTGTTCAACGAAGAACTGGGTGCCGTGATCCAGGTTCGCCAGGACGCCACCCCGGACATCCTCGCCCAATTCAGCGCTGCCGGTCTGGGCGACTGCGTTTCGGTGATCGGTCAGCCGATCAATAACGGCCAGATCAACATCACCTTCAACGGTGACACCGTGTTCGAAGGCCAGCGTCGTCTGCTGCAACGTCAGTGGGCCGAGACCAGCTACCAGATCCAGCGTCTGCGCGACAACGCCGACTGCGCCGAGCAAGAGTTCGATGCGCTGCTGGAAGAAGATAACCCGGGCCTGAGCGTCAAGCTGAGCTACGACGTCAACCAGGACATCGCCGCGCCTTACATCAAGAAAGGCATCCGCCCACAGGTTGCCGTACTGCGTGAGCAGGGCGTCAACGGTCAGGTGGAAATGGCGGCTGCGTTCGACCGCGCCGGTTTCAATGCGATCGACGTGCACATGAGCGACATTCTGGCCGGCCGTGTCGACCTGAACGAGTTCAAAGGTCTGGTGGCCTGCGGTGGTTTCTCCTACGGCGACGTTCTCGGCGCCGGTGAAGGCTGGGCCAAATCCGCGCTGTTCAACAGCCGTGCCCGCGATGCGTTCCAGGGCTTCTTCGAGCGTAACGACAGCTTCACCCTTGGCGTGTGCAACGGTTGCCAGATGATGTCCAACCTGCACGAGCTGATCCCGGGCAGCGAATTCTGGCCGCACTTTGTGCGCAACCGCTCCGAGCAGTTCGAAGCGCGCGTGGCGATGGTTCAGGTTCAGGAATCGAACTCGATCTTCCTGCAGGGCATGGCCGGTTCGCGCATGCCGATCGCCATCGCTCACGGTGAAGGCCATGCCGAATTCGAAAGCGAAGAGGCACTGCTCGAAGCCGATCTGTCGGGTTGCGTGGCGATGCGTTTCGTCGACAACCACGGCAAGGTCACCGAAGCCTACCCGGCCAACCCGAACGGCTCGCCGCGCGGGATCACCGGCCTCACCAGCCGTGATGGCCGTGTGACGATCATGATGCCGCACCCGGAGCGTGTGTTCCGTGCCGTGCAGAACTCGTGGCGTTCGGAAGACTGGAACGAAGACGCTCCTTGGATGCGTATGTTCCGTAATGCTCGTGTGTGGGTGAACTAAGCGCTGTGTACAAGCTCGTTTTTTTTGTTCCTGACAGTCATGTCGAGGTGGTCAAGGATGCTGTGTTCGCTGCCGGTGGTGGGCGGATCGGTGATTATGACCACTGTGCGTGGCAGGTGCTTGGATCTGGTCAGTTTCGGCCTTTGGACGGCAGTCAGCCGTTCATTGGTGAGGCGGGGCGGGTTGAGCGGGTCGAGGAGTGGAAGGTTGAGCTTGTTGTTGGCGATGAGTTGATTCGCTCGGTAGTGGCGGCTCTTAAGTTGAGCCATCCCTACGAGACGCCGGCTTATGAAGTGTGGCGGCTGGAGGATTTTTGATCTTCCTTGGCTACTGAAATGGAAAACCCGCTGGGAGTGATTTCAGCGGGTTTTTTGTTGTTTGGGTTTTGGGGTTTGGGTTGGGTGTATATCCGTTTCTTCGAGTGCGGCGGCTTATGGTTCCGCCCTTACGGCGGGTCACTTTGGCAAACGCCCCAAAGTAACCAAAGGTCTGGGCCCCTGCGTTCGGCACCTCGCTTTGGCTCGGTGTTCCTTCGTTCCGGGATTCATCCGGGGGCATCGCCTACGGTTTGCTTCGCTGCACCTCCTTTCGATGCATGCGGCTTCGCCGCACGGTCGCTGCGCTCCCACCCCCGGATAAATCCCTCCACTCAGCCTTCCGATGGGGCCGGCACGTCAAAAGCCTTACTCGAGCTAACGCTCATCGTGTTGAGTGGTGGGGAGCGAATGCAGAAGCTGAAGCTGAAGCAGGAGCAAGGAGCAGAAGAAGGGGAGGAAGCAGAGGAAATAGAGGAAATAGAGGAAGCACGATTCGAGTTGCATGCATTTTATAACCCGAGTTCACCTCAGTATGTCACGTCGGCGTACCTCTCCCAAACAACGCGGTCAGTCCCCTCTCCCTCCGGGAGAGGGCTAGGGTGAGGGCTGGATTCGGAGTCCTATAAAGAAGCCTCGAATCACCCCCACCCATCGATTCAGAGGTCGCCCTAAACCTTGGCACTCACCTCACTCCGATTAACCAACCCTTCCAGCGCCACACTCAAACTCTGCGCCCGCTCACCCACCAGCAAGTGCCACACGCCATCTTCCAGCGCGCTCACACCCAAACATCCGAGCTCTTTCAATCGGCTTTCCGAAAGCGCTTTGCCATCGGCCAGTTGCAGGCGAATCCGGCTCATGGCGATGCAGTCGAGTTGCAGCACGTTGTCGCTGCCGCCCAGGGCGCTCAGCCATTGCTGGGCCTGCGGTGCGGCTACAGCAACGGGCTCACTGGTTTCGACGACGGCGACAGGAGCAGCCACTACGGCTCGGCCCAATGCGGGCATCGCCAGGCGGATTTCGTCGGCAATGCTGTCGGCCATCGGCCCCACAACAACCTGCAAACTGCCGCCCTTGCCCGGACGTACCACGGCCATCGCGCCCAGAGCTTTCAAATCGGCATCGGAGGCTTTGTTGCGATCGACCATTTCCAGTCGCAGCCGCGTGGTGCACGCGCCGACGGTGATTAGATTTTCGGCACCTCCCAAGGCTTTTATATACGCAGCGGCGCGCTCGTTTTCTGTCAGCACGGATTTCTCGGCAGCGGTCACGTCTTCGCGTCCCGGGGTTTTCAGGTTGAAGCGGCGGATGCAGAAATCGAACACCGCGTAGTAGATGACCGCATAAACCAGTCCTACCGGTACCACCAGCCAGCCGTTGGTCGAGCGTCCCCAACCCAGCACCATGTCGATGAAACCGCCGGAGAAGGTGAAGCCCAGGTGGATGTTCAAGGCGTTGGTGATTGCCATCGACAACCCGGTCAGCAGCGCATGCAGCAGAAACAGCAGCGGTGCGAGGAACATGAAGGCGAATTCGATCGGTTCGGTGACGCCGGTGAGGAAGGCGGTCAGGGCCATCGACAGGAAGATCCCGCCCATGACTTTGCGCCGCTCCGGCAGGGCGTTGCGGTACATCGCCAGGCAGGCGGCGGGGAGGCCGAAGATCATGACCGGGAACATACCGGTCATGAACTGGCCGCCTTTCGGGTCGCCGGCGAAGTAGCGGGACAGGTCACCGGTGACCAGCGCGCCCGTGGTTGGGTCGGTGAAGTTGCCGAACACGAACCACGCCATGTTGTTGAGTATGTGGTGCAGGCCGGTGACGATCAGCAGGCGGTTGAACACGCCGAAGACGAACGCGCCGAAGCTGCCGCTTTCCATCAGCAACGTGCCGAAGCTGTTGATGCCGTGCTGGATCGGCGGCCAGATATAGCCGAACAGCACGCCCAGGCCGACCGCGCTGAAGCCGGTGACGATGGGGACGAAACGCCGGCCGCCGAAGAATGCCAGGTACTCCGGCAGCTTGATGTCCTTGAAGCGGTTGTACAGCGCGCCGGCCATCAGGCCGCTGACGATCCCGGCGAGCATGCCCATGTTGATGCTCGCATCGAGCACCTTGAGGGTGGAAATCATCACCAGGTAACCGATCACCCCGGCGAGGCCGGCGGTGCCGTTGTTGTCCCGGGCGAAGCCGACCGCGATGCCGATGGCGAAGATCATTGCCAGGTTGGCGAAGATCACCTGGCCGGCGTCGTGGATGATCGCGATGTTCAGCAGGTCGGTGTCGCCCAGGCGCAGCAGCAGGCCGGCGATCGGCAGGATCGCGATCGGCAGCATCAGCGCGCGGCCGAGGCGTTGCAGGCCTTCGATGAAGAGTTGGTACATGGCGTTTGTCCTTGTTGTTTTTGTTAGCGCAGAGGCCAATGTTGATGACAGGCATGACGCACCGCGGCGGCGCTGCTCAGCTTGAGCAAGTCCCGGGCGAGGCGTTGGCATTCGGCTTCGTGCAGCTGGCGCACGCGGTCCTTGATTTCGCCGATCTGTACCGGGCTCACCGACAGTTCGCTCACGCCCAGGCCGATCAACACCGGCGTCGCCAGCGGATCGGAAGCCAGGGCGCCGCACACGCCGACCCAGCGTTTATGCACCGCCGCGCCTTCGCAGGTCATGGCGATCAGGCGCAGCAGCGCCGGGTGCAAGGCATCGACCCGTGCGGCGAGGCCGGCGTGGTCGCGGTCCATTGCCAGCGTGTATTGCGACAGGTCGTTGGTGCCAATGGACAGAAAGTCGGCGTGTTCGGCCAGTTGCTCGGCCTGCAATGCGGCGGCCGGGACTTCGATCATCACGCCGATTTCCGGACGTTGATTGATGCCCAGTTCCAGGCACAGCGCATCGACCCGTTGGCGGATGTGCAGCAGTTCGTCGACTTCGGTGACCATCGGCAGCAGGATCCGGCAACGCTGCAACGGGCTGACTTGCAGCAGTGCGCGCAGTTGCTGATCGAGGATTTCCGGGCGGGCCTGGGCCAGGCGAATGCCGCGCAGGCCGAGTACCGGGTTGGCTTCCACGGGCAGCGGCAGGTAGTCGAGTTGTTTGTCGCCGCCGACGTCGATGGTGCGGATGATCACTGACTTGTCGCCCATGGCATCGATCACCGCTTGGTAGGCGGTGCGCTGTTCTTCGACGTCCGGCGCGGTGTGGCGATCGACGAACAGGAACTCGGTGCGCAACAGGCCGACGCCGTCGGCGCCGTTGGCAAACGCATCCGCCGCTTCGTGGCTGGAGGCGACGTTGGCGACCACTTCGATAGCCACGCCGTTGCGGGTTTCCGCCGGCAGATGGGCCTGGGCTTGCTGGGCGTCGCGCCGTTGTTGGCGGTCGATTTGCGCCTGGCGGACTTCGGCCAGACGTTCGGCATTCGGCGTCAGTTCGAGGCGCCCGCCGTCGGCGTCGAGAACCACCGATTGGCCTTGCGTCTGATCGAGCAGCGCCGAGCCCAGTGCGACCATGCACGGCAGGCCTTTGCCCCGGGCCAGAATCGCCACGTGGGACGTTGCGCCCCCTTCGGCCATGCACAAACCGGCGACACCTTGTGCGCTCAGTTGCAGCAGGTCCGACGGCGTCAGTTCGTGAGCGGCGACGATGGCGCCGGCCGGCACGTCGTAATGCCAGGCCTCACCGAGCAGGGCGCGCAGCACCCGTTGCTTGAGGTCGCGCAGATCGTTGGCGCGTTCGGCCAGCAGCGGGCTGCCAGTGTTTTGCAGCACTTCGCATTGCGCGTCGATGGACCGGCTCCAGGCGTGAGTCGCCGCCGTGCCGATTTCGATCGATTGCTGGGCGGCGTCGAGCAGGGCCGGGTCTTCCAGCAAGGCCAGATGCGCGGCGAAGATCGCTTCTTCGTCGGCATTGCGGTGTTTTTTTGCTTGTGCGAGGGTGCCGTCGATTTCGCTGCGAACCTGATTCAGCGCGGTGTCGAGAATCTGTAGTTGTTGCTCGGGCTGATGATTGCCGCTGTCGGCTGGCAGGCTGATCGCGTTCAAGCGAAACAGCGGCCCGCCCACCAGTCCCGGTGCGGCGCAAACACCGTGCAACACGCCAGCCTCGGCCGGGCGATTACGTGGGGTGGCGGCAACCGGTGCGGTGGCGTGATGATCCTCCGGCAGGGCGGTGGCCAGTGCGGTGAGCAAGGCTTGCAACGCAGCCTGTGCGTCCGGGCCCTGGCAACTGACCTGCACTTCGTCCTGTTCGCCAATCGCCAGGCCCATCAAACCGATGAGGCTGTTGCACGGCGCCGACTTGCCGGCGAAATGCAGCTGCGAATGGCTTTTGAAACCTTGCGCGGTCTGGCGGATCAACGCCGCCGGGCGTGCATGCAGACCGCCGCGATGGGCGACCTGCACGTGGCCGTGAACTTCCGGGCCGCCGAGTTCCTCTGTGTTCGCCGCTGCGCTGTGACGAGCGACGATGTGCAGCAGTGGCTCGCCCACCTTCACCGTTTTCAGGGTGATGGGGCGCGCCTGGAAATCCTGGCTGTTGGTCAGGATCAGCAGGCTGACCAGGCTTTTGCACTGGCGGCCGACCTTGTCCAGGTCATAGCGCAGCAGCGGCTGGCCATTGCTGACCCGCGCGCCTTCCTTGACCAGCATCGAGAAGCCTTCGCCCTGCAACTCCACCGTGTCCAGACCAAGGTGCAGCAACAGCTCGGCGCCGTTGTCGGCGCGCACGGTCAGTGCATGGCCGGTGCGGGCGACGTGAATCACCACGCCGGCGCAGGGCGAATACAGGGTGTCGTTCAGCGGATCGATGGCAATGCCGTCGCCCATTGCGCCGCTGGCGAACACCGCGTCCGGGACTTTGGCGAGCGTGAGCACCGGGCCGCTGAGCGGGGCGCTTAAAGTCAGCTCTTTATTGTTGTTGTGCATGGCTCGGTCTCATCAGGAAAACGTTCGGTTTGGACTCAGTGCGTACGGGTGACTTTGCTCAGGTGTCGCGGCTGATCCGGGTCCATGCCACGGGCCACGGCCAGGCCGGCCGCCATCACATAGAAACTCTGGATCGCCAGGATCGGGTCGAGGGCCGGGTGTTCGGCACGGCTGAGGGTCAGGTCGCGCTCGCTCACGTCATCCGGCGCAGCCAGTAGCACGCGGGCGCCGCGTTGGCGCATCTCGGCTGCCAGGCTCAGCAGACCGGCCTGTTCGGCACCGCGCGGGGCGAACACCAGCAACGGGTAATGTTCGTCGATCAGGGCCATCGGGCCGTGGCGGACTTCGGCGCTGCTGAAGGCTTCGGCCTGGATCGCCGAGGTTTCCTTGAATTTCAGCGCGGCTTCCTGGGCAATGGCGAAACCGGCGCCACGGCCGATCACCATCAGGCGTTCGCAATCACGCAGGGCGTCGATGGCCAGGCTCCAGTCCTGTTGCGCAGCTTCGCGCAGGCCTTCGGGCAGGGCGTTGTGCGCCTCCAGCAATTCGCTGTCTTCTTTCCAGTGGGCAATCAGGCGGGCGCTGGCGCTGAGGGTGGCGATGAAACTCTTGGTCGCGGCGACGCTGCTTTCGGTGCCGGCCAGCAACGGCAGGCTGAATTCACAAGCAGCTTCCAGCGGCGAATCGGCAGCGTTGACCATCGACACGCTGAGGGCGCCGCGTTTGCGCAGCAGACGCAGACTGTTGACCAGATCCGGGCTCTGGCCCGATTGGGAGAACGCGAACGCGACCTGACCGCTGACCTTCAACGGCGCCTGTTGCATGGTCACCACGGACATCGGCAGCGACGCCACCGGTACGCCGAGTTGCTGCATGGTCAGGTAGGCGAAGTAGCTCGCCGCATGGTCGGAGCTGCCACGGGCAACGGTCATCGCCACTTGCGGCGGCTGACGGCGCAGGCGTCCGGCGATCTCGATCATTGGCGGGTCGAGCTGTTGCAGTTGTGCTTGCACGGCCTCGAACGAGGACAGCGCCTCCTCAAGCATTTTTGAAGTCAATGTCTTCTCCTTCGACCATGACGGCGGTCAGTGTGAGTGAGCGATCCAGCCGCACGCAGTCGGCCCAGGCGCCGGGTTGCAGGCGCCCGCGTTCGGTGATGCCGAGATAGTCGGCGGGGAATTGCGAAAGACGTTGCGAGGCCTCGGCGATCGGCAGACCGATTTTCACCAGATTGCGCAGGGCCTGATCCATGGTCAGAGTGCTGCCGGCCAGGGTGCCGTCGGGCAGGCGCACGCCGCCCAGGCATTTGGTGACGGTGTGGCTGCCGAGCTTGTATTCACCGTCGGGCATGCCGGCGGCGGCGGTCGAGTCGGTGACGCAGTACAGGCACTGAATCGAGCGCAGGGCGACGCGGATCGCGCCGGGGTGTACGTGCAGCAAGTCCGGAATCAGCTCGGCGAATTTGGCATGGGCCAGCGCCGCGCCGACGATGCCAGGCTCGCGGTGATGCAGCGGGCTCATGGCGTTGTACAAGTGGGTGAAACTGGTGGCGCCGGCTTCGAGGGCGGCGACGCCTTCCTCGTAACTGCCGAGGGTGTGGCCGATCTGCATGCGGATGCCACGGCTGCTGAGTTCACGAATCAAGCCGTCATGGCCGGCGATTTCCGGGGCGATGGTGATCACCCGGATTGGCGCGAGTGCCAGATAGTCTTCGACTTCGGCCATCAACGCGGTGTGGGCGAAGTTCGGCTGGGCGCCGAGTTTGCCGGGATTGATGTACGGGCCTTCGAGGTGCACGCCGAGCACTCGGGCGGCGCCTTTCGGACGCTGTTCGCAGAATTCGCCGACCTCCTTGAGCACGCTGGCAATCTCGGCACTCGGCGCGGTCATGGTGGTGGCCAGCAGCGAGGTGGTGCCGAAGCGCACGTGGGTCTTGGTGATGGTCTCGAACGCGCTGGCGCCTTCCATGATGTCCTTGCCGCCACCGCCGTGGACGTGCAGGTCGATGAAACCCGGCAGCAGATAAGGCAGGTCATTGGTCGCCGGATCGCAAGGCACGCCTTCGATCGACACGACTCTGCCGTGTTCGTGGATCAGCCGGCCGCGAATCCAGCCGTCAGCGGTGAGGATGTTGTCTTCAGACATTTCGCTTCTCTCGTTTGGCCTGGCTGCTGATCAGCGGCGAAGCTCTGCAACAAAGTCGTAGTAGTCGTTGCGGCAATAGGTGTCGGTGACTTCGATCGGCGTGTTGTCTTCCAGGTAGCCGACCCGGGTCATCAGCAGCATCGCGGTGCCGGGGGCGATGCCGACGAGTGCGGCGAACTCGTCCGAGGCGTTGATCGCCTGGATGTGCTGCAAGGCGCGCACGATCGGTTTGCCGATGCTGTCGAGGTGTTCGTAGAGGGAATCGCCCACCACCTGTGGCTTGGGCATGATCGAGGCGGGCAGGGTGCTCATCTCGATGGCCATCACGGTGTCGTCGGCTTTGCGCAGGCGTTTCATGCGCGCGACCTTGTCGTTCGGCGACAGGCCGAGGCGGATCAGTTCTTCGTGGGTCGGCAGGGTGATTTCCCGCTCGAGCCATTGCGAGCTGGGCACGAAGCCCTTGAGGCGCAGCATTTCGCTGAAACCCGACAGACGCGAGAGCGGTTGTTCAAGGCGCGGGGTGATGAAAGTGCCGGAACCTTGCAGGCGGCGGATCAGACCTTGATCGAGCAGGACTTCCAGCGCCTTGCGCGCGGTGACCCGGGAAATCCCCAACATCTCGCTGAGATTGCGTTCCGACGGCATCGCCTGTTCGGCTTTCCACTGGCCGGCATGGATCGCCGCTTCCAGGTTGCGCGCCAGTTGCAGGTACAGCGGCGTCGGCTGGGAGTCGTCAGGGCGCAGGGCGTGGAGGTCGTTCATGCAAGGCACTTCCGGAGCTGATATTGGTTTGTTGTCGCTCGCTGTTTCGGCGAAAACTAATACCACTTGCATACCATGTCAACGCAGCGGAAAGGCCTGTAGTCCTTTGGAATCGGGTGTTTCAGGGCGGGTGGCTTCAAGTGGTATTAGCGGTGGGCTATGGAAAGCAAAAGATCGCCGTCTGCGGCAGTTCTGGCGGGTGAAAGTGGTATCACCGTTCAGACGTTGCCGCAGGCTGCGATCTTTTGAATTTATTTTTTACGGGCGACCAATGGTCAGGAGAAAGGGCCGCTTCGCGGCCCATTGCAACAACTGCCTGGTTACGGAATCAGGGGCGGATTTCGATCATCGTGCCGTCCGGCACCAGGTTCCAGACTTCGCGCATGTCGACGTTGCGCATGGCGATGCAGCCATCGGTCCAGTCCAGGGTATGGAACAGTTGTTCCGGGTTGTCTTCGGAGTCCGGCGTGCCGTGGATCATGATCATGCCGCCAGGCTCGACGCCTTCGCGGCGGGCGCGGGCGGAGTCGCTGATGTTCGGGTAAGAGATGTGCATCGACAGGTTGAATTTGTCGCTGGTCTTGCGCCAGTCGATCCAATAGAAACCTTCCGGTGTGCGCTTGTCGCCCTCAATCAGCTTCGGGCCTTTTTTCGCGCCCTTGCCCAAGGAAATGCGATAGCTCTTGAGTGGCTTGCCGTCGGCAATCAACTGCAGCTGATGGGCCGATTTGAGCACCAGTACTTTTTCGATGAGCGGGGTGTTCGAAGGCGTCACGGTGGTCACGAATGACGCTTGGGAGACGGTGACGAACGACAGGCAGAACAGGGCAAGCAACCAGCGCATTGAAACGATTCCCCAGAAATGAAGCAGATACTTTATTTATAGATAGTGTGCAGGCGCTGTCGCGGGCTGCGTTAGCCGGTTATCGGCCGGCCGCCGTCGAAATCAAGTAATGGCCGGTTGAGTGAGCGGCGGGATCGATTCGGAGCGAACCGGATAGACCTCGACGCGCCGGTCAGCGAAGAAACATTCCAAAGTACGGCCCACCGTACGGAAAGCCAGCTCGTCCCAGGGAATGTCTTCCTCGTCGAACAGTTGCACTTCCAGGCTTTCGGGGCCGGCGGCGAAGTCCAGATCCGCCAGCTCGGCGCGGAAAAACACATGCACCTGACTGATATGTGGCACGTCGATCAGGGTGTAGATGCTCAGGTTGCGCACCCGGGCGCAGGCTTCCTCGGCGGTTTCGCGAATGGCGGCCTGTTCGATGGTCTCGCCGTTCTCCATGAACCCGGCGGGCAGCGTCCAGTAACCGAGGCGTGGCTCGATGGCGCGGCGGCACAGCAGGACTTTGGTGCCCCAGGTCGGCACGCAACCGGCCACGATATTGGGGTTCTGGTAGTGAATCGTCTGACAGCTGTCGCAGACGAATCGCAGCCGCGAGTCGCCTTCGGGAATGCGCTGGGTCACCGGGTTGCCGCACTGGCTGCAAAATTTCATGCTGGGGTTCCTGAATGCTGCGCCTATCTTGGCGTGCAGCGGTGTCAGTCGGCAAGTTGTCGTTTCGCGACATGACCGCCGTTCGGGGCTTGGGCGGTCGCAATGATTGGTGCATGATGCAGGGTAAGGCACCGATCGAGAACACTTATGCTGGACGAGCTACTGCACCGGGTAAGCAATCACACGCCGCGCACGCTGGAGACCGACACGCGTTTCCCCGAGGCCGCTGTCCTGGTGCCGATTACTCGCAGTGACGAACCCGAACTTGTCCTCACCCTGCGCGCCAGCGGGCTCTCGACCCACGGCGGCGAAGTCGCCTTCCCCGGTGGACGACGCGATCCCGAAGACCCGGATCTGATCTTCACCGCCCTGCGTGAAGCCGAAGAGGAAATCGGCCTGCCGCCAGGACTGGTCGAAGTGATCGGTCCGCTCAGTCCGCTGATTTCCCTGCATGGCATCAAGGTCACGCCGTATGTCGGGGTGATTCCCGATTTTGTCGAATACCAGGCCAATGATGCCGAGATTGCTGCGGTGTTCAGCGTGCCGCTGGAGTTCTTCCGCAAGGATCCGCGCGAACACACCCACCGCATCGACTATCAGGGTCGCAGTTGGTACGTGCCGAGCTACCGTTACGGCGAATACAAGATCTGGGGGCTGACGGCGATCATGATCGTCGAGTTGATCAACCTGCTCTATGACGCCAAAATCAGCCTGCATCAGCCGCCTAAAAGCTTCATCAATACCTGAAGCCATCGCTCGAATGGCCAGCCATCGTGAGCCCTGAGGAAAACAAGATGAAATACCGCCTGGGCGACGCCCGTGTCGAAACCCATCCGCAGAGCTGGGTCGCCCCCAATGCCGTGCTGGTGGGCAAGGTCAAACTGGAAGAGGGCGCCAACGTCTGGTTCAACGCCGTGTTGCGCGGCGACAACGAACTGATCCTGATCGGCAAGAACAGCAACGTGCAGGACGGCACGGTGATGCACACCGACATGGGCTATCCGTTGACCATCGGCACCGGCGTGACCATCGGCCACAACGCCATGCTCCACGGCTGCACGGTCGGCGACTACAGCCTGATCGGCATCAACGCCGTCATCCTCAACGGCGCGAAAATCGGCAAGAACTGCATCATCGGCGCCAATTCGCTGATCGGCGAAGGCAAGGAAATTCCTGACGGTTCGCTGGTGATGGGCTCGCCGGGCAAGGTCGTGCGCGAACTCACCGAGCCGCAGAAGAAGATGCTCGAAGCCAGTGCCGCGCACTATGTGCATAACTCCCAGCGCTATGCGCGCGATCTGGTCGAGCAGGAAGAATGACAACCCCGGAAAAACCTGTCGCCTCGCCGTGCGTGAGCATTTGCGCGCTGGACGAAGACGACATTTGCACCGGTTGCCAGCGTACGGTCGAGGAGATCACTCGCTGGAGCCGGATGACGAATGATGAACGCCGGGTTGTCCTCGGGCTCTGTCATGAGCGGGCGAAGGCCAGTGGCCTGGTCTGGATGATCGGTAAAACGCCAGGGCAATAACCGATTTGATTGGCGTGATCGAAGGGCTGAAGTAACCTGTGCGCCAAATTGACAGGTCACGCCCATGATTTTCCTCATCGCCTACATCAGCAGCGTCGTGCTGATCAACTTCGCCTTCTCCACCGCGCCGCACCTGGACATCATCTGGTCGGCCTGGGGTGGGCTGGTGTTCGTGCTGCGCGACATGGTGCAGATCCGCTTCGGCCACGGCGCGATTGTGGCGATGCTGGCGGCGCTGGTGCTGTCCTATGTCACGTCCGATCCGTCGATTGCACTGGCCAGCGCCACGGCATTCGCGGTCTCCGAATGCATCGACTGGCTGGTGTTCACCATCACCAAGCGCCCGTTGCGCGACCGCTTGTGGATCAGCTCGGCGCTGAGCATTCCCCTCGATACCTTCATCTTCTTCGGCATGATCGACCTGCTGACGCCGCCGGTGCTCATCACCGCGCTGGCCTCGAAGTTCGCCGGTGTGACTGCGGTCTGGCTGATCATGGCCTGGCGCGAACGCAAACAGGCTGTCGCCGGCTGAAGCCAAACCCTCAGGTTCATGTAAAATGCCGCGCTTTCTCCCCATGGAAAGCGCGTCTGGCGTTGCTTTCCTCGATGATCCGCTTCTTTGAGGACCTGAGATGACCCGTATCGGAACTCCATTGTCGCCGACCGCGACCCGCGTATTGCTGTGTGGCTGTGGTGAGTTGGGCAAAGAAGTGGTGATCGAGCTGCAACGCCTGGGCGTTGAAGTGATCGCCGTTGACCGTTACGCCAATGCGCCGGCCATGCAGGTTGCCCATCGCAGCCACGTGATCAACATGCTCGACGGCGCCGCCCTGCGTGCAGTGATCGAAGCCGAGAAGCCGCACTTCATCGTGCCGGAAATCGAAGCCATCGCCACCGCGACTCTGGTCGAACTGGAAGCCGAAGGCTTCACCGTGATCCCGACCGCTCGCGCCGCGCAACTGACCATGAACCGCGAAGGTATCCGTCGCCTGGCCGCCGAAGAGCTGGACCTGCCGACTTCGCCGTACCACTTCGCCGACACCTTCGAGGATTACAGCAAGGCCGTTCAGGACCTGGGTTTCCCATGCGTCGTAAAACCGGTGATGAGTTCGTCGGGCAAGGGCCAGAGCCTGCTGCGCAGCGCCGATGACGTGCAGAAAGCCTGGGATTACGCCCAAGAGGGCGGTCGCGCCGGCAAAGGTCGCGTGATCATCGAAGGCTTCATCGATTTCGACTACGAAATCACTCTGCTGACCGTGCGTCATGTCGGCGGCACAACTTTCTGTGCGCCGGTCGGCCACCGTCAGGAGAAGGGCGACTATCAGGAATCCTGGCAGCCACAGGCCATGAGCCCGGTGGCGCTGGCTGAATCCGAGCGCGTTGCCAAAGCCGTGACCGAAGCGTTGGGGGGGCGTGGCCTGTTCGGCGTCGAGCTGTTCATCAAAGGCGATCAGGTGTGGTTCAGCGAAGTGTCGCCGCGTCCGCATGACACCGGTCTGGTAACCCTGATTTCCCAGGACCTGTCGCAGTTCGCCCTGCACGCCCGGGCGATCCTCGGCCTGCCGGTGCCACTGATCCGTCAGTTCGGCCCATCGGCCTCGGCGGTGATCCTGGTGGAAGGTCAGTCGACCCAGACCGCATTCGCCAACCTCGGGGCTGCGCTGAGCGAGCCGGATACCGCGCTGCGTCTGTTCGGCAAGCCTGAAGTCAACGGTCAGCGCCGCATGGGTGTTGCACTGGCCCGTGACGAGTCGATTGAAGCCGCTCGCGCCAAGGCGACCCGTGCTTCCCAGGCGGTCGTTGTAGAGCTGTAATCTCGCAACCTGATCGCTCCCGCATCGGGCGGGAGCGATCAGGGCATTTACGACACCTGATTCAAATCGTTATTACGCGTTTCCTTCAGGCACAGCACAGCGATCAAGCTGAGCACCGCGGCCGCCGACACATACCCGCCGACGTAACTCAAACCACCCATCGCCACCAGTTTCTGCGCGAAGAACGGCGCCGCTGAGGCTCCGACAATGCCGCCGAGGTTGTAGGCTGCCGATGCACCGGTATACCGGACATGCGTCGGAAACAGTTCCGGCAGCAGCGCACCCATCGGGGCGAATGTCACCCCCATCAGAAACAGCTCGATGCACAGGAACAGCGCCACGCCCCAGGTCGATCCCTGAGTCAGCAGCGGCTCCATCAGAAACCCGGAGAGAATTGCCAACACACCGCCGACGATCAGCACCGGCTTGCGCCCGTAACGGTCACTTGCCCACGCCGACAAAGGCGTGGCAGCCGCCATGAACAGCACCGCAAAGCACAGCAGCCCGAGGAATGTCTCGCGGCTGTAACCCAATGTGGATACGCCGTAGCTCAGGGAAAACACCGTCGAGATGTAGAACAGTGCGTAGCAGACCACCATGGCGGCGGCGCCCAGCAGCGTCGGTGCCCAGTATTGGCTGAACAGCTCGACCAGCGGAACTTTCACTCGCTCCTGACGGGCGATGGCATTGGCGAACACCGGGGTTTCGTGGAGTTTGAGGCGCACGTACAGCCCGACCATCACCAGCACGGCGCTGAGCAGGAACGGAATCCGCCAGCCCCAGCTGCGGAACTGTTCGTCATTGAGCGTCATGGCCAAGGACAGGAACAGACCATTGGCGGCCAGAAAGCCAATCGAAGGGCCGAGCTGCGGGAACATGCCGAACCACGCCCGTTTACCTTTCGGGGCGTTTTCGGTGGCCAGCAGCGCCGCGCCGCCCCATTCGCCACCCAATCCCAGGCCCTGGCCGAAGCGCAGCACGCAAAGCAGGATCGGCGCCCAGGCCCCGATGCTGTCGTAACCCGGCAGCACGCCGATCAGCGTGGTGCAGACACCCATCAGCAGCAGCGAAGCCACCAAGGTCGATTTGCGCCCGATCCGGTCACCGAAGTGGCCGAACAGCGCCGAACCCAAAGGTCGGGCGAGGAAGGCGATGCCGAAGGTCAGGAATGCCGAGAGCATCTGCGCCGTGCCGGAAGTCTGCGGGAAAAACACCGGCCCGATCACCAGCGCAGCGGCGGTGGCGTAGACGTAGAAATCGTAGAACTCGATGGCCGTGCCGATGAAGCTCGCCGTGGCCACGCGGGTGGCGGAGTTGGTCGGTTGGGCAGGCGTGGTGTCGCTGTAAGCGGTACTGGTCGTCATGCGGTGATCCCTGACAGTCATGAGCTCCGTTGGAGCGAATTATTATGGTCGAACACCCAGGGATGTGGGATGAGGCGCGATCGCTGCTTCAGGTAGGAACAGTCGTCGGTGTGATGCGGATATTGCCGATGAACCGGCCGGAATTTGTCGGGTGCGGGGTAAGCACGCGGTTCGGCGGGGCTTGGGTAAGCCCCGCGATTATAGGAAGGTGGCTAACGATTGAACAAGGGGCTGTCTAGCGCGCCGTGGCCAGCGCCGGGGCCGAAGTGGTGTGCCAGATCAGGACTTTGCTCACCCGGTTCTCCTCGGTTTCGAGAATCTCCAGCCGGTAGCGGCCGATCTTCAGGCAGACCGCGCTTTCCGGGATGGTTTCCAGCGCTTCGGTCACCAGGCCATTGAGCGTCCGGGGGCCGTCGCTGGGCAGGTGCCAGCCCAGGCATTTGTTCAGTTCGCGAATCGACGCCGCGCCATCGATCACCATGCGACCATCGGCCTGCGGGTGGATGTGCGGGTTGTCGAGGCTGTGCTCGCTTTCGAATTCGCCGACGATCTCTTCGAGAATGTCTTCCAGCGTGACAATACCGAGCACTTCGCCGTACTCGTCCACCACCATGCCCAGACGCCGCTGCTGCTTGTGGAAGTTCAGCAGTTGCAGTTGCAGCGGGGTGCTTTCAGGGACGAAATACGGCTCGTAACTGGCCGCTAGCAACGCTTCGCGGGTCAGGCTGCCATTGTCCAGCAAGTGGCGGATCTGCCGGGTGTTGAGCACCGCTTCGACCTGATTGATATCGCTGTGGAAGACCGGCAGGCGAGTACGCCGGTTCTTGCGCAATTGCTCGATGATCTCTTCGATCGGGTCGTCGAGGTTGATGCCGTCGACATCGCTGCGCGGCACCAGAATGTCGTTGACCGTGATGTTGTCCAGCGCATGGATGCCTGAAACCGGGTGTGGCCGCACCGGGTGATCCGGATCGTCATGACGCTCCGCCGGCACATCATCTTCGCTCTGTTGCACCACCTGGGCCTTGCGGATGAACGGGCGCATCAGCAAACCACTGATGCGGCTGAGCAGCCAGGCAGGCGGGAAAACGACCTTCAGCGGGACCGCCAGCAGCGTATTGCCGAACGACAACACCGCATCCGGATAACGCTGGGCGAGGGCGCGAGGGAAATAGTCGGCAAAAACCAGCAGCAGGGCGCCGGCGCCGAGGCAAGCCGCCCAGGGGCCGTTTTCTTCACAGAGAAAGATTGCCAGCAGGGTGGCCAGAATGACGGCGAGGGCGCGGCACAGGGTATTGCAGAGGATCAGACTGTCGAGCGGGAAGCTGAGCTTCGCCAGCGGCTTGTCGCTGGCGCGGGAGGCGGTGCGTTGCGCGAGCAGGTGCTGTTGCGCCGCTTCGACGGCGGTAAACAGCCCCGACCAGAGAATCAGCAGAACAAATACCGCGAGCATCGGCCCTATGGGCAAACCGTCCATTTATGCCGCCCGTCAGATGTGCAGGATGTATTCACGAACCAGTTTGCTGCCGAAATACGCGAGCATCAGCAGGCAGAAACCGGCGAGGGTCCAGCGGATTGCCTTGTGGCCGCGCCAGCCGAGCCGGTTACGGCCCCACAGCAGGACGCTGAACACGATCCAGGCCAGGCAGGCCAGCAGGGTTTTATGCACCAGGTGCTGGGCAAACAGGTTCTCGACGAACAGCCAGCCGGAAATCAGCGACAGCGACAGCAGCGTCCAGCCGGCCCAGAGGAAGCCGAACAACAGGCTTTCCATGGTCTGCAGCGGCGGGAAATTCTTGATCAGCCCGGACGGGTGCTTGTGCTTGAGCTGGTGATCCTGCACCAGCAGCAACAAGGCCTGAAACACCGCAATGGTGAACATGCCATAGGCGAGGATCGACAGCAGAATGTGCGCGAGAATGCCCGGTTCTTCATCGATGACCTGCACCGTGCCGGTCGGCGCGAATTGCGCCAGCAGCACCGTGATTGCACCCAGCGGGAACAGCAGCACCAACAGGTTTTCCACCGGGATCCGCGAGCAGGCCAGCAGGGTCAGGGCAATGACGGCCGCCGCAATCAGGCTGGAAGCGCTGAAGAAATCCAGGCCCAGACCGATCGGCGTCAATAAATGGGTGAGCAGGCTGGCGCTGTGGGCCAGCACGGCGAGGACGCCGACCGAGACCAGCAGGCGCTTGTTGGCCTTGGCGCCAGTGGCCAGGCGGGTGCCCTGATAGAGAGTCGCAGCGGCGTAGAGAAGGGCGGCGGCGAGGGTGGTCAGCAAACTCGGTGACAAGGGGAGCATAAATCCTGTTAGGCAAGCCCGAAAGGGGCTGAGTTTGGCATAGAACCGCCATTGCACGAAAGACCGGCAAGCTGACAGCGAGGTGTCCGCCAGACGCAGTCTTCGCTATAATCCGCGACCTGCCCACGCCGCAGGCTCGCCGAGCACATGTTGATTCCGGTCTGGGCCGCCATTATCCCGGTCTACACAGGGCCTGAAAGGATCGCGCAATGTTTGAAAACTTAACCGACCGTCTCTCGCAGACGCTGCGCCATGTCACCGGCAAGGCGAAACTGACCGAGGACAACATCAAAGACACCCTGCGCGAAGTGCGCATGGCGTTGCTCGAAGCCGACGTCGCCCTGCCGGTGGTCAAGGACTTCGTCAATTCGGTCAAGGAACGCGCTGTCGGCACCGAGGTGTCGCGCAGCCTGACGCCGGGCCAGGCGTTCGTGAAGATCGTCCAGGCCGAACTCGAAAGCCTGATGGGCGCGGCCAACGAAGACTTGAACCTGAGCGCCGTGCCGCCTGCCGTCATTCTGATGGCCGGTCTGCAGGGTGCGGGTAAAACCACCACCGCCGGCAAGCTGGCGCGCTTCCTTAAAGAGCGCAAGAAGAAGTCGGTCATGGTCGTGTCGGCGGACATCTACCGTCCTGCTGCTATTAAACAGCTGGAAACCCTGGCCAACGACATCGGCGTGACGTTCTTCCCGTCCGACATGAGCCAGAAGCCGGTCGATATCGCCAACGCGGCTATTAAAGAAGCAAAACTGAAATTCATCGACGTGGTCATCGTCGACACCGCCGGTCGTCTGCACATCGACGAAGAGATGATGGGCGAGATCAAGGCGCTGCACGCCGCGATCAATCCGGTTGAAACCCTGTTCGTGGTCGACGCCATGACCGGTCAGGACGCGGCCAACACGGCCAAGGCCTTCGGTGATGCACTGCCGCTGACCGGTGTGATCCTGACCAAGGTCGACGGTGATGCCCGTGGCGGTGCCGCGCTGTCCGTTCGCGCAATCACCGGCAAGCCGATCAAGTTCATCGGTATGGGCGAGAAGAGCGAAGCGCTCGATCCGTTCCACCCTGAGCGTATCGCTTCGCGGATCCTCGGCATGGGCGACGTGCTCAGCCTGATCGAGCAGGCTGAAGCGACGCTCGACAAGGACAAGGCCGACAAACTGGCCAAGAAGCTGAAGAAGGGTAAGGGCTTCGACCTCGAAGACTTCCGCGATCAGCTGCAACAGATGAAGAACATGGGCGGCCTAGGTGGGCTCATGGACAAACTGCCGAACATCGGCGGCGTCAATCTCTCGCAAATGGGCAATGCCCAGAACGCTGCAGAGAAGCAGTTCAAGCAGATGGAAGCCATCATCAACTCCATGACCCCGGCCGAGCGCCGCGACCCTGAGCTGATCAGCGGTTCGCGCAAGCGCCGGATCGCCATGGGTTCCGGCACCCAGGTGCAGGACATCGGTCGCTTGATCAAGCAGCACAAGCAGATGCAGAAGATGATGAAGAAATTCTCCGCCAAGGGCGGAATGGCGAAAATGATGCGCGGCATGGGCGGTATGTTGCCCGGCGGCGGCATGCCAAAGATGTAAAGACTTCGCCGGTCGTCGCACCGGCGCAGACCCTGCAAGGACGCAGGATCAACAGCAAACCCGCACTCGGCGGGAGCTGACCGGCCGTTTTGAACGACGGCCCCATATGCAAATCTGCACGGCATGCCACAGGCGCCGGAAAAAGTCATTTGCAAAAGTCCGGATATTCCTTAGAATATGCGGCCTTTCGGGCACCCATGCCCGCTGTGCATTTAGATTTGCAGCACCGACTACAGGAACGATGTTCACATGCTAACAATCCGTCTTGCCCTTGGCGGCTCCAAAAAGCGCCCGTTTTACCACCTGACCGTAACCGACTCCCGCAACCCGCGTGACGGTTCCCACAAAGAACAGGTTGGTTTCTTCAACCCTGTTGCCCGTGGTCAGGAAGTTCGTCTGTCCGTGAACCAAGAGCGCGTTGCCTACTGGCTGAGCGTTGGTGCACAGCCTTCTGAGCGTGTTGCTCAGTTGCTGAAGGAATCTGCCAAGGCTGCAGCCTGAGCAGTATGAGCGCGACGCCAGAAAAAGCTGATGACCTGATCGTTGTCGGCAAGATTTTTTCGGTTCACGGCGTTCGCGGCGAGGTGAAGGTCTTTTCCTTTACCGATCCGATTGAAAACCTGTTGAACTACCGCAACTGGACGCTTCGGCGCGAAGGCGTGGTAAAGCAGGTCGAGCTGGTCAGCGGCCGATCCACTCAAAAGGATCTGGTTGCCAAGCTCAAAGGCCTCGACGATCGCGATGAAGCCCGTCTTCTGAGCGGTTACGAGATTTGCATCTCGCGAAGCCTTTTGCCCAACCTGACTGGCGACGAGTACTACTGGTACCAGTTGCAGGGTCTGAGTGTCATCAACCAGAACGAAGAATTCTTCGGCAAGGTTGATCACCTGTTGGAGACCGGCGCGAACGATGTATTGGTGGTCAAGCCCTGCGTCGGCAGCCTGGATGATCGCGAGCGGTTGTTGCCCTATACGGAGCAATGCGTGCTGGCAATCGACCTGGAGGCAGGCGTGATGAGGGTGGAATGGGACGCGGACTTCTAAGCAATGGCCAGCCTGCGCGTAGACGTCATTACGTTGTTCCCCGAGATGTTCTCGGCCATCAGTGAGTACGGCATTACCAGTCGTGCGGTCAAACAGGGGCTCTTGCAGCTGACCTGTTGGAATCCGCGGGATTACACGACGGATCGGCATCACACTGTGGACGATCGCCCGTTTGGCGGTGGTCCGGGCATGGTGATGAAGATCAAGCCCCTGGAAGATGCTCTGGTTCAGGCCAAGGCAGCAGCCGGGGAGGCGGCGAAGGTGATTTACCTGTCCCCCCAAGGCCGTCAACTGACTCAGTCGGCGGTACGCGAACTGGCTAAATCGGATGCGTTGATCCTGATTGCCGGTCGCTATGAAGGCATTGACGAGCGTTTTATTGATGCTCATGTCGATGAAGAGTGGTCGATTGGTGACTATGTGTTGTCTGGCGGCGAGCTGCCGGCCATGGTCATGATCGATGCGGTTACACGACTGCTGCCCGGAGCTTTAGGGCATGCGGATTCCGCTGAGGAAGATTCCTTTACGGATGGTCTGCTGGATTGCCCGCACTACACCCGACCTGAGGTGTATGCGGATCAGCGTGTTCCCGACGTGTTGCTGAGTGGCAATCACGCGCATATCCGGCGTTGGCGTTTACAGCAGTCCCTTGGTAGGACCTATGAACGACGCGCCGATCTTCTGGAAAGCCGCTCGCTTTCTGGAGAAGAGAAGAAGCTGCTCGAGGAATACATCCGCGAGCGGGACGATAGTTAACAACGTATCGATGGTAGATCAGACGATTTACCTTAGGAGCACAGCATGACCAACAAAATCATCCTTGCACTCGAAGCAGAGCAGATGACCAAAGAAATCCCTACCTTTGCCCCGGGCGACACCATCGTCGTTCAGGTGAAAGTGAAGGAAGGCGATCGTTCCCGTCTGCAAGCGTTCGAAGGCGTTGTAATCGCCAAGCGTAACCGCGGCGTGAACAGTGCGTTCACCGTTCGTAAAATCTCCAACGGTGTTGGCGTAGAACGTACTTTCCAGACCTACTCCCCGCAGATCGACAGCATGGCTGTTAAACGTCGCGGTGACGTACGTAAAGCCAAGCTGTACTACCTGCGCGACCTGTCGGGTAAAGCAGCTCGCATCAAGGAAAAACTGGCTTAAGTCCAGCTTCCGATGCAGAAAAAAGCAGCCTACGGGCTGCTTTTTTGTTGCCCGCAATTTATCCACAGCATTCCGTTCCAGGCCTGACCCATGACCCCTCGCGAGCAAGAAATCGAACGCCGCACCGAACTCTCGGTGACCCGCGTGACCAAGGCGGTTTTCCCGCCGACCACCAATCACCACAACACCCTGTTCGGCGGCACCGCACTGGCCTGGATGGACGAAGTGTCGTTCATCACCGCCACGCGGTTTTGCCGTTTGCCGCTGGTGACCGTGTCCACCGATCGTATCGACTTCAATCACGCGATACCGGCGGGCTCTATCGTCGAACTGGTCGGGCGAGTGATCAAGGTTGGCAACACCAGTCTCAAGGTCGAGGTGGAAGTGTTCGTCGAAAGCATGAGCTGTGACGGGCGTGAGAAGGCCATTCACGGGCAGTTCAGCTTTGTTGCCATCGATGATGACAAGCGTCCGGTGCCGGTGCTGCCGGGTTTCGCGGCCTGATCCAGCACCGAGCCGCGGCATTCGCGGGGAAGCCCGCTCCCACAGATTTTGTGTTGTCCGCTGATGTTGTGTTCGACACGGACACTGTGGGAGCGGGCTTGCCCGCGATTTGTTCTATCAGGCGCTGCTACTCTCCGGCTGAATCAGCGCCAGCAACGTCCACCCCGGTCCCGGCTTCAACACGGTTTCCGGTGTCACGACGTGCACCCAGCCGCTGTCATCGCGCATGAACAACAGCGTCGCGCGATTGCCATGCAGCGCCCGGTAATCGTCCCAGCCAAACCCGTCCGTCAATGTCGTGCTGTACAGGTCGGCGCCCTGGCCCAATTGGCTGGCGAGTCTGGCGTAAGTCAGCGCCTCGCTCCCCAGTTGATTGCCACGATGTTCGAGGCTGGCGCGGTGCTTGTCGCTGCGTCGGCTCTCCTGACCACTGGCCAGTCCGAACAATCGTTGATGACCAAAGTCATGGCGAAAGCGCATGGCCGCCAGCGTATTGAGTTCGCCCGACGGTGACAGCGCCAGCAGATGCCCCAGTCCGACCAGGTCCAGATGCGCATCGGCGTGCTGCGAGGCCGGATTGCCAAAGTAGGTCGGCAAGCCATCCATGCGCGCCGCGCGGATGTTTTCCCAGCTTGAATCCGTCAGCAGCACCCGGCTGCCCAGCTGTTGCAGCGACTTGCCGAGCAGGCGCGCAGGCCCGTTCGCCCCGACGATCAGGAAGCCGCTGGGCGCTGGTTCCGCAACTTTCAACAGTCGGGCCAGTGGCCGGGCAGTCGCGCTTTGCAGTACGACGGTGCCGATGATCACCGCGAAGGTCAGCGGCACCAGCAACAACGCACCTTCATGGCCCGCTTCATCCAGGCGAATCGCAAAGATCGCCGAGACTGCCGCCGCGACGATCCCGCGCGGGGCAATCCAGCACAACAATGCACGCTCACGCCAGCTCAGACTCGAACCGGCGGTACTTAGCACCACGTTCAGCGGTCGGGCGATCAACTGGATCACCAGCAACAGAATCAGCACCAGCGGCCCGAGACCGATCAACGCGTTCAGATCCAGTCGCGCCGCCAGCAGAATGAACAGCCCGGAAATCAGCAGCACGCTGAGGTTTTCCTTGAAGTGCAGGATATGCCGCACATCCACGCCCTTCATGTTCGCCAGCCACATGCCCATCAGCGTCACCGCCAGCAGCCCGGATTCGTGCATGGCCTGGTTGGCGGCGATGAATATCCCCAGCACCGCGGCGAGCGATGCCAGATTGTGCAAATACTCCGGCAGCCATTGGCGCCGGATGATCGTACCGAGCAGCCAGCCACCGGCGACGCCGAACGCGCTGCCGCAGACAATCACCCCGCCAAACGTCAGCAGGCTCTGTTCCAGCCCATGGCCTTCGGCCCGAGCGATGATGAAGCTGTAGACCACTACCGCAAGCAGCGCGCCGATCGGGTCGATCACAATCCCTTCCCAGCGCAGGATATTCGCGATCGAGGCTTTAGGCCGCACCACCCGCAGCATCGGTACGATCACGGTCGGGCCAGTAACCAGGGTCAGGCTGCCGAACAGGATGGCAAGCAACCAGTCGAAGCCCAGCAGCCAGTGGGTCGCGACCGCAATCACTACCCAGGTCGAGAGCGCTCCGATGGTGACCAGCCGATGCACGACGCTGCCGATCTCGCGCCATTCCGACAAATGCAGGGTCAGGCTGCCTTCAAACAGAATCAGCGCCACCGCCAGCGACACCAGCGGCATCAGCAGCGGGCCGAACATTTCCTGCGGGTCGAGCCAGCCCAGCACGGGGCCCGCCAGAATGCCGGTCAGCAGCAGAAACAGAATCGCCGGCAGTTTCAGGCGCCAGGCAAGCCATTGGCAGCCCAGCGCGGCGGCACCGATACCACCGAAAGCCAACAGAATTTGCTGCTCGTTCATTGAAGCTCCCTGTTCCTTGAAATAGCGGGCTATGAAAGACTAGCGGCCATTTCAACCGTTCACTCTTTATTTGCGCGCAGTGCCAAGCCTGCGTGTCTTGAGCGCCCATGCCTGCCATCGACCACCCACTGATCGACCAGTTTCTCGACGCCCTCTGGCTGGAAAAAGGTCTCTCCGACAACACTCGCGACGCCTACCGCAGCGATCTCGCGCTGTTCAACGGCTGGTTGCAGGACAAAGGTCTCGAGCTGATCAATGCCGGTCGCGAACTGATCCTCGACCACCTGGCCTGGCGTCTGGAACAGAACTACAAACCTCGCTCCACCGCGCGATTTCTCTCCGGTGTGCGTGGCTTTTATCGCTACCTGCTGCGGGAAAAACTGATTTCGGTCGATCCGACCTTGCGCGTGGATATGCCGCAACTCGGTCGGCCATTGCCCAAATCCTTGTCGGAAGCCGACGTTGAAGCTTTGCTGAAGGCACCAGACCTGAGCGAAGCCATCGGCCAGCGCGACCGCGCCATGCTCGAAGTCTTGTATGCCTGCGGGCTGCGGGTGACCGAGCTGATCAGTCTGACTCTGGAACAGGTCAACCTGCGTCAGGGCGTGTTGCGGGTGATGGGCAAGGGCAGCAAGGAGCGGTTGGTGCCAATGGGCGAGGAAGCGATTGTCTGGGTCGAGCGCTACTTGCGCGATGGCCGCAGCGAGCTGCTGGGCGGGCGCCCCAGTGATGTGCTGTTCCCCAGCCAGCGCGGCGAGCAGATGACCCGCCAGACCTTCTGGCACCGCATCAAGCATCAGGCCAAGGTCGCCGGCATTGGTAAATCGCTGTCGCCGCACACCTTGCGTCACGCGTTTGCCACACACCTGCTCAACCATGGCGCCGATTTGCGGGTGGTGCAGATGCTGTTGGGCCACAGCGACCTGTCGACCACGCAGATCTACACTCACGTCGCCCGGGCACGTTTGCAGGATCTGCATGCCAAACATCACCCGCGCGGCTGAGCGCCATTTGTCTTGCGACAGGCGCATTCGGCCACGGGAGCCTTATGTGGTAGGCTTTGCCGGTTTGCACGATGGGCGGTTATGACCCGGTGTTCCGGCACGGGCGTTCTGATCGTTCCATTTGTCCGCCTTCAGGAGTTCTCATGCGTCTGACCCAGATTTTCGCCGCCGCAGCCATTGCGTTGGTCAGCACCTTTGCCGTCGCCGATGACGCGGCCGACAAAGCGATTCGCCAAAGCCTGGAAAACCTCCAGCTCGACGTGCCGGTGGACACCATCACCGCCAGCCCGCTGCCGGGCCTGTACGAAGTCAAGCTCAAGGGCAGCCGCGTGCTCTACGCCAGCGCCGACGGCCAGTACATCGTTCAGGGCTACATGTTCCAGCTCAAGGACGGCAAACCGGTCAACCTGACCGAGAAGACCGAGCGCCTGGGCATTTCCAAACTGATCAATGCGATTCCGGTGGCCGAGACCGTGGTTTACCCGGCCGTGGGCGAAACCAAGTCGCACATCACCGTTTTCACCGACACTACGTGCCCGTATTGCCACAAGCTGCACGCCGAAGTGCCCGAGCTGAACAAGCGCGGCATCGAAGTGCGTTACGTGGCGTTCCCGCGCCAGGGCCTCGGCTCGCCGGGTGACGAGCAACTGCAAGCCGTGTGGTGCTCGAAAGACAAGAAAGCCGCCATGGACAAAATGGTCGATGGCAAGGAAATCAAGGCCGCCAAGTGCGAGAACCCGGTTTCCAAACAGTTCGCCCTAGGCCAGTCGATCGGTGTGAACGGTACGCCGGCCATCGTTTTGGCTGACGGACAAGTCATTCCGGGCTACCAGCCTGCGCCACAAGTCGCCAAACTGGCGCTGGGCGCGAAGTAATTCGCATCGTCACGCCCTGGTGTGACGAGCGTGGTCCGGCGGCAGGATTGCCGGGCCATCAACAGAGAGCCGCGAACCTGCGGTTGTTTTCACGGCCGGCCTCGTGTCGGCCGTTTTATGGGGAGTTCACAGTGAAACCGGTCAAAGTAGGCATCTGTGGGTTAGGGACCGTCGGTGGCGGAACCTTCAACGTACTTCAGCGCAACGCCGAGGAAATTGCTCGTCGTGCCGGGCGTGGAATCGAAGTGGCACAAATTGCCATGCGCACGCCAAAGCCTCAGTTCCAGACGACCGGTATTGCGATTACCAACGATGTCTTCGAAGTGGCCACGAACCCTGAGATCGACATCGTCATAGAGCTGATGGGCGGCTATACCGTTGCCCGCGAGCTGGTACTCAAGGCCATCGAGAATGGCAAGCATGTGGTCACCGCGAACAAGGCTCTGATTGCCGTTCACGGTAATGAAATTTTCGCCAAGGCACGCGAGAAAGGCGTGATCGTGGCATTCGAAGCGGCGGTCGCCGGCGGCATTCCGGTGATCAAGGCGATCCGTGAAGGCCTGTCCGCCAACCGTATCAACTGGGTCGCCGGGATCATCAACGGCACCGGCAACTTCATCCTCACCGAAATGCGCGAGAAGGGTCGCACCTTCGAAGACGTGCTGGCCGAGGCGCAAGCGCTGGGCTACGCCGAAGCCGACCCGACCTTCGACGTCGAGGGCATCGACGCCGCGCACAAGCTGACGATCCTGGCATCGATCGCGTTCGGTATTCCGCTGCAGTTCGACAAGGCTTACACCGAAGGCATCACCAAGCTGACCACCGCCGACGTGAACTACGCCGAAGCGCTGGGCTACCGCATCAAGCACCTGGGCGTGGCACGCAGCACCGCCGCCGGCATCGAGCTGCGCGTACACCCGACGCTGATCCCGGCCGATCGTCTGATCGCCAACGTCAACGGCGTGATGAACGCGGTGATGGTCAACGGTGACGCTGCCGGTTCGACCCTGTTCTACGGCGCCGGCGCCGGCATGGAGCCGACTGCTTCGTCGGTGATCGCGGATCTGGTGGACGTGGTTCGCGCCATGACCTCCGACCCGGAAAACCGCGTGCCGCACCTGGCCTTCCAGCCGGACTCGCTGTCGGCCCATCCGATCCTGCCGATCGAAGCCTGCGAAAGCGCCTACTACCTGCGCATCCAGGCCAAGGACCATCCGGGTGTACTCGCTCAGGTGGCGAGCATCCTCTCGGAGCGCGGCATCAACATCGAGTCGATCATGCAGAAGGAAGTCGAGGAACACGACGGCCTGGTGCCGATGATCCTGCTGACCCACCGCGTGCTGGAGCAGCACATCAACGATGCGATCGCCGCCCTCGAAGCGCTGGCGGGCGTGGTCGGTCCGGTTGTGCGGATCCGCGTCGAGCACTTGAACTAAACAGAAACAGCTGCAAGCTTCGAGCTGCAAGCAGCAAGAGAAAAGCAGTCCGGCTTTTACTTGAAGCTTGTAACTCGTAGCTTGAGGCTCAAACCGAAGGTTTGCCCCTATGCGTTACATCAGTACCCGCGGCCAGGCACCGGCCCTGAATTTCGAAGACGTCCTGCTGGCCGGTCTTGCAACCGACGGCGGTTTGTACGTCCCGGAAAACCTGCCACGTTTCACCCAGGAAGAAATCGCTTCCTGGGCCGGCCTGCCGTATCACGAGCTGGCTTTCCGCGTCATGCGCCCGTTCGTCACCGGCAGCATTCCGGACGCCGATTTCAAAAAGATTCTTGAAGAAACCTACGGTGTGTTCGCCCACAACGCCGTTGCGCCGCTGCGTCAGCTGAACGGCAACGAATGGGTGCTGGAGCTGTTCCACGGCCCGACCCTGGCGTTCAAGGACTTCGCCCTGCAACTGCTCGGTCGTTTGCTCGACTACGTGCTGGAAAAGCGCGGCGAGCGCGTGGTCATCGTCGGCGCCACCTCCGGTGACACCGGTTCGGCCGCCATCGAAGGCTGCAAGCACTGCGAAAACGTCGACATCTTCATCCTGCACCCGCACAACCGTGTGTCCGAAGTGCAGCGTCGGCAGATGACCACCATTCTCGGTGAGAACATCCACAACATCGCCATCGAAGGCAACTTCGATGACTGCCAGGAAATGGTCAAGGCCAGCTTCGCCGACCAGAGCTTCCTCAAGGGCACCCGTCTGGTGGCAGTCAACTCGATCAACTGGGCGCGGATCATGGCCCAGATCGTTTACTACTTCCACGCAGCGCTGCAATTGGGCGGCCCGGCGCGTTCGGTGTCGTTCTCGGTGCCGACCGGCAACTTCGGCGACATCTTCGCCGGTTACCTGGCGCGCAACATGGGCCTGCCGATCAACCAGTTGATCGTCGCCACCAACCGCAACGATATCCTGCACCGCTTCATGAGCGGCAACCAGTACGTCAAGGAAACCCTGCACGCCACGCTGTCGCCGTCGATGGACATCATGGTCTCGTCGAACTTCGAACGCCTGCTGTTCGACCTGCACGGTCGCAACGGCGCGGCGATTGCCGGGCTGATGGATTCGTTCAGGCAGGGCGGCGGCTTCAGCGTCGAACAGGAACGCTGGACCGAGGCACGCAAACTGTTCGACTCGCTGGCTGTGGACGATGCGCAAACCTGCGAAACCATCGCCGAAGTCTACGAACAGACCGGGGAAGTGCTGGATCCGCACACCGCCATCGGCGTGAAGGCCGCTCGTGAATGTCGTCGCAGCCTGGATATCCCGATGGTGATTCTGGGCACGGCGCATCCGGTCAAGTTCCCGGACGCGGTGGAGAAAGCCGGTGTAGGAAAAGCTCTCGAACTGCCTGCACATCTTTCTGATTTGTTTGAGAGAGAAGAGCGCTGCACTGTGCTGGCGAACGAGCTCAAAGCCGTACAAGCCTTTGTCAGCCAGCATGGCAACCGCGGCAAGCCTCTTTAAGACCGCAAAGCTGTCACATTTTGAAGCCCGTCTCCTGACGGGCTTTCTTGTTTTTGCATGCCACACTGCGCGCGTTTCGCCCACGAAGGACGGGCGAGTCGATGACGAAGGATGTGGCAATGCGGTTTTTTTCAGGATTGAAACCAGCCCTGTGCTGGTTGTTTTTATCGGGGAGCTTCGGGTTGTCACAGTGGGTCGAAGCCGCCCATCTGGCGAGACACCCCGACACGGTGGAGGCTATTCAGCCCATCGAGCTGGATGAGCATGAGCGTCAGTGGATTCGAGATAACCCTCGTGTGACCGTCGCCTCTGTGCAATACCCGTTGTATCTGTTTCAGGACGAACATGGCCAATGGAGCGGCCTGAACAACGATGTGCTCAAGCACATCAGCGCCATGACCGGATTGCAGTTCGTTCATCAGGAATCGTTTTCCACCGACCACATGCTGGAACGGCTCCAGAGTGGCGTGGCCGACATCAGCACGACGTTGGCAATGAACGAGGAGCGCAAGGCATTTCTGGACTTCAGTCACGCGTTCGGCGGTGCAGGGTGGGTGTTCGTCGGTCATTCAGGCGAACCGGCAATACGGTCGCTCGAGATGCTGTCCAAGCGAGTCCTGGTGCTGCCGGCCCGGCATGCGCTGGAGGACGGCATTCGACGCGACTACCCATCGATCCCGATTCGTTCGGTCAAGACCTATGCTGAGGCTCGGGCGCTGGTGGAAAGTGGCGAGGCCTATGCCACCATCGAAAACGAGATCGGCGCTCAGCTGTTTCCCTCCGGCCTGCTCAAGGTCGGTGGTCTCGTGGAGGGCAAGTGGGAGGCCGACCATCTGGCAGTACGCAAAGGGTTGCCCGAGCTGGTGAGCATCCTCAACAAGGCATTGGGCGCCTTCTCCGCGGCGGAGCTTCGTTCCATGCGCCTGAAGTGGCTGGATGGCGTCTCTCCTGCGCCGACACCCTCGATCGGCTCGCTCCTGATCAAGTGGGGTTGCTGGGCAATGGGCGGGCTTGGCGTGTTCGGGCTATTGCCTTTGATGTGGAACCGTCGACTGGCGGCAGAAGTGAAGCAGCGACGGGCAGCCGAAAAGAATCTGGGTGATCAACTGGCCTTTCAACATGCATTGATCGATGCGATGCCCGACCCCGTGTTCGTGCGCGATCTGCAGGGTCGGTTGATCATGTGCAACCGCAGTTACGAAGATGCGCTGTCGGTCCGGCAGGAGCAGGTGCAGGGCCGGATGCTGTTCGAGTTCGATGCACTTCCACAGGCCACGGCATTGATGCTGCACGACGAATTCATGGCGCAGCTGGGTACGCGTAAAACACGCTTCAGCAAGCGGCAACTGATGTTCAAGAGCGGCCCCCGTCAGATCTATCAATGGACGGTGCCGTTTTACAGTGTCGATGGAAAACTGCGAGGCCTGCTCGGGGGCTGGACGGACATCACCGAGCGGCGGAAGGAGAGTGGGTGTCGATGTCTGCATTAAAGATGGGAAAAGTCCTATAAGCAGCGATTCCTTTTCTGATGGGAGGCTTAGGACCACTGCCCTAGAGTGACAGGCCACTGCGGCGTGAATCCGCGATTGTCGCTCCAGAGGTCGTCCCATGCGCTCGCTCAAGATCCTGATTCTAGAACCCAATCCGTTCCAGCTGATGGCGTTGCACCAGATGCTCAACGCCATTGGTATCTACGATGTTCTGACCGCACCGTCGCTGGGCTCGGCAAAGCGCTCACTGGAACGTCGCGGAGCCGTCGACATCACCCTGTGCAATCCACAATTGCAGAACGGTGACGGGCTGGCGCTGATCCGGCATATGGCCGACCGGCAGGAAGCACGTGCACTGATTCTGCTGGGGGCTGTGGCACCCACCCTGCTGGACGATCTGGAAACCTTGCTGGGCGAGCACCGGATCATATTGCTGGGCCGCCTGCACACTCCCGTTTCGGCGGTATTGATGAGGGCACTGCTGGACACCTACATGACCATCCCCAGGCATTCCGTCGACGCTTGACCCCCACGGTTATTTTTCTGTCATCTTCACCATGCATGCTCCGATAGGCCGGTGACGCTCCGGGAGAGGCCGGTGACAAGCAGAACTTTCTTCTCGGGCCGGTGGTCATTTACTGTGAACACGCCCCAGACACTGTGTTTTCGGACTATTGAGTGGAGATCGAGATGGAAAGTATCAGTCTATTGCTCGGTGAGGCTCTGAGCCCGTATCAAGTGACGTTGACCCCTCGCGGTCGCCATGGCGAATGCCTGGTGACCTTGAAGAACGGCAGCGGCGCGATCGTGGTGGAGCGCGAATTCAATCAGGCGCAATTGAGCGACAAGCGCCAGCTGACGGATGTGGTCGACGGCCTGCACCGTGACATCCTGATTGCCGAAGGCCGGCTGGAACCCTGTGTGATCGCGGCGTTGCGAAACGCAGCCCTCGACAAGCACCCGACCCTCTGAAACTGATTTTTCATTTGTGGGAACCTTCCTGCACCCAAGTCAGTCAGACCCCGTAACAGCAGGATCAAGCATTGTGCTCCGGTGCTTGTCGCTTGCTGCTACGGGTCTTTGATACAGACCACGTTTAACCCCGAGTCGTCTCCCCACTTCTCGGGGTTTCTTTTTGCCCGGATTTCACTGCGCGGCCTGTTGCTCGAAGAAAATCCGCGCCTGTTCCAGATAATCCTGGCGCCTCTCGGGGTCGAGCCAGTCGGCGTAGAGCTGGTTGAGATGCTCGTGGGGCAGGGTGCGTAACAGCTGATTGATTTCCGTGATCGCCTGTCGACCCGCCGTGGTGTCGGTGCAGCCGACATGGCCCGACAGGTACTTGCCCGTGCCGCGAATCGGGAAGAACAGCAGTTCGTCCTCGGCGATCTCGGCCTGCCGCGCCTGATAACGGATCTCCGGCCAGTAACCCAGCACCACTTGCAAACGCCCCAGACGCTGCATCGACAGCAGGCTGCTGAGCGCATCGTTGCCGTAGTGCGGCGTCAGCGCGCCGGTTGGTGCCTGATGCAGCAATGTATCGATGTACTCGCCATAACTGCGTTCCGCCACCACTCCGACTTTTCGCTCGCCGTTGGCCAGAAACGCCGACAGATCGACTTCGTCCTCGACCAGAAACGGCTCCAGCACTTCGCGGTCTCTCTGACGCACCACCAGACCATTGCTGACCGCGCGAAACGCAGGGATGGAGAACGCGATCCACTGTGCCCGTTCTTTGTTCCAGATCAGCGACGGATCGCAGGCAAAGGGATGTTCATGCAGCATTTGAGTGCCACGGGCGCGATTGACCCGCATCAAGGTGTGTTCGTATTGCGGCATGCCGGCAATCAGCATCGGCATCAATTGATCGATAACGCCTTGGCCCTTTTTCGGGCCTTCGAAGATCGTCAGTGGCGGCAGGTCGCGCAGCAACCAGATCAACGTCGGCTTGGCCTGCACCCACGTCGGCAGCACCAGCAGAAATAGCAGGCCGAACAACCGCCAGGTCCACCAATGGTGGGCGCGGTTCGAGGCCGAGGGCATCAGGCGATTCAGCTCAGATGGCTCCGTCTTCGCGCAGCCGGGCGATCTGCTTCTCGTCGTAGCCAAGATCGTGGAGTACCTGCGCATTGTGTTCACCGAGCTGCGGTCCGACCCATTCGGACGAGCCGGGTGTCTCAGAGAGTTTCGGCACGATGCCTGGCATCTTGAAGGGTTTGCCGTCCGGCAGTTTGGCGTGCAGGAACATTTCCCGGGCCAGGTACTGCGGATCGTTGAACATGTCTTCGGCGCTGAAGATCCGGCTGGCCGGGACTTCAGCCTGGTTCAGCAGGTCCAGCACGGTTTGCAGCGGCAGCGAATTCACCCAGCGGTCTATCACGCCGTACAACTCATCGCGGCGGGTGTCGCGCCCGTCGTTGCTGGCCAGCGCCGGGTCATTGGCCAGATCTTCACGGCCGATGATCAGCATGAAGCGCTTGAAGATTGCATCGCCGTTGGCGCCGATCTGCACGTGTTTGCCGTCGGCGCTGGTGTGGATCGATGATGGTGTGATGCCCGGCATGATGTTGCCGGTGCGCTCGCGAATGAAGCCGAACACATCGAACTCCGGCACCATGCTTTCCATCATGGCGAAGATCGCTTCGTACAACGCCACATCGACCACTTGGCCGAGACCGCCGTTGACCTCGCGATGACGCAGGGCCATCAACGCACCGATCACGCCCCACAAAGCAGCAATCGAATCGCCAATGGAAATCCCGGTGCGCACCGGCGGGCGGTCTTCGAAACCGGTGATGTAGCGCAGGCCGCCCATGGATTCGCCGACCGCGCCGAACCCAGGCTGATCTTTCATCGGCCCGGTCTGGCCGAAGCCGGACAGGCGCACCATCACCAGTTTCGGGTTCAGCGCATGCAGGGTTTCCCAGCCCAGGCCGAGTTTTTCCAGCACGCCGGGGCGGAAGTTCTCGATCAGAATGTCGGCTTCAACCAGCAGTTTTTTCAGGATCGCCAAGCCGTCGGGGTGTTTCAGGTTCAGCGTCAGGGACTTTTTGTTGCGCGCCTGGACGAACCACCACAGCGAGGTGCCTTCGTACAACTTGCGCCATTTGCGCAGCGGATCACCGCCGTCCGGCGACTCGATCTTGATCACTTCGGCGCCGAACTCGCCGCAGATGCGCGAGGCAAACGGCCCGGCAATCAAAGTACCCAATTCAATGACTTTCAGACCGCTGAGCGGTTTGTTGGCGAACGGCATGCGAGATCCTGTAGGACAAGGCTGAGCAGATACAGCGTTTTAACATAGCCGGCTGTCAGTCGCGCAAGGTTGATCGCCATCAATTCGTGGATTGCCTACAGCATCGGTTAGACTTGCCGACTTTCCTCGTATCAAGAAGCCCGTTCATGGCCCAGCCGTCCACTACCTACAAATTCGAACTGAACCTCACCGATCTCGACCGCAGCGTCTACGAGAACGTGAAGCAGACCATCGCCCGTCACCCTTCGGAAACCGAAGAACGCATGACCGTACGCCTGTTGGCCTACGCGCTCTGGTACAACGAGCAACTGTCGTTCGGTCGTGGTCTGTCGGACGTGGACGAACCTGCGCTGTGGGAAAAGAGCCTGGATGATCGTGTCCTGCACTGGATCGAAGTCGGCCAGCCGGACGCGGATCGCCTGACCTGGTGCTCCCGTCGCACCGAGCGCACCAGCCTGTTGGCCTACGGCAGCCTGCGTGTCTGGGAAGGCAAGGTGATCCCGGCGATCAAAAATCTGAAGAACGTCAACATTGCCGCCGTGCCGCAGGAAGTGCTGGAAACCCTGGCCCAGGACATGCCCCGCGTCATCAAGTGGGACGTGATGATCAGCGAAGGCACGATCTTCGTCACTGACGACCGTGGCCAGCACGAAGTCCAGCTCACCTGGCTGCAAGGCGATCGCGGCTAAGTCCGCGTTACTCCCGAAAAATCCCACGTATTCAAGAGAAGCTTCTGTCACCCCATGCGTATCGATCCTCGCCCGTTGCCCGCCACTCTGCCGTTTCTCGGTGAACTGCCACCGCTACTGACCCGCCTGTACGCGGCGCGGGGCGTGCAGTCCGAGGCGGAGCTGGACAAGAGCCTGGCGCGGTTGATTCCGTTCCAGCAGCTCAAAGGGATCGATGCGGCGGTGGACCTGCTGGTGACGGCGCTGGAGCAGCGTCAGCGGATCCTGATCGTCGGCGACTTTGACGCCGACGGCGCGACGGCCAGCACCGTGGGCGTGCTCGGTTTGCGCCTGCTGGGCGCGGCGCACGTCGATTATCTGGTGCCGAACCGCTTTGAATACGGCTACGGCCTGACCCCGGAAATCGTCGAAGTCGCGATGACCCGCGAGCCGCAACTGTTGATCACCGTCGACAACGGTATTTCCAGCGTTGAAGGTGTAGCGGCCGCGAAGCGCCATGGCCTGAAGGTTTTGATTACTGACCACCACTTGCCCGGCGATGAGCTGCCGCATGCAGATGCGCTGGTCAATCCGAACCAGCCCGGCTGCGAGTTTCCGAGTAAGGCGCTGGCCGGGGTCGGGGTGATTTTCTATGTGTTGATGGCCTTGCGCGCACGCCTGCGCAGCCTCGGCTGGTACGAGAGCAAACCACAGCCGAACATCGGCGAACTGCTGGATCTGGTGGCGCTGGGCAGCGTCGCCGACGTGGTGCCGCTGGATGCCAACAACCGGATTCTGGTGCACCAGGGCCTGGAACGAATTCGCGCCGGACGTGCGCGGCCGGGGATCAAGGCGATCCTGGAAGTGGCCAAGCGTGAGGCTTCGCGCATTACGTCTACCGACCTCGGTTTTATCGTCGGCCCGCGTCTGAACGCGGCGGGGCGTCTGGATGACATGAGCCTGGGCATTGAATGCCTGCTGACCCACGACCCTGCGCTGGCCCGGGAAATGGCCGCACAACTGGACGGCATGAATCAGGACCGCAAATCCATTGAGCAAGGCATGCAGCGTGAAGCGCTGGCCCAGCTCAAGGACTTGCCGGTTGAGTCGATGCCGTTCGGTCTTTGCCTGTTCGATCCGGAATGGCACCAGGGCGTCATCGGTATCCTGGCTTCGCGGATGAAGGAGCGGTATTTCCGCCCGACCATCGCCTTCGCCGATGCCGGTGACGGCCTGCTCAAGGGCTCGGGGCGTTCGGTGCAGGGTTTCCATATTCGTGACGCGCTGAGCGTGGTCGCGGCACAACATCCGGATCTGATCAGTAAGTACGGTGGCCACGCGATGGCGGCCGGTCTGACCTTGCCGCAGGAGAATTTTCCGTTGTTCGCCGAGGCCTTTGACGCCGAAGTGCGTAGGCAACTTCGCGAGGAAGATCTGACAGGGCGTCTGCTATCGGACGGCACGCTGGCGGTCGAGGAATTTCATCTGGAACTGGCTCGCGCCCTGCGCCACGCCGGGCCGTGGGGCCAGCATTTCCCGGAGCCGCTGTTTCACGGGGTGTTCCAGTTGGTCGAGCAGCGAGTGGTCGGCGAGCGGCACCTGAAAGTGGTACTGAAGACCGAATGCGGTTCGGTGAAGCTCGATGGCATCGCCTTCGGCATCGATCGCGATATCTGGCCGAACCCGACGATCAAATGGGTCGAACTGGCCTACAAGCTCGATCTCAACGAGTTTCGCGGCAATGAGACCGTGCAGTTGATGATCGCCCACATCGAACCGCGCTAAAGGACTTTGCGCCCCTTAACTGAAGGGGCGCAGGAAGCTTCAATTGTGCTGTTTCATTTCTGAACCCTCCCTCATCCCCGGATGTCGACTAGGCTCTAAGCACTGCTTGATTGGCCTTGTGACGTCTTGTCGAATTTTTTGCCCGCGGGGGCGGGTGCTGCACCTTTTTCCTGTCACTCGTCGACTTTTCAAACAGAACCCTGGAGCCTGCCCACTGATTTGAGAGGTGCCCCATGAGTCTGCTGCTTGAACCCTTTACCCTTCGCCAACTGACCCTGTCCAACCGCATCGCCGTGTCGCCCATGTGCCAGTACTCCAGCGTCGATGGCCTGGCCAACGACTGGCATCTGGTGCACCTCGGCAGCCGTGCCGTGGGGGGCGCTGGCCTGGTATTCACCGAAGCCACGGCGATCACGGCCGACGGGCGGATTACCGCCGAAGACCTGGGCCTGTGGAACGACGAACAGATCGCACCGCTGCAACGCATCACCCGTTTCATCAATGCGCAGGGCGCAGTGGCCGGCATTCAACTGGCCCACGCCGGGCGCAAGGCCAGCACCCACCGGCCGTGGATCGGCAAGCACGGCAGCGTCAAACCGGAGGACGGTGGCTGGACGCCGGTCGGGCCTTCGCCGATTGCCTTTGACCCGCAACACACCCAGCCGAAACAACTGGATGAAGGGCAGATCGCCCAGGTCATTCAGGACTTCGTGGCCGCAGCCAAACGTGCGCTGACCGCCGGTTTCAGTGTGGTCGAGGTGCATGCGGCGCACGGTTATCTGCTGCACCAGTTTCTGTCGCCGCTCAGCAACCAGCGCCGCGACCAGTACGGCGGTTCGTTCGAAAATCGCATTCGTCTGGTGCTGCAAGTGACCGAGGCGGTACGCGCGGTGTGGCCGGAAGAACTGCCGGTGTTTGTGCGCCTGTCGGCCACCGACTGGGTGGAGGACGGCTGGAATCCGGATGAAACCGTGGAGCTGGCGCGACGCCTGAAAGCCTTGGGGGCTGATCTGATCGATGTGTCATCGGGTGGCACGGCGGTCAATGCCGAAATCCCCGTGGGGCCGGGTTATCAGACGCGCTTCGCCGAACGTGTACGCAAGGAGTCAGGCATCGCCACCGGCACCGTGGGAATGATTACCGAGCCGGCCCAAGCCGAGCACATCCTGCGAACCTGTCAGGCCGACATCATCTTCCTCGCCCGTGAGTTGCTGCGTGATCCTTACTGGCCGCTGCATGCCGACGATGACCTGGGCGGACGCAAAGCGGTGTGGCCGGCGCAGTATCAACGTGCGACTCATCGGGATCAGCCGATTCACGAGTCTGATCTGCGGGATTGATTCCGACTGGTCGCAAAGCCTATAAAACCCGCCATTGAACCGGCGGGTTTTTTCTTGCCTGTCGTTTGGAATCGCGAAGGAATGGATCGCAATGTTGATCGAACGAGAGCTGACTGAATCGGACTTGCCGCTGCTTGCGTTGATCGACCGCAGTGAACTGGTCGAAGAGTGCTATCGCGTGGAAAACGGTGAGCTGATTCTGTATCCGGCGCGTTTCGACATGCGCGGCTGGCCCGAAGGGGAGGCGGCGGAAAATGCGCGGGTATTGGAAAAGTGCTGGCGCAGCGGCGGGTGGCTACACGGGATTTTCGATGGAGAGACACTGGTGGCGGCGGTGGTTGTGGATAACCGGGTTATTCACAATCAGGGTCTGAACATGCGGCAGTTGAAGTTTCTGCACATCAGCCGTGCCTGGCGTGGGCAGGGGCTTGGCGGGCGATTGTTTGCCCTGGCCTGCGAGCATGGTCGGGAGGTCGGTGCAGCGGCGTTGTACGTGTCGGCGACCGAGTCGCGCAATACCGTGGAGTTCTACCAGCGCCAGGGCTGCCGGTTGCTGGCACAACCGGATCCCGAGTTGTTTGCACTCGAACCTCACGATATCCACTTTTACTGTCGCCTGGACTGACGCCATCGCGAGCAAGCTCGCTCCCACAGGTTTCGGTTGTACACAAACGCTGTGATCAATCGATATCCATGTGGGAGCTGGCTTGCCAGCGATGAGGCCCGATCTGACGCCAGAGAATCATTAAGGATACTTGCGCTTGTCCGGCGCCGGCGGGAAGTACTGGTACAACCAGGTTTCGCTCAGCGTGCGATCGTTGGTGCGGATGAACAGTCGCAGCTCAACCGGCTCCACGCTGTCGTTGGTCGGGTACCAGTCGAACAGGATCCGGTAACCCTTGATGTCATCCAGCACCAGCACGCTGAAGTCCTGCACCTTACCGTTGGAGCAAGTCACCACCGGTTCGATCCCGGTGCCCTGCGGCAGGCGATCCAGGCCGCCACCGGTGAAGTCCACAGCAAAGCGACGGGCCCAGACCGGCGGGTAATGCTCACCCGGTGCCCAACCCTCGACAAATCCACCCATGCCCGAACGGGTCGCATGCACCCGCGCCAGCGGCGTGCCGACCGGCGGCAGGGCGCTCCAGTAGAGCTTGTAGCCATAGTTCAGCGAGTCGCCGGCCGCTACCGGTTTCTTCGGCGTCCAGAACGCAACGATGTTGTCGAGGGTTTCGCCGGTTGTAGGAATTTCCAGCAGATCGATGGAGCCTTCGCCCCATGCGGTTGTAGGTTCTACCCACAGGCTCGGACGCTTGCTGTACCAGTCGACGGTGTCCTGATAGTTGGCGAACTCATGGTCGGTCTGCACCAGACCGAAACCTTTCGGATCGGTGTCGGCGAAGGCGTTGAATTGCAGGGTCGCCGGGTTGTTCAGCGGTCGGCAGATCCACTCGCCGTTGCCGCGCCACATGGCCAGACGATCCGAGTCATGAATCTGCGGGTGAATGGTGTCGCACATCCGGCGCTCGTGGGTGCCGCAGCTGAACATGCTGGTCATCGGGGCGATGCCCAGTTGCTCGATGGCGGTACGGGCATTGATGTGGGCGTCGACTTCCATCACCACGCGCTCGGCCTGGCAGTCGATGTCGAAGCGATAGGCACCGGTCGCGCTCGGCGAGTCGAGCAGGGCGTAGACCACAAAGCGGGTCGCGTTCTGATCCGGGGTTTCGAACCAGAATTTGGTGAAGTCAGGGAATTCTTCGCGTTTCTTGGCGTAGGTGTCGACGGCCAGGCCACGGGCGGAGAGGCCATATTGGCCAGTGGCATCCACCGCGCGGAAGTAGCTGGCGCCGAGGAACGACACCACGTCATGCCGATCCAGCTCCGGTGCCTTGAACAGTTTGAAGCCGGCAAAACCCAGGTCGCCCTTGAGCTGCTGGGTGTCGACCGAAGTGTTTTCGTAGTTGAACAGTTGAGGGCGGAAATGCACCTCGCGGGCCGTGCGAGTCTTCGGATCGACGCTATACATGCGCACCGGCTGGCGGAAACCCATGCCGACGTGGAAGAACTGCACATCGAGCTGACCCTTGTTCTCCTTCCACAGCGAATGCTCGCCGTCGTAGCGGATCGCGTTGAAGTTTTGCGGGGTCATGGTCGCCAGTGTAGGCGGCAGCACCTGTTTGGTGTCCTGATACGCGCTGCCGGCCAGTTGCTTGGCCTGGCGCTTCAGCGTTTCGAAGTCGAAGGCCAAGGCCTCACCGTCGGCGGCACCGCCAGAGGCGGCCCAGGCGCGTGCGGCGAGCAGGCCGGAGGCGGAAAGGCCGGTGTAAGCCGCAATGGCCATGGACGCTTTGAGCAAATTCCTGCGGTGCATAAATACAACCTGTCGTGGACAATCCCGCGCCGTTCCTGGCACGTACTGGATCAGAAATTACGGTTCGGACAAGCCTTCGGCCAAACGCTACGGACTAGTAACAGATGCCCGCTAGCTTAATCGGTTCGCCGATTTTGCAAAATTCATTGATAGCACGGCGACAGCGTCTCAATGAAACAAGACGTTACGGTTATTTATCTCACAGACTTTTCTGATTTATAGGGCATATCTGCTTTTTTCGACTAATTACTCTAAAAACAGCTTTTCAGCGCCGATTTAATTTCTATTCTATGGGCATCGCCGGTCACGACCCATCCGACCGGCAGGGCTCAAATCGCTGCTTAAAGGAGCAGGGCGATGCGGTTTTCGAAAATTTCTGACGTACTAGAAAAGGACATCGTCCATGACAAAAGGACAAGGCATCACCGAAATGTTGGGCATCTTTCCCTGCCTCACCAACGTCCGGCGAAGACGCCGGCTCAGTCCTGACGAACTGAAACTGGTGGAGCGTTACCGGGAGTTGTCGGAGAGCGACCGGATTGCGATGCGGTATCTGGTGGATGCGATGAGGAGTGTTTCGCGGTTTTGAAGTGAAAAACCAAAGGGGTGGACTGTGAAGTTCGCCCCTTTTTCATTCTTGAGACTTACCGGGGATACTGCGGTTGCATCCACCCCTTCGACAAGTTGGGTGGCGAACCGAGTGGCGTTCGAAGTCGGGTTACTTCCCGTCAACACGGCAAACCCGGAAGGCCCGCGCCACGCGGCCCGCCATAACGCAGAACTGAGGTTCGGAATAACCACAGTTCAATGAAGGGCAAACACCGTGTTGACAGATTTCCGGCTTCGACCTCAGCTAATAATTGGGCTGCAACGGGACAAAGCCTATCGGTCAGGCGCTAGCGGCGCCAAGTCTACTCTGCTGACGCCATTTGTAGGAAAGGGGACTGAATGCTGAGGGTTCGGTCTGTAGGAAGCGAGTAACTGACGCTGAAAGAAATCAGCCCCGAAATTGTGATAAATCCGGGGCTGTTTTTCTTAGCGACTAACTTTCCAGGCATCCCCAGCCGGCGCCTTCCCATGGTCATACGGCTTGCCAATCCACATATAAATCAACCCCAGCCCAATCACGATCGCCGTGCTCAGCACCATCGCGTAGTTGATGTACCACGCCGCATCCGGCGTGCGCGGCCAGGCCATGTTGATGATTGCGCCGACGCCGTACACCAGCGCGCCGATGTTCACCGGCCAGCCCCAGGCGCCGAGGGTGAATTTGCCGCTCGGTTTCCAGCCTTTGCTGCGGGCGTACAGGGCGGCGAGGACGATCATCTGGAACGCGAGGTAGATGCCGATGGCGGCGAAGCTGACGATGGTCGCCACGGCGTCTTGCAGGAAGAAGCCGAGGGCGATGATCAGGCCGGGCAGGACGCCGGACACGAACAGTGCGGCAACCGGCACCTGGGTCGTAGGAGAAATCTTTTTCAGCAGTCGGCTGCCGATGACCATTTCATCGCGAGCGTAGGAATACAGCAGACGACTCGCCGCCGCTTGCAGGCTGATGACGCAGGAGATGAAGGAAATCATTACCACACCCATCACCACTTTCGAGCCGACCGGGCCGAAGGCGTTGTTGAGGATGGTGGTGACCGGGTCCTTGTCGGTGCCGTTGATCACCGCCTGCATGTCCGGCACGGCGAGGATCAGCGCCAGGCAAGCGAACATCGCCGCGATGCCGCCGATGTAGATGGTCATGCGCATGGCCACCGGGATTTTTGCGCTCGGGTTCGGGGTCTCTTCGGCCACGTCGCCGCAGGCCTCGAAGCCGTAGTAGAGAAACATCCCCGCCAATGAAGCGGTGAGGAAGGCCGGTAGGTAGGAGCCGTCGACGCTGATATCGAAGGTGTTGAACAGCACGCTGATCGGTTGGTGACGCTCGAAAATCAGCAGGTACACGCCGACGATCACCGCGCCCACCAGTTCGCAGAGGAAGCCGAACATGGCGATCCGCGCCAGCACTTTGGTGCCGCTGAGATTCACTAGGGTGGCGAACAGGGTCAGCACCAAGGCGATCACGATGTTGGTGTTGTTGCTTGGCTCAAAACCCAGCATGGCGGCGAGGTACGGGCCGGCACCGACTGCCACGGCGGCGATGGTCACGCACAGGGCGATGGAGTAGATCCAGCCGACCATCCATGCCCATTTCTTACCCACCAAGCGACGCGCCCAAGGATAGACACCGCCGGAAATCGGGAACTGCGACACCACTTCGCCGAAGACCAGGCACACCAGCAATTGACCGCAACCGACCAGCGAATAGGCCCAGAACATCGGCGGCCCGCCAGCGGCCAGACACAGGCCGAACAGGGTATAAACCCCTACGACCGGCGACAGATAAGTGAAGCCCAACGCGAAGTTTTCCCACAGGCTCATGCTGCGGTTGAAGTTGGAGGTGTAGCCCAGTTGGCGCAGTTGTTCGGCATCGCTGTCGGCAACGGCGGCTGAGAGATCGGGTGATGCACTCATGTGTGTTTGCTCCGTGAAATCGGCAGATTTCGGATGGCCGAAGCCGTGGCGGGGCTTGGTAAGCGCCGCCCGGATCGGTAGTTATTGTTTTGAATGCCTGGTGATGCGTAATGCCGGTTTTCTTCCTGAAACCGGAGTGACGCCATCGCTGGCAAGCCAGCTCCCACAAGAGCTGCACTGAACCCTGTGGGAGCTGGCTTGCCAGCGATGCTTTTAGTGCTTGAACATCACATGCCGAACCGTGGTGTAGTCCTCCAGCCCGTACATGGACATGTCCTTGCCGTAGCCGGACAGTTTCTGACCGCCGTGCGGCATTTCGCTGACGAGCATGAAGTGCGTATTCACCCAGGTGCAGCCGTATTGCAACCGCGCGGACAGGCGATGGGCGCGTCCTACATCCGCGGTCCACACCGAGGACGCCAGGCCGTAGTCCGAATCGTTGGCCCATTCCAGTGCCTGGGCTTCATCGGTGAATTTGGTCACCGACACCACCGGCCCGAACACTTCACGGCGGACGATTTCGTCGTCCTGCTGCGCATCGGCCAGCACCGTCGGTTCGAAGAAGAAGCCGTTGCCTTCGACAGCCTTGCCGCCAGTGATCAAACGAATGTGCGGTTGCGCCACGGCGCGTTCGACAAACCCGGCCACGCGGTCGCGATGCTGGGCGGTGATCAACGGCCCGAGTTCGGTGGACGGATCATCCTGCAAGCCGTACTTGATGCTGCTGACCGCCGCGCCGAGCTTCTCGACGAACTTGTCGTAGATGCCTTGCTGGGCATAGATCCGGCACGCGGCGGTGCAATCCTGGCCGGCGTTGTAGAAGCCGAAAGTGCGAATGCCTTCGACCGCCGCATCGATGTCGGCGTCGTCGAAGATGATCACCGGAGCTTTGCCGCCCAGTTCCATGTGCATGCGTTTGACGCTGTCGGCGGTGCTGGAAATGATGTTCGAACCAGTGGCGATGGAGCCGGTCAGCGAGACCATGCGCACTTTCGGATGGGTCACCAGCGGGCTGCCTACGCTCGGCCCACGCCCGAACACCAGATTGAGTACACCGGCCGGGAAAATATCCGACGCCAGTTCGGCCAGACGCAACGCAGTCAGCGGGGTTTGTTCCGACGGCTTGAGCACCACGGTATTACCGGCGGCGAGAGCCGGGGCGATTTTCCAGGCGACCATCATCAGCGGGTAGTTCCACGGCGCGATGGAGGCGATCACACCCACAGGGTCGCGGCGGATCATCGAAGTGTGGCCGGGCAGGTATTCGCCGCCGGCCGAACCGCTCATGCAACGGCTGGCGCCGGCGAAGAAACGGAACACGTCGGCAATCGCCGGAATCTCGTCGTTCAGCGCGGCGCTGTAGGGTTTGCCGCAGTTGTCCGATTCCAGTTTCGCCAGCTCTTCGCCGTGGGCTTCGATGGCGTCGGCGAGTTTGAGCAGCAACAGCGAACGGTCCTTCGGCGTGGTCTGCGACCAGTCGGCGAAGGCACTGTCGGCGGCGCGCACGGCGGCATCGACCTGGGCCTCGGTGGCCTCGTTGATTTCCACCAGCACTTCGCCACGCGCCGGGTTGAGCACCGGTTGCGCCGGGCCTTCGCCGTTGACCAGTTGGCCGTTGATCAAGAGTTTGGTTTGCATGTTGTTGTCCTCTTTCTACTGCAAATTCAGGGTGGGAAAGGTCAGGGAAATCATTTGCCGCCGCTGCCGGCCACGCTCTCGCCACCCCGGGTCAGGTAGTAGGCGCCAAGGATCGGCAGCATGGTCACCAGCATCACCAGCATCGCCACGACGTTGGTTACCGGCACGTCCCGTGGGCGGCTCAACTGGTTGAGCAACCACAGCGGCAAGGTGCGCTCATGGCCGGCGGTGAAGGTGGTGACGATGATTTCGTCGAACGACAGCGCAAACGCGAGCATGCCGCCGGCGAGCAGCGCCGAGCCGAGGTTCGGCAGGATGATGTAGCGGAAGGTTTGCCAACCGTCGGCGCCGAGATCCATCGACGCCTCGATCAGGCTGTGCGAGGTACGGCGTAGACGAGCGATGACGTTGTTGTAGACGATCACCACGCAGAAGGTCGCGTGGCCGACGATGATGGTGAACATCCCAGGCTCGATGCCCAACGTCTTGAAGGTCGCCAGCAGCGCGATCCCGGTGATGATCCCCGGCAGTGCGATGGGCAGGATCAGCATCAGCGAAATGCCCTGTTTGCCGAAGAAGTCCCGGCGGTACAACGCCGCCGAAGCGAGGGTGCCGAGCACCATCGCGATCAGCGTGGCGATGGCCGCGATCTGTAAAGACAGCTTGATCGCTTCCAGCACATCCGGCCGCGAAAACGCCACGCTGAACCAGTGCAGCGTGAAGCCTTTCGGTGGAAAGCTGAACGCCGCGTCTTCGGTGTTGAAGGCGTAGAGGAAGATGATCAGGATCGGGAAGTGCAGGAACACCAGCCCGCCCCAGGCTGCAATGCGCAAACCTAATGACGCGCGCTCAGAGTGCATCGAAGGCCCCCAGTCGTTTGACGATGGACAGGTAGATGGCGATCAGCACGATGGGCACCAGCGTGAATGCCGCAGCCATCGGTATGTTGCCGATCGCGCCTTGCTGCGCGTACACCATGCTGCCGACGAAGTAGCCCGGCGGCCCCACCAGTTGCGGCACGATGAAGTCGCCCAACGTCAGCGAGAACGTGAAGATCGAACCGGCCGCAATCCCCGGCACCGACAGCGGCAGAATCACCTGCATGAAGGTCTGGCGCGGCTTGGCCCCGAGGTCGGCGGAGGCTTGCAGCAACGACGGCGGCAGGCGCTCCAGCGAGGCCTGGATCGGCAGGATCATGAACGGCAGCCAGATGTAGACGAACACCATGAACCGCCCCAGGTGCGAGGTCGACAAGGTGCTGCCGCCGACCCCGGGAATTCCCAGAATGAACTGCAGAACCGGTTCCAGCCCCAAGTGCTGAACGAACCACTGCGCCACGCCGCCCTTGGCCAGCAGCAGCGTCCAGGCGTAGGCCTTGACGATGTAACTGGCCCACATCGGCATCATCACCGCGATGTAGAAAAACGCCTTGGTCTTGCCGGTGGTGTAGCGCGCCATGTAGTAGGCAATCGGGAACGCGACGATGGCGCTGGCGATCGATACCACGACGGCCATGCTCAGGGTGCGCAGAATGATGTCGAAGTTCGACGGCTGAAACAGCGCGGCGAAATTGGCCAGGGTCAGGTCCGGGGTGACCGCCATGGTGAAGTCGTCGAAGGTGTAGAAACCTTGCCACAACAGCACCAGCAGCGAGCCCAGGTAGATCGCGCCGAACCACAGCAGCGGCGGTATCAGCAACATCGACAGATACAGGTTCGGCTTGCGATAGAGCAGGTTGGAAAACCTGCGCAACGGCGCCGATTGAGGGAGGGCGAGGGCGGTCATGTCACACCCCGCTCGCAACGGTGTCGTGCAACGGAATCATCGCTTCCCGCGCCCAGCGTGCGCTGATTCGCTGGCCGGTCTGGTGCTGCGCGCTGCTGTCGATCCATTGATTGTTGGCCTGGCTGATGCTCAGGGTCTGGCCGTTTTCCAGGGTCAGTTCATAGCGCGTGGCGCTGCCCTGATATTGAATGTCGTGAAGCAGGCCGCTGACTTCGATCTCGTGACTGGCCAGCGGGCCTTCGGCGAACCGCACGTGTTCCGGGCGGATCGAAAACGGCTGCGGATGACCACTGAGCTGGCGCGCCAGATCGCCACGAATCACGTTCGAGGTGCCGACGAATTCGGCGACGAAAGTCGTGGTGGGTTTCATGTACAGATTGCGCGGCGTATCGACCTGCTCGATGCGACCCTTGTTGAACACGGCCACGCGGTCGGACATCGACAGCGCTTCGGTCTGGTCGTGGGTGACGAAGATGAAAGTGATGCCGAGCTGGCGTTGCAGCTTCTTCAGTTCGCTCTGCATCTGTTCCCGCAGCTTCAGGTCGAGGGCGCCCAGAGGTTCGTCGAGCAACAGCACTCGCGGGCGATTGACCAGGGCGCGGGCGAGGGCGACACGCTGGCGCTGACCGCCGGACAACTGCACCGGTTTGCGGACGCCGTAGCCGCCGAGGGCGACCATGTCCAACGCTTCTTCGGCGCGTTTGTGGCGCTCGTTCTTGTTCACGCCTTTGACTTTCAAACCGTAGGCGACGTTGTCCAGCACGTTCATGTGCGGGAACAGCGCGTAATCCTGAAACACCGTGTTGACGTCGCGTTGATAGGGCGGCAGTCCGGCGGCTTCGGCGCCGTGAATGCGGATCGAGCCGGCGCTCGGTTGTTCGAACCCGGCGATCAGGCGCAGGCACGTGGTCTTGCCCGAACCGGAGGGGCCGAGCATGGAAAAGAACTCGCCGTCCTGGATATCGATGGAAACCCGGTCAACGGCCTTCACCTCGCCGAACTGCCGGGAAACGTTGGTGAACTGGACTGCAAGCGTCATGGTGCGGTGCTCCGAAAAGGCGAGGGCCGTCGCAGCGGCCCTGCCTGGACTTCTGAAAAAACTGGATCGTTTGGCGGTGTATGCGATGGTTTTTGGCTAACTCATCTGGTCGATACGCCGCGATCTGCTTTTAGCTCCCTCTCCCTCCGGGAGAGGGCGGGGGGGTGAGGGCAGCTATTTCAGCCATTGCTCCAATTTCAAAAGCAAAGTCAAAAGCCACCCCCTCATCGGCACGCCGCCCGCCCAGCCCTCTCCCCCAGGGGGGCGAGGGGGAAAGGGAGCAGACCGCGTTGTTCCAAGTTTTATCTACCGCCCATAATCGCAATGTAGTCCTGCGTCCACCGGCTATACGGCACAAACTTCCCACCCTCAGCCTGCGGGGTTTTCCAGAACGCGATCTTGTCGAACTGATCGAACCCGTTGGTCTTGCAGCCTTCAGCGCCAAGCAACTCACTGCCCTGACACGCCGCCGGAACCGCCGGCAACGAACCGAACCACGCCGCCACATCACCCTGGACTTTCGGCTGCAGTGACCAATCCATCCACTTGTAGGCGCAGTTCGGGTGCTTGGCCTCGGCGTGCAGCATCGTGGTGTCGGCCCAGCCGGTGGCGCCTTCTTTCGGCACGGTCGACGCGATCGGCTGTTTCTCGTTGATCAGGCCGTTGACCTGATACGGCCAGGCGCTGGACGCGACCACGCCTTCGTTCTTGAAGTCGCTCATCTGCACCGTGGTGTCGTGCCAGTAGCGGTGGATCAGCTTCTGCTGGGCACGCAACAATTCCAGCACAGCCTTGTACTGATCTTCGGTGAGCTGGTAAGGATCCTTGATCCCCAGCTCAGGCTTGGTGGATTTCAGGTAGAGCGCCGCGTCGGCGATGTAGATCGGGCCGTCGTAGGCTTGCACACGGCCCTTGTTCGACTTGCCGTCAGGCAGATTCTGTTCGGCGAACACCACGTTCCAGCTGGTCGGCGCGTTCTTGAACACGTTGGTGTTGTACATCAGCACGTTCGGGCCCCACTGGTACGGGGTGCCGTAGGTTTCCTTGTTGACCACATACCACGGCGCGTCTTTCAGGCGAGGGTCGAGGGACTTCCAGTTCGGGATCAACGCGGTGTTGATCGGCTGCACACGCTTGCCGACGATCAACCGCAACGACGCATCGCCCGACGCCGTCACCAGGTCGTAACCGCCCTTGGCCATCAGGCTGACCATTTCGTCAGAGGTGGCGGCGGTTTTCACATTGACCTTGCAGCCGGTTTCCTTCTCGAAACCGGTCACCCAGTCGTAGGCCTTGTCGCTTTCACCGCGTTCGATGTAGCCCGGCCAAGCGATGATATCCAGCTGGCCTTCGCCGGCGCCGACGGCTTTCAGCGGCTCGGCGGCCTGCAGGCTGGCGCTGGCCAGCAGGGCCATGGTGATTGCACTGAGCAGTGCGGTCTTGTGCACGAACATGGTGAACCCTCTTCTTCAAATTATGGTCGGGGCAGTTGTGAACGCGATGAAGCATGCCGTGGTCGGCTTGTTATTAGCGTAGTCAGAGATGCTGGCCGTGGCGGGCCATGATGTGCCGCACCACGCTGTAGTCCTGTAGCGAATCGCTGGATAAGTCTTTGCCGTAACCGGAGCGTTTCAACCCGCCGTGGGGCATTTCGCTGACCAGCATGAAATGGCTGTTGATCCAGGTGCAGCCGTATTGCAGCCGTGCGGCAACCTGCATCGCCTTGTCCAGGTTCTGGGTCCAGACCGACGAGGCGAGGCCGTATTCCGAGTCGTTGGCCCAGTCCACCGCTTGCGCCAGTTCATCGAAGCGGGTCACGGTCACCACTGGGCCGAACACTTCGCGCTGGACGATTTCATCGCTCTGTTTGCAACCGGCCAGCAGCGTCGGCTGATAGAAGAACCCTGCGCCGGAATGCACCGCTGCGCCGGTCACCCGTTCGATGTGCGGCTGACCGAGGGCGCGCTCGACGAAACTGGCCACGCGGTCGCGCTGGCGGGTACTGATCAGCGGCCCGATTTCGTTGTCGGCGTCGCGTTTGCCGGCGAAGCGCAGGCTGCTCACCGCCGCACCGAGTTCGGCCACCAATTTGTCGTGAATCCCGGCCTGAGCGTAGATCCGGCAAGCCGCCGTGCAGTCCTGCCCGGCGTTGTAATAGCCATAAGTGCGCACGCCTTCGACCACGGCTTTCAGATCGGCATCGTTGCACACGATCACCGGGGCCTTGCCGCCGAGTTCGAGGTGCGTGCGTTTGAGGGTTTTGGCGGCGGCCTGAAGGATTTTCTGGCCGGTGACGATATCGCCGGTCAGCGACACCATCCGTACTTTCGGATGCCCGACCAAGTGACTACCAACGCCTTCGCCGCCACCGCAGACGATGTTGATCACCCCGCGCGGCAGGATCTCGGCCAGCGCCGGGGCCAGCGCCAGAATCGACAGCGGCGTGTGCTCGGAAGGCTTGAACACCAGCGTATTGCCGGCGGCGAGGGCCGGGGCGATCTTCCACGCGGCCATCATGATCGGGTAGTTCCACGGCGCAATCGACGCGACGACGCCAATCGGATCGCGGCGCACCATGCTGGTGTAGCCAGGTAAGTATTCGCCGCTGAGCTGGCCGGTCTGGCAGCGCACGGCGCCGGCGAAAAAGTGAAACACATCGACGGTCGCGGTCAAATCATCCTGCCGTGCCAGATGTAGCGGCTTGCCGCAGTTCAGGGCTTCGAGGCGGGCGAGGTGGTCAGCGTGTTTTTCGACGGCGTTGGCGATTTCCAGCAGGAAATTCGAGCGTTGTTGCGGGGTGGTGCGCGACCACTCGGCAAAGGCGCGGTGGGCGGCGAGGATGGCGGCTTCGACTTGCTCGGTGCTGGCTTCGGCGATCTGGGTCAGGACTTCGCCGGTGGCCGGGTTGAGGATCGGTTCGACAAAACCCTGTCCTGCGACCAGTTCGCCGTCGATCAGCAACGCGGTGTGCATGTGGGTCTGCGCGCCAGCCATTTTCCGTGATCTCTTTTCTTGTATGGCCATGTTGCTCCCTGTTCCGGGAGCCGACCGTCTTATAGATGCAGCAAGACTAGTGCGCGGCTCCGGGGTCGACAAATTCTAAATACTGAAGGTGGCATTCGATTAAATAGATGGCTTTCGTCCGCCGTGAGGCTGCTCGCGGGCCACGGTCAGGAAAGGATCGACCAGCGCGGGGCGGGCGGTGCCGCGACGCCAGGCCAGACCGACATCGAGGGTCTGGTTGAGGTCGGCGATTGGCCGGGCCTCGATGATGTCGCCTTCCAGTGACCATGGGCGATAAGTCATGTCTGGCTGGATCGAAACGCCGAGGCCCGCCGCCACCAGACTTCGTACTGCTTCGGTGGACGCGGTTCTGAGGGTGATCTTCGGTTGCAGTCCGGCGCCGCGCCATAGACGTTGGGCGTTGCGATCCATCTCGTCGACGTTCAGCTGAATCAACGGCTCCCGGGCGACATCGGCGAGGTTGATGCTGTCGTGTTCCAGCAGCGGATGCTGGGCCGGCAGCCACAAACGGTGCGGCGAGTGGGTCAGCACTTCGGTCTGCAACGCGTGGCGGTCTTCGAGGTTGGAGAGGATCAGCACACCGACATCGATCTCGCCGCTGACCAGCAGATGCTCGATGTACGGCCGTTCATCCTCCATCACCCGGATCTCGACATTGGGATAGGCGCGCTGGAAGCGGGTCAGCAAATCCGCCAGGTAATAACCGGCCACCAGACTGGTCACCCCGACAATCAACTGCCCAGCAACCTGATCGGTGCTTTGTTGCAGGCTGCGTTTGGCGTTGTCCACGGTGGCCAGAATCAGGTGCGCCTGGCGCAGGAACTGGTGGCCCTGATGGGTAAGGGTCATGCCCTTGGCGTGGCGATTGAACAGGCTGACGCCGATTTCTTCCTCCAGTTGCTGGATGGCCAGGGTCAGGGTCGATTGGGAAATGAACGCGGTTTGCGCGGCGGCGGAGATTGAGCCGGTCTCGGCCACGGCGATGAAATGGCGGATCTGACGCAAGGTCATCATGGAAGGATTACCCGGTGGGCAGTTTTTATAGATTGCCTCGAGTGTATATCTATTTTCGCGAAGGGCTGCGGTGGGCCAGGCAACATCTGGAAGCACACTCGCACCCAAGTGACGGGCACTTTCGAACTAGGCTGAGGGCCTTATTGATCCGGATAACCCCTGTTGGAGACGGAACATGAACACCCGTGGATTGCTCGATCAACTCCTCAAGTCCGGCCAGGATCTACTGCAGAACAAGGCGGGCGGAGCGCAGAACAAACCGGCCGCCGGTGGTTTGGGCGGCTTGCTGGGCGGATCTTCCAGTAATGGCGCACTCGGCGGTTTGCTGTCAGGCGCAGGCGGCGGTGCTCTGGCGGCCGGCGCCATGGGCCTGCTGCTGGGCAGCAAAAAGGCCCGCAAGGTTGGCGGTAAAGTCGCCCTCTACGGTGGCCTCGCCGCCCTCGGCGTGATCGCCTACAAAGCGTACGGCAACTGGAACGCCCAGAAAGGCACCGCCCCGCAGAGCGAACCGCAAACGGTCGATCGCCTGCCACCGGCGCAAGTCGAACAACACAGCCAGGCCATCCTCAAAGCCCTGGTCGCGGCCGCGAAGGCCGACGGCCACATCGACGACCGCGAACGCCAGTTGATCGAAGGCGAGTTCACCAAACTCGACAACGATCAGGAACTCAAACACTGGCTCCACGCCGAACTCAACAAACCCCTCGACCCCACCGACGTCGCCCGCGCGGCAAGCACGCCGGAAATGGCCGCCGAGATGTACGTAGCGAGCGTGATGCTGGTGGATGAGGAGAACTTCATGGAGAAGAGCTATCTGGATGAACTGGCGCGGCAACTGAAGCTGGAGCCGGGGTTGAAGGTGGAGTTGGAGAGGCAGGTGAGGGTGGCTTTGGTGTAAGCGGAGGTATTCAGGTTTTTATGAGACAGGGCAGGGGATGTTAAGGTTTGGCCCTTGACGCACCTTATAAGGATATTGCCCGTGTTACGTCAGTTTTTACTCGCCCTTCCGGCCATGTTTTTTCTGGCCGGTTGCGGGCCGAGTCCGGCTCATTGCCCGTCAGCAAGAGCCTGACACCGGAAAAAGTCGCGTCGATTGCGGAAACTATTAAAACCAAGTATCCGAACCTGTCCAGCGAGATGCGCGAAAAGGTACTCGACACCGTAGTTCAGTCGATTGACAATATGGTGTTTGTCGAAGGTGGCCAGTTTGATATGGGCGACTTTGGCTGGGCTTGTGAATACGACGAAACGGATGTTTGCACCTGGCCTTGCGGGCAAGAGCCGGAGCAGCTTTGTCATATCAGCAGTAATGGCGATGATGACTTTGTTCATTCGGTAAATTTGAGCTCTTACTATCTCTCTAAATATCAAACTACTGTGCGTGATTTTGATGTGTTTTTTATAGCGCAGGGCAAGGAGGTGTTTGATGTTAAATTTCGAGAGAGAGAAGATTTAAAGAGTATGTATTCTCCCAGGCTTCCTGCGCCGACCAAAACATGGCAAGAAGCAAAGGACTACTGTCTGTGGATAGGTGGTATTAGTGGTTATGCAGTAGATCTTCCAACCGAAGCGCAATGGGAATTTGCTGCCAGGAGTCGGGGTGCGCATATATTGTTTACAACTAATAGTGGAAGTCTGGATTGCGGTAAGAATTTTCCGATTGAAGGGGTGGGGGAGACGTTCTTCGTTGATAGGTTTCTTCCCAATTCGCTAGGTCTTTATAATATGTCCGGCAATGCAACCGATTGGGTAAATGATTGGTATGGTAAGGACTACTATGAAAACTCTCCAGTCGATAATCCGCAAGGTCCAGAAATCGGGAAGCAGAAAGTAAAGCGCGGCTCAAATTACCCGGAGGCGCCATTGTCGGCCGCTGCTGTTGTTAGGCGCTGGCCTGAGAATCCAAATGAGGAAGCGTATTATCCGGGCACGAGTTTTCGCTGTGCAATTCAAACAGATAAGCCGCTTTAAACAACAAAAGGCGAAGGTTTATTTTAAATGTGTCAATCAGTCATCTTTTTTATCGTCGAAGTCCTTGTGGCCGCTGACTAAGCCGACAGCCTCATCAATGATCACGCACGTCAACTGATCGACGAATTCACCAAACTCGACAATGATCAGCAACTCACACCCTGGCATCACACCAAACCCAATCACCCCTTGAGCCTGCCGACGTTGCGCATGGCGAACACGTCGGAGATTGCAGGGGAGGTGTATGTGCAGAGCGTGATGATAGGAATGGAGAGGTGGTATCTGGATGAGCTGGCTCGGCATTTGAGCTGGGGCCGGGGTTGAAGGTTGAGTTGGAGAGGCAGGGAAGGATTGGCTTTGTTGTAAGCAGAGGTATTCAGGTTTTTGTGAGATACGGCAGGGGATGTTAAGGTTTGGCCTTTGACGCACCCTATAAGGAAATTGCCCGTGCTACGTCAGTTTGTGCTTGCCCTCCCGACCCTGTTTTTTCTGGCCGGCTGCGAGGCCGAATCCGGCCCATTGCCAGTCAGCAAAAGTCTGACACCGGAAAAGGTCGCGTCGATTGCGGCAACCATCAAAACCAAGTATCCCAACCTCTCCACCGATCTGCGTGAAAAGGTCCTCAACACCGTAGTGCAGTCGATTGACAATATGGTGTTTGTCGAAGGTGGCCAGTTTGATATGGGCGACTTTGGCTGGGCTTGCGAATACGACGAAACGGATGTTTGTACTTGGCCTTGCGGACAGGATCCGGACCAGCTTTGTAATATCAGCAGTACTGGCGATGATGACTTTGTTCATCCGGTCAAATTGAGTTCCTATTATTTTTCAAAGTTTCAAGTCTCGCTGGGTGATTTCGATTTGTTCTTTATTGCAAACGGAAAACCTCTGTTTGATGCTGAAAAACGCGAACGTGAGGATTTGAAGTTTCGCTATCAACGTGATTTGCCTGCATTTACCAAAACTTGGCAAGAGTCCAAGGATTATTGTCACTGGATTGCCAGTCTTAGCGGTTATTCGGTGGATTTGCCTACCGAGGCGCAGTGGGAGTTTGCTGCCCGTAATCGCGGCCAACATATTCTTTTTCCTACTGATACAGGTAGTTTGAATTTTGGGAAAAACTATCCTGTGGAAGGAGGGGGTAGAACGTTTTCAATTGCTAAATTTCCACCCAGTCCACTGGGTATTTACAGTCTTGCAGGTAACGCGACTGACTGGGTTAATGATTGGTACGATGAGGAATACTACCGACAGTCACCAGTGGAAAATCCTCAAGGACCGGACAAAGGTACATATAAGGTTAAGCGAGGCTCCTACTATCCAGAAGGCCCAATGTCCGCCGCATCTATAGTTAGACGCTGGCCGGATAAACCAGAACAGGAAGCCTATTATCCTGGTACTGGTTTTCGCTGCGCTATTCAGTCAGAGGGACGTCTGCAATGACTGCTTTTTCAAGCGTTTTTTGCATTGGTGAAGATGACAATGTTGGTCTGGCGGTAGCGATGCTCTTAGATGTTTTAGGATGATAAGGATGTTGTCAGTTTTGTGTCGGTGGGTATTCGTCTTTGCAGTGTTTTTTATAATTTTCGGCTGCAAAGCAGAACATGATTCGCTGCCAGTCAGTAAGAGCCTCAGTTCGGAAAAGGTCGCATCGATCGCGGAAACTATAAAGACTAATTACCCGAATCTCTCCACTGAACTGCGGGGGAAAGTACTCAATATGGTAGTTCAGTCGATTGATAATATGATTTTTGTCGAGGGAGGCCAGTTTGATATGGGTGACTTTGGCTGGGCGTGTGAGTATGACGAAAGAAATGTATGTGCTTGGCCATGCGGGCAAGATTCGGATCAGCTTTGCAGTATAAGTCCTGATAGTGATGATGATTTTGTGCATTCGGTAGTGCTGAGTGGGTATTACATTTCTAAGTTTCAAGTGGTTCTGGGTGATTTTGATTTGTATTTTTTTGTAAACAAAAAGTCTCTATTCGATCAGGAGTACCGAGAGCGTGAAGATTTAAAATTTAGATATCAGCCTAATTTACCTGCGCCAACTCAAACTTGGCAGGAGGCCAGAGATTATTGCCAGTGGCTGGGGGACCTAAGTGGCTATGCGGTGGGGCTGCCGACTGAAGCTCAATGGGAATACGCTGCGCGCAGTCGTGGGAAAAAGTTTTTGTTTCCTACGGACAGTGGAAGTCTGGACTTTGGGAGGAATTTTCCAGTCGAAGACGAGGAGAATAACTTTCCAGTGGATCGCTTCGCACCTAATCCATTGGGGATATATGGTTTTTCTGGTAACTCGACTGATTGGGTTAGTGACTGGTACGGTAAAGACTATTACAAAGTCTCTCCTCTTGAAAATCCGCAAGGACCAGAATTTGGTACTCAAAAAATCAGGCGCGGCTCAACGGTCTTGGAAGCTCCATTATCTGCCGCGCCAATGGTCCGTCGCTGGGCTGTGAGCCCAATGCAAAAATATCATACGGGTGACGCAGGTTTTCGATGTGCTGTTCAGTCAGTATCATTAAATTAGTATAGAAGTTAAGGCGCTGAAAGCGCCTTTAATTAAGCCAAATTGTCAAAGTGGCTGCTCCGTCTTGCTGCTATCAACGTCTTTTCTTTACGCCAAGGCTGGCCGGGGCTCCACGCAAGCATTCCATATTCCTGCGCCCTGCTGTCGGTATTTACTGCTAACGTTCCAATGAAACGGTTAAATTGTTGCTGCTCCTTCCCATCAAGTAAGGAGTTTAGTCGATTCAGGCTTTTCATTGCATTAACCTTGCTGCCATCTTTTGAGCAGCATTCTAATACCTCAATGAAGTGTCTCCAGCTGCGTAGATGGGAAAGTAATAATACAGCAGCTTTTTCCTGGTCTTCAGCCCAGCTTTCCACAAAGCTTTCGGTTAATAAATGAAGCATCGGGCCAATGGTTTCAGGTGGTAAAATTTCAAGTGGTATTTTCTTGTTTTTTATTTTAATGGCCTGGTTGTTGATTAGATATTTTGCGAGGTTTTGGGCTTCTACCTTAGTTGCCTGTCGATCGTCCCACCAAAGTCCAATCTTCCGAAAGCCCTCATCAAATGCTTCGCCTGGCTGCGTAGCTATTCTGAACATTCCTCTTGCCATATAGTTGAAGGCATCCTTACTCACCGCCAACTGATAGTGGAAGTCTGCTTTTGATAGCGCGTTGCAAAAGACATAGATCAAATCACCAATTTTTTCTAAGTCTATCGACGTACCAAAGCCACCACCTGCACCCGGTCCGAAAACTAAGCTTGCCTTGCAATTAATTGCCAACCGGTCGGCGCGAATTTCGATACCAAAATCAAAACTCGCTCCGATTCCGAGTGCGACATTCCCCTCCGCCTTGATTTCCACCAGACTCGACCAGTCCGTACTCCCACTGTCATTCGCCTGTCCGGGCGTGATCTTGCCCACGCCTTGTTTGGTGGAATCAAGCCACTTCAATGTTCCGGTTACGGTTCCGCCACCTTGGACGCCCGCGAATGCGTTGCCCTTCAGGCCGAGGCTGCCGCCGCGTTTCTTGTCGACGGCCAGGTCGGGCGTACTCAACAGCGCGGTCACACCGGAGGCTTCTGCTTCCTTGGGTTTGTATTGGGCTTTGGCACCTGCCTGGCCTTGCGCGGTGGCGCCAAGGAAGCAAGACAATTCCACCTTGCCGTCGAGGCGGAAGATGCCGATGTCGCTGACCACTTCCTTGCCTTCGGCGTTGCGGTACGGCATGCGCACCACGTAGCCACCCTGGTCGGGAAAGTAACTCTTGAGTGCAACGGAGCCTTCAGCCAGAGAGATTGCTGCGCTGCCTTTGACGCCAAGTTCGATGTTGCCTTTGCCGGGTTCCCAACTGTTGATACCGGCACTGGCCGTGGCAGCGAAACGGAACGCGTGGGCTTCGGCCGACACCGCGTACATCGCGGAGTCCGCTTCGTTGGAGGTCCAGGAGCATTCTTTGTGCAGAGCGTTGAGCAGGTTGTCATCCTTGCTCGTCCACGATGTGAATTTGGCTTCCAGGCTGCCCAGAGGGCTGGTCTTGCGACCATCATTGACCGCCGTACGAATGTCCTTGATCAGATCCTTGGCCAGATTCTTGTCCAGTGGTTTGCCTTGCATCACCCTGGTAGGGACTTTGACACTCCAGGTGAGTTGTTCTCGGGTGCGCACCGGGATGTAGTGGCGGCGAGACGGGTCACGGAAGGAAATGTATTCGACCACCGTAATCCCGGTTTTGACCTGCTTGCCTTTCTGGGTGTCAGAGGCTTTCCCTTTGCCATGTTTGATGTCTGGTGCTGCACCGTTGGCACTGGTGGAGCTGTCGCCGGCTTCAGCTTTGCTTTGTGCGGCAATCCGGTTGCGCAGTGACTGAATCTCCGCGTTGAGCTCGGCAACTTTTTTGGCTTGCAGGCCTTCCCAGTTGGTCTCCAGATAGTTGCCTTCGAACGCGGGCTGCGGCTTGTAGCGCTGATACCAGTCACGGGCCTTTTGCACGGTCGCCAGTTGGCCTTGCAGATCCTCCTTTCGCTCGATGACAGTTTTCGGTTTTTCCACTGGGGGAGGGGAACGTTGCAGCAGGCCTGCTTCCTCGGCCTTGGCGTTCCAGTCATCTTTGACACAACGCGAGCAGGAGCAGCCAGCCTGCGGATCCTTGGTCTTGGCGCATTTGCTGGCTTCGGTCGCCTTGGCCAGATTCTGATGCAGCTCGTCCATGAGTTTTTTGACGAGGTCGCTCTGCTGCTTGAGGTCTTTCGACTCTTTTTCAGTCAGTATGTAAAAGTGTTCATCTCCGGTGATGTGTACGACATCGACCAGTTCGTCCTTGCACTCGACGGCACCTTTGACAGCCGTCGTGCTTTGGTTGTCGGCGTGTTTGGATGGTGGCAGGGCTTTGGCCGCAGGTAATTTCAGTACCCAGCCGACCTTGATGTGATTGGGATCTGTGATGATCGGGTTCAGTCCCCGAAGATCCGCCACGGAGCATTTGTTGGCGGCGGCAATGCTGCCAAGAGTGTCGCCGCTCTTAACGGTGTAGGTGTTGCTCATTGCGCATCGTCCTTGTGATTCACAGGCTTTCCAATTGCATCAGCTTGTCGCCCAGCGCGACGTCGTCACGCGCCAGTAATTCGGCGGCCGGTGAGTGATCCCAGAAACTGTCCCCACGCTGGATGGCGACTCGAAGCCATCGCTCCTGGTCGGCCATTTGCTCGTAGCCCATGTCCTGGCCGGCGAGCAATTGGCGGTGGACGAATTCGACGGCGTCCTCCGTGGGCAAGACTTCGTGATAATCGTCGGCAAAACGAGTCGCTATCACCTTCAGCCGGCCCTGCTCGATCAGCGCCTGGCGCTCTTGGCTCAAATACAGCCAGCCCGGAGCCTGAGTTTCCGTTGAAGCGCTTTGAGGCGACTTGGCGTAATACCTCCAGCCGATCTCGTTGCGCCAGGCTATGCCACTGAAGGGGCCGATGAATTGAGCTTTTTCAGCTTCGCTGAGGCTGAGTAGCAGAGGCTCCAGCCAGCGCGGTTCATAGAAACGCATCATTTGCTGAGGGTCTTCATCGGTTTGCACGGTCAGCAGACTGCGCCAGTGCTCAATGCCCTGATCCAGCAAGGCCGGATCACTCAACCAAGCGACACACCCTGCATCGGATTGCTCCAGCAGTTTGCTGGCGTAATTCGCAGCCGCCTGCTTTTCCGGATACATGACGACATAGGGGCCGGCAGGCTGGAGCTCGGCGTAAGGCGTGTTTGTAAACAATGGAATGCAACTGGGCCGGGATTGTTCTTCTCCTTGAAACAGGTGGCTCAGCAGGTCCGGATCAAAGCTTCGATCCAGAATCAGGCACATTGCCCCGGTTGCCGCAGGGTGCTCGAAAGGCGACTGGATAGAGGTAATCATGCTGACGCTCCCGTCTGGTGAACCGGGCAGCACCCGGTCGCGTCGAGATGACATGACGGTGTCGGCAACAACACGCCTGCCTTTGACTGTGCCTTGAAGGCGCCGAGGGAAGGCTTGACGACTTGGCCCGCCTTGTCAGTATCCGCCTGCTTCAGCACACCCGGCATCAACGGCGCCGCACCCGTGCCGCTCCCCGGTCCACCACCCGAGTTCACGTTGATCGCCGGCCCGCTCATGGTCACGCCGCCGCCATCGATCTTGATGAAGCTGCCACCGCCGACCAGCGTCAGTT